>CAYZIS010000004.1:0-133629 GCA_964478545.1 uncultured Thermodesulfobacteriota bacterium
GTGCAGCGAGAATGAGCAAGAGCCATGCCGGGACATCATCAAGAACAATTACTTACTTTACAGATGTGTGGCCGCAGCAAGCGGACTGAAAAACGCTTTTCAGTATCCCCTTGAGGGGTATAAAAAACAAGAAATTGTTGGGAACACCCCGGTACATTGATTTGGGTTGCGGGCGTTAGCCCGCCTTTAGGATTACCTCTCTCTGCCATTCATGAACCGTTTTCTTCGTTGATTTTTCCTCTCTGGGCAGTTATCTAATCCCTCGTGTAGCTATCATAACTTTTTGTTGATTTGCTGCCTGAATTGGTATACACTCCGCCATCATTTTAGAGGCCATATAAGTTTTTTCCAGGTATGGAATACCTTCCTGCAGGTGCTTGGATTTTACCGCTATGCAGGAGTTATTAAAGAAGGGGGGTTAACATGCTGACGCAAGAGCAACTGGATCATTTTAAACAGCTGCTGCTGGCCGAGAAAAAGAAGATTGTTGAAAAGGTTGATCAACTGAAGCGGGGTGATATTCACACCAACCGGGAAGATCTTATGGATGACGCAGATGCGGCTTCCGCGGAAGTAGATCATAACTTTCTTTTTCGTATCCGGGGTCGGGAAGCTCACTTGATTAAAAAGATTGATGAATCATTGATCAAGATTGAAGTGGGAACCTATGGTATCTGTGACGCCTGTGGTGAGGAAATCTCTTTGGGGCGTTTGGAAGCCCGGCCGGTGGCACCTTTGTGTATTACCTGCAAGGAAGAACAGGAAAAACTGGAAAAGCGGCAGGGGAGATAGACCGCAAAGGTATTTTTTTGACGGTTGTCAGGTGTAAATGATGGAATCGCAATATAATCCGCAAAAAGTTGAATTAAAGTGGCAGGCGCACTGGGATCAGGAAAGTACCTTTGCGGCTACTGATGGTGAGGGTGAAAAATACTATCTGCTGGAGATGTTTCCCTATCCATCGGGAAAAATCCATATGGGCCACGTGCGCAATTATTCCATTGGCGATGTGGTGGCCCGTTATCAGCGGATGAGAGGTCGTAATGTCCTTCATCCCATGGGTTGGGATGCCTTTGGGATGCCGGCGGAGAATGCGGCCATAGAACGCAAAGTACATCCGGTTGCCTGGACCAGGGATAATATTGAATCCATGCGTTGTCAACTCAAGCGGATGGGATTCAGTTATGACTGGAGTCGTGAACTGGCAACCTGTGACCCATCATATTATCGCTGGGAGCAACTCTTTTTTCTCCAGATGTATGAAAAAGGTCTGGTTTACAAAAAGAAATCCTCTGTTAACTGGTGTGAACACTGCCAGACAGTGCTGGCCAATGAACAAGTGGAAGCCGGTCTGTGCTGGCGCTGCAGCCAGGAAGTTGAAACCCGTGAATTAAGCCAGTGGTTTTTTCGGATTACCGATTACGCGGAAGAATTGCTGGTTGGGTGTGATAACCTGCCGGGATGGCCCGAGCGGGTAACCACCATGCAGAAAAACTGGATTGGTAAAAGTACCGGGGCCAATATTGTTTTCCCCCTGGTTGGCAGTGATAAAACTATTACGGTGTTTACCACCCGACAGGATACCCTGTACGGGGCGACGTTTATGAGCCTGGCTCCCGAGCATCCACTGGTTTCTGAGCTGGTGGCAGGGACGGGCCAGGAGGCCGCGGTGGAAGTATTTATCCGGCGCTGGCGCCAGGAGCGGCAAGACAATCGTGATGCTGGTTCCCGAGAGAAGGAAGGAGTTTTTACCGGTCGCTACTGCCTTAATCCGGTAACCGGTCGGAAGATGCCCATTTACCTGGCGAATTTCGTTTTGTTGGAGTATGGTACCGGGGCAGTTATGGCGGTGCCGGCCCATGATCAGCGGGATTTTGAGTTTTCCCGGATGTATGATTTACCGATTATTGTCGTCATTCAACCGGATGGAGAAGATCTGAATCCTGAAACAATGGTGGAAGCATATACCGGTTCCGGCAAGCTGGTGAATTCTGGTCCTTTTGATGGTCTGGATAACCAGAAAGTCCTGGAAAAGATTGCCGCCTACCTGGAGGAACAGGGCAAGGGTAAAAAAACTATCACCTATCGCCTGCGTGACTGGGGTATCTCCCGTCAGCGGTATTGGGGGACGCCGATTCCGATTATATACTGTGATAGTTGCGGTATTGTGCCGGTTCCGGCGGCGGATTTGCCGGTGGTATTGCCGGAGAAGGTAGATCTGAGTGGTTCCGGTGGCTCACCTCTGGCGGCGATGCCGGATTTTGTTGAGACCATTTGCCCTGTTTGTGGAAAAGCAGCCCGGCGTGAAACCGATACCATGGATACCTTTGTTGAATCATCTTGGTATTATAGCCGCTACGCCTGCGCCAACTATGACCAGGCCCCTTTTGATAAAAAGGCGGTTTCCTACTGGTTGCCGGTTGATCAGTATATTGGCGGCATTGAACATGCCATTTTGCATTTACTCTATTCCCGTTTTTTTACCCGGGTTTTGCGTGACCTTGGTTATGTCGACTTTTCTGAACCATTTACCCACCTGCTGACCCAGGGAATGGTGATCAAGGATGGTTCCAAAATGTCAAAATCCAAGGGTAACGTGGTTGATCCCGATGCCCTGATCAAAAAATATGGGGCTGATACAGCCAGGATGTTCAGCTTGTTTGCAGCCCCACCAGAGATGGATCTTGATTGGAATGAACAGGGGGTCGAAGGGGCATCACGCTTTTTAAACCGTCTTTGGCGGCTGATGTATGCAGTTCTGCCGACTATCAAGGATGTTTTACCCTACGTTGGTCCTTTTGGGGATCTGTCTGAAAATATGCAGGTTTTACGGCGGAAAACCCACCAGACGATTCAAAAAGTACGAGTGGATATTGAAGAACGGTTTCACTTCAATACGGCAATCAGCGCAGTCATGGAACTGGTTAATACTTTGAAACCTTTTATCGAAATGCCAGCTGGTGATGACCATGTTTCCCGCCAGGTGATCAGGGAGGCGGTGGAAACAGTTCTGGTGCTTTTGGCCCCGATTGTTCCTCATATTACTGAAGAATTGTGGCAATGCTTGGGACAAAAAACCGAACTGGCTGCGTTCCAGGTGCCGGATTATGATCCTGACTCAATCAAAACCGATACCATCATGATGGTGGTTCAGGTAAATGGCAAAGTTCGTGATCGGCTGAGTGTTGATGTCGGGATTAGCCGTGAGGAGTTGGAACCTCTGGCTATGGCCAGTGAAAAAGTGCAGAAATATCTGGCCGGGAAGCCGGTAAAGAAATTTATTTTTGTACCAAAAAAACTGGTGAATATCGTGGTTTGAGGACTATTTGCCGTATGCTGCAATAACCTGTCTTGAAAAATTAGAATTTTTGTTTGAATACAAGGCAGGCGAAAATTGTAACCGCAGGAATATATTTCATATTTTGAGGATTATAATTTGAGCTTAACGCAGTAATCGAGCAAAAAGGCCATTTTTATGGAAGGAGTTCATTATTAAAAAAATAACCATATTCTTCCTGGTTGCACTTTTCCTGCCTGCCTGCCTGGGGTATCATTTCCGTGGGGATGGCAATAATCTGCCGGCGGATATTAAAACCGTCGCCATCATGCCTTTTGGCAATCATACCTATGAGAGCCTGGTGGAAACCTATATGGTGAACTTCCTGGTGAATGAGTTCTCCCGCAGCAAGCGGCTTAAGGTTGTTGATGAGAAGAATGCTGATCTGGTTATCAGTGGTTCGGTTTTGAATATTTCCACCAACAGTATTTCCTACGGCGGTGATGATCGAGCCTATGAATACCGGGTTCAGGTGAATATTGAGGTGGAGGCCCGTGATGCCCGCCAGGATGTTGTCATCTGGCAGAATGACAGTATGAGCGAAGTGGAAGAATATCACACCAGTGGGGTCCCTAATGATGTCCAGGTCCAGAAGCGTATGGCCATTCAAAAAGTCTGCAAGGTATTGGCTGAGAATATTCATGATCGATTATTTATTGACTTTTGATGTTCTCTCGTCTTGATCAAAGCCTGAAGCAGGCTGCCTTAACAGAGGCCGAATTTGGTTGTTGTCTGGTCTATGGCCAGGAACATTACCCGGTTTCCTACCTGTTCTCCTCTCTGAAAAAACTCATCCAGCAGCAAGAGAGCATAACCGTTGAACAGTATGATTATTCACAGGTTTCCCTGGAGGAGATTCTTCCCAACTGGGATGGTCTGTCATTGTTTGCCGAAAAAAAAATTATAGTTTTGAGTCACCTGGACAGGCTGAAAAAAAATGATGCCAAATTGTTGAAAGAATGGTTGGATGCTCACCATGATGCCAGCGGTTTATTTTTGTTTCTTACCGCGGTGAAGGTAGATGGTCGTTTGCCGTTTGTTAAATCAGTAAAGAAATGTGGGGAAGTAATAAAAACTGATCATTTACCGCCGGCTGAAGTGCGGAAGTTGATGAGCAGACATGGGCAAGAATATGATGTCAGCTTTATCCCCCAAGTGATTGATACCCTGATACATTATCATGATGGAAATCTTCAGCTTATTTTCCGTGAGGTAGAGAAATTGGCATTGTTTGTCGGTCCTGGAGGGGTGGTTAAATCTGAGGATCTTGAACTGTTGGGTTGTGGAACTGCTGCCGGAAATATTTTTACTCTGGTTGATGAACTAGGTGCCGGGAATGTTAAGGTATCACTGCAGGTACTTCACCGGTTGCTGCGGGATAAAACAGTGCCGCTGATTATCTTGAGCATGGTGGCCCGCCACTATCGCCTGTTGGCCTTGGCATCAGCTCCGTCAAATCGCAGCGGATCGGTAGGAGATTTGGCCCGAACGTTAAGAGTGCCTCCCTTTGTGGCCCAGAAAATCCGCCGGCAGCTGAATGAATTTCCTCTATCCAGATTGTCTGACAGTTTCTCGCTGCTGTCTGAAGTGGATTATCGCCTGAAATCGTCAGCCATTCCCGACTCCATTATCATGGAGGATATGGTTCTGACTTTATGCCGTGGAGATGCGTGTGATTCCTGATCTTGAAACCAGTTTTTCCCTTTTGAGGAAGCGCTCGGTGCCGGTTCATATTGTCGGCCATAGCGTCACTGTAGCCAAGGCTGCTTTGTTGCTGGGGGAAGAGCTGAATGCCATTGGGCAGCAGCAAAATCTGGCATTGTTGGCGGCAGCTGGCGTGCTGCATGATATCGCCAAGTTTGCAACCTTGAAAACTGGCGAAGATCACGCACAGGTAGGTGCTGACTGGCTGGATGAAAAAGATTTAAAATCGGTGTCCTGGGTGGTCAGAAACCATGTGCGTCTCCAGCTGGATATGCTTCAGCCTGTTGATGAAAAAGAGCTGGTATTCTATGCCGATAAAAGGGTGCAGCATGAAAAGATTGTTAGTTTGGCACAGCGCTTTACTGATTTGCAGGATCGCTATGGGAAAAATGTGATGGCATTAGGCTCTCTGGAGGAAATGAAAGAGATTACCCTGGGGCTGGAAAATAAAATCTTTACCGGCCTGTCCTGGTTGCCTGAGGAGATGGACTTTAAAGTCAATGTGGTGGGAACAAACTCTCCCGGCCAAGTTGGTTATTACTATCGGCAACTGGCGGAATTGTATGAAAAATATATTGACAACCATCCGGAGATCTAGTAAGTAATGTCCTCTTTTTGCCATATTGGCATGGATTTGTGTTATTAATATATTTTATCATTTCATCTTGGAGCTGCCCGGTTGAGGGTAGGACGATTTATCCAGATTGATAAGAAGAAGGGGTTTAGATGGAAATCAAGGTTATTGATAATGACGTTGAACGGGCGATTAAGTTACTGAAAAACAAGCTGAATAAATCCGGTTTATTCCGTGAGTTGAAAAAACGGCGGCATTATGAAAAACCTAGTGTTCGTAAGAAGAAGAAACATATAGAAGCCCTCAAACGCCTGGCTAAAAAACGGCGATATGGCATAAGTTAGTATTTTTTACAGTAGCTATAAATAAAAAACCGGCTGTCACTTTGACAACCGGTTTTTTTTGGCCAGGCAATGCCTGCTCAGGTCTTTTTGAGTCTTTGGTTTTTGGAGTCGACCATAATATTTATTGGTTTGAGGTCGGCTATTTCTCGATTGTCAACCTGGACATAGGAGGCTATGATTACCATGTCGCCTTTGCGGGCTTTACGGGCGGCAGCGCCATTAATACATATTTCTCCACTGTCAGCTTTTCCCTCGATGACATAGGTTGAAAACCGTTCTCCGTTGGTGAGGTTGTAGACGTGAACCAGCTCATATGGCAGGATATCTGCTGCATCAATCAGGGTTTTGTCAATGGTTATGCTGCCTTCATAGGCGAGGTTGGCATCGGTAACTGTGGCTCGATGGATTTTTGATTTAAACATGGTTCGCAACATGATGTTCTGTTCCTCTATGGCAATATCTAAATTAAGTGATTAGCCATTAGCGGTTAGCTATTAGCTTAATGAATTCAAGATGTTTTGTTATTTGCAGTTTTAATCCGTTTGGTGTTTTAAGTTATTTAGTTAGTGACTTTATTTTACCTGGCTAAATGTTAATAGCTAACAGCTAATCGCTCAGATTAGGCAATAATATGTTGTCAATAAGTCTGGTTTTTCCCACCCGGGCTGCTAAAGCGATGACTGCCCCTTTTTCTATCTGTTCAATTTCCACCAATGTTTCCGGATCACAAACTGCCAGGTATTCGAGCTGGCAGTTGTGATCAGAATCTGCTTGAATCGTATCCCTGACGGTTTGCTGCAGGATTGATGATTGGCGCTCTCCCTGCTTGAAAGTTTCACGGGCTCGGAAAAGGCTGTGGGACAGGGACAGCGCTGCCTCCCTTTGTGATGGTGAGAGGTAGGCATTTCGCGAGCTCATGGCTAGCCCATCCGCTTCCCGGACGATGGGGACTCCGACAATTTCGATGGGAAAGTTGAGATCGTTTACCATCTGCCTGATGGCGGCCAGTTGCTGGTAGTCTTTTTCGCCAAAAAATGCCTTATGTGGCAGCGTAAGATTGAAAAGTTTGGCTACCACCGTCGTTACACCGTTAAAATGACCGGGACGATGAGCGCCACATAAGCCCCTGGTAATCTCCGCAACCGATACCGTGGTTTGGAATCCTGCTGGATAGATGTCTGACATCCGGGGACTGAAAATTATATCAACCCCAGCCTGTTTGCAGGTTCGACAGTCGCTTTCAAAGTCCCGGGGGTAGGTATCAAGATCTTCCCGGGGGCCGAACTGTAGCGGATTGACAAAAATGGAAACAATTACGATCTGGGCTGTGGGGCGGGCTTGTTCCATCAGGGTAGTATGGCCCCGGTGCAGGTAACCCATGGTTGGGATCAAGGCAATAGTTTTTCCTGCGGCCCGCTGGACCAATACATATTGTTGTATTTGTTTAGGGTCTGTAAAAATCTTCATTTTAGTGGAAACTGTGTTTTTCAGTGGGGAAGTTGCCATCCTTGACTTCCTGGTGATATTGCTGGAGTGCCTTGATAATTTCAGGCCCCAAATTGGCATATTGCTTGACAAAAGAGGGCTTGAAACGATCAAAAAGACCTAAAAGATCATGAAGTACCAGTACCTGTCCGTCACAGGACGGACCAGCGCCGATGCCAATGGTCGGGATATTGACTGAATTGGTGATTTCCGCGGCAATATCAGCAGGGATGCATTCGATAACCAGTCCAAAGGCTCCCGCATCAGCAACGGCTTTGGCATCCTCCAGCAGCCGTTCTTTTTCTCTCTGGACCCGGTAACCTCCCAGCTGATTGACGGCCTGGGGGGTCAGGCCGACATGGGCCAGTACCGGAATTCCGATGGTTACCAGGGCATCAATGGTGGCTGCCATGGAGACGCCGCCTTCCAGCTTGACAGCTGCCGCGCCGGTTTGCTGCATGATTTTGCCCGCTTGGCGTTTGGCATCTTCAATACTGATCTGATAACTCATGAAGGGCATGTCGATGACTACCAGGGCTCGGCTATTTCCCCGCATGACGGCTTTTCCATGATAGATCATTTCATCGACGGTAACCGGCAAGGTGTTAGGATAACCGGCAACCACCACCCCAACAGAATCTCCCACCAGGATTATATCAATGCCGCTCTGGTCAAGGAAACGGGCAAAAGGGTAATCATAGCCGGTGACCATGGAGATTTTTTCTCCCCTGGTTTTCATTTCCTGAATCCGGGTGATGGTAATAGGTTCTTCTGCCATTAGTGTTTTTCCTTATTACGGTTCTTACCTTGGTCGCCAAACATAAAAAAGCCTGCCGGAAGTGAGATGGCAGGCTACACGGCGAGCAGCGGCAAAACAAAGTTGCCAGCCAGATTCGCAAATGACGATGTGGTTGTGTATGACCTACCGTCTCAGTCCCTCTACGGTCGGGGATCCCAGCGGTTTTATTGTGGTCAGGGGCTCATAATTGGGGCCCCAATATTTTATTTTTGTGTGGTTATTTTTTTGAGCCTATCTTTATCTTATGGCTGCGTTAAAGATTTAAGCGCCAGGCCGGAAAGCCAGGAAATGGCTGTATCTGCTGGGACGCGGCTGGTATTGCAGACTACGTTGTAATTCAGTGGATCTGCCCAGTCTTTTTTGAAGTAATATTGAATATAATCGTGACTTTTTTTGTCCATCTCTTTAACCAGCTTCACCGCTTGTGATTCATTCAGGCTAAGGTTTTCACCCATGGTCCTTTTAACCCGATCTTCAAAGGCGCCCACAATGCGGATATGGATGGTATTTGGATTGTCCTGCAGAATGCACTGGCCACCCCGACCAACAATCAAGATATGTTGCCGTTGCCCCAGGCTGGTAATGACCCGAACGATCATTTCCCGGTAAATATCACTGTCAATCCATCCCTGAGATCCAAGGGCAAAGGGGATTTTCTTACGGTCATCATAGGTCGTTTCTTCGGGGAATTCTTCAGGTTCATCCTTCTTTTCCTGCTTGAGAAAATCATAATCAATAACTCTGGACAGATAAGCCCGCAGGCTGATATGACGTTCCGCTTCATAATCAAGGACATTATCGGTACTTACTTTGGCTTGGGCGGCTACCTGTTCAACAATCTGTTTGTCGAAATAATCAACATTCAGCACTTTGGCCAGTTTTTGGGCGATTTCCAGGCCACCAGAAGCGAATTCTTTTGAAATAGTTATAACCGGCATTAAGACATCCTTCCTTACAGGGCGTGCGGATCGGAAAAATCCTAATTTTCCCAAACCTAATATGGATATTGAAAAAGTTATTATTTCATAAACAATTTTCTTTGGATTGTCAAATGAAAATCGTCTAGTTTTTTGTAGACATTTGCAGATGGTTGGGATATTTCATTTATCTTGTCTCAATTTCTGGTCAGTTTTTTCAAGGAAGAACAGATAATTGAGCCATATTACTCGACTTTTTGAGTTGCTCTAAAAACAGCCCTGCCTGTCGCCGTGCCTGCTGGCAGGCACGGCGGCGGGCTGAAAGAAATTTCCAGGGATGTTCCGGTATGGCTCTCGCTCATTTTCGCCGGCCATCCATGGCCTGCCTGTCGGCAGACACCGCTATGAGCCAAGCCCGAACATCCTGTAATGTATCCCTGGCAATGCTAGTCAGAAAGTTGAGATATTACTTATCCGAGTATTTATTAAAGATTGGAGTTTTTATAAAGCCATGAGGGATTGAAGCAGATGTTTATTGAACCCTTGATGGCCAGGTATTTGCGTTATGTGAACCGGGAATACCTTACTTTTCGCCAGTTTGACCAGATTGCCATTCCCCAGGGTCGGTCGGACCGTGATTATCTTCTGTATGTTCATGTACCTTTTTGTGAACAGCTATGTCCCTACTGTTCCTTTAATCGTTATCCGTTGAATGTTCCGCTGGCCCGACGCTACTTTGCCGCTCTGCGCCGGGAAATCAGCAGCTATCAGGATAAAGGCTTTCGTTTTACCGGGGTCTATGTAGGAGGGGGAACGCCGACAGTTCTGCCGGATGAACTGGCGGAAACCCTGGAGCTGATCAGGTCATTATATCCAGTGAAGGAAATTTCCGTTGAGACCAACCCTAATCATTTAACTGATGATATAGTTGCCATTTTAAAAAATGCCGGGGTGAATCGGTTGTCCGTGGGCGTCCAGAGCTTTGATGATGGCCTGCTGCAGGCTATGGAGCGGTTTCACAAGTATGGAAGCGGGGCGGATATCAAGGCGCGGCTGAAAAACTATATGGGAGTTTTTGATACCTTAAATGTTGATATGATTTTTAATTTTCCCACCCAGACGGAAAAGATTCTGCAGCGGGATCTGGAAATTATTGATCAATTGCCGGTTGACCAGGTGACTTTTTATCCGCTGATGGCCTCCGCCGCGACTGAAAAGGCTATTCAGAAAACCCTGGGAAAGGTAGATTATGGCCAGGAAAAACGTTTTTATCGGCAACTGCTGACCTTTCTTTCAAGAAATTATACTCCGGGTTCGGCCTGGTGCTTTTCCCGCAAAAAATCGATGATTGATGAATACATTGTCGATTATGATGAATATCTCGGGGTTGGCAGCGGTTCGTTCAGCTATGTCCAGGGGACTATTTTAGCCAATACTTTTTCGGTGCCGGATTATTGCACTGCTTTGGAAGACGGGAAACTGCCGGTAACGGCAAAAAAGGAATTTACCCTGCTGGAACGGATGCGCTATGATTTTTTGATGAAACTTTTCGGTACCTGCCTGGACCGGGGGCAGCTCCGCCGGAAATACGGTCCTTTGTTTGAACGGGCATTATGGAAGGAAATTTCCCTGTTCCGGCTGCTGGGTGCTTTGCGTTTTAATGGTGATCAGATGCTGCTGACAGCCAGTGGAATGTATTTTTGGGTTATCATGATGCGGGAATTTTTTATCGGAGTCAATAATTTCAGGGATATCAGCAGGAGTAAGGTTGATGAAGGGAAGCAGTAAACTGCAGAAAAATTTGTCCCGGTTGCCGGCAGTGGATGAATTGCTCCGTGAAACGGAAATGCAGCCGTTGTTGGAACGTTATCCGCGCAACTTGGTGGTGGAATCGGTTCGCCTGGAACTGGCTAAAATAAAAAAACAAGTGGTGGCTGAAAAAATCCAGGTTGACGAAATTTTTTCTTTGTCGGTTTTTTTCGACCACTTAGCTGGAACTTTAGAAATGCAGTTGGCCCCGCGGTTAAAACGGGTTGTCAATGCTACCGGGGTAGTGATTCACACGAATCTGGGTCGCTCGCCATTGCCAACTGCGGCCCTGGAGCAGGCCAATGCCATTGCCTGCCGCTATTCCAACCTGGAATATAATCTGGAAGCCGGCCGCCGGGGAATCCGCTATGATAATGTCGAAGCCCTGCTTTGCCGGCTCACCGGGGCCGAAGCAGCGATGGTGGTTAATAATAATGCCGGGGCGGTGCTGCTGGTGCTTTCAGCCCTGGCTGCCGGCCGGGAAGTGATCATCTCCCGGGGTGAAATGATCGAAATCGGTGGTGCTTTCCGGATTCCTGAGGTCATCTCCCAGGGTGGTGCGATCCTTAGGGAGGTGGGAACCACTAATCGGACACATCCGGCCGATTATGAACGGGCGATCAATGCCGGGACGGCCCTGATTTTGAAAGTTCATACCAGCAATTACCGGGTTTCCGGTTTCACTTCTGCTGTTGATTCTGCTGAGTTGGTAAAACTGGCGAATCAATTTTCCCTGCCGGTTATTGAAGATCTTGGCAGTGGCTGCATGATGGATCTCAGTGCCTACGGTGTTGGCGGCGAGCCCACGGTACGGCAGGTGGTTAAAACCGGTGTTGGCGTGGTTACCTTCAGCGGCGATAAGCTGGTTGGTGGTCCCCAGGCTGGAATCGTGGTTGGCCGTCGAGACTTGATTGAACAGGTGAAGCGGCATCCATTAAACCGGGCCTTGCGGATTGATAAACTGACCCTGGTTTTTCTGGAAGAAGTGCTGAAATGCTATCTTGATGAAGAAAAAGTGGTTTCCGCTCTGCCGACCCTGGCAATGCTGACCATGTCACTAGCTGAGTTGCGTCGGCGGGCAAACCGCCTGAAGGGACAGATACGCCGCCAGCTTGGTAATATATCAGGTATATCATTAACCTTGAGAGAAGGAATTTCCCGGGCTGGTGGAGGAGCATTGCCAATGGTTGAAATTCCCACTTGGCTGGTAGCTTTGCAGGTGAATAATCATTCTGCCTCAGCGTTGGAACGATTTTTCCGCTCCCGTCCTCTCCCCATTATTACCAGGATCCTTGATGATCAGCTGATTTTTGATCCTCGGACGTTATTTGCCGATGACGGTCCGGAAATAGCCAGGGCCTGCAGGGAATTATTGGAACAGCTATGACGCTATTTTCCTTTGCTTTATCCCGTCATCTCTGCCGGGTTGTGCCTATCTGTCTGGTTTTCTGGCTGGTTTTTTTTTCATTGACAGTACAAGCTGGGAGCAGCGGGGTGCCAGCAATCAGGGGAGTGGTGAAAGTTTCTGGTTTGAACATCAGAAAAGCGCCGAACAAACGCAGCCGAAGGTTGTTTAGCTTGAGTCGCCGCACGCGGGTGGAAGTGGTTGAAGAACAGGGCAGCTGGGTGAAAATTCGTACCGGCAGTGGCCGGGAGGGTTGGGCTTTTCGCTCACTGGTGAAAATAATCAGGCCCAAACAGACCCTGCCTGATATTATTCTGGAGCTGAATAACATATCCCCGGATGTTGGTTCTTATTTTAGTGCTCCAATTCCTTCTTTGAAAAAAAGTCTGCAATCTTATTTTCCCCAACGGCTGAACCTGGTAATTTCAAAACGTTCCAATTCCGGAGCTGAGGGGAATTGGTTGATGGTTCTCGAGATTCCTTTCACCCGGGATGTATACCGGGAAAGCAAAGGTAGTGATGTGGGTGAAGGGACTATCGATCTGTTGCCATACCTGAAATATCTGCACGGATTGCTTCAGTATCGTGATGCGGTGCTCAGCTATCTCGAACAGCACCCTTATTTTGGTCCTGTTGCTGATATCCCTGTGACTAAAAGCGATATTTCCTGTTATTTGAACCTGGTGAAAGACAATCGTGATATTCTTTTTCTGACCGGAAAGCTGGATGGCCCATTCGTGGTTTTTGATGATCATCTGTTTATCAAAGTAGAGGGTTACCGGCCTATGAAAATTACTGCCTTGCTGTCTGGCTGTGTCCGGGATTTTAATAAGTTTATTTTGCCTGAGCCGTATTCCTATGATGGCCGACGTACTATGGTAGCAGCTGTTTATGATTTTTTCGGCTTTTCATACTGATCACGTGATAAAATTAACTTGACAGACGGTGCCAATATTTTTAAAAGATACAACGCACGGCACGATTTTGGAAACAAACAGTGTGGATTTGGAAACGGAGATATCCAGTTGCAATCAAGTTTTTAACTCAGCTGGCTGTTTTTTCAATTTTTTGCTGAAAGCTGACTGCTGATTGCTGAAAGTGTTCATCGGGAAATAATTGCTTCCTGATGCATGCCAGGCATATAATTTCACCATAACTTTATTAAGGGAGTCTATTTCATGAAAAAACAATATCTTCTGGCACCGGGACCGACACCGGTACCACCTCAGGTTTTACAGGTGATGTCCATGCCCATTATTCATCACCGGGCTTCGGCTTATAAGGCTATTTTCGAAGAAGTGAGAGTTGGGTTGAAATACCTCTTTCAAACCGAGGAGGAGGTGCTGGTTTTTGCTTCATCGGGTACCGGGGCGATGGAAGGTACCATTGCCAATATGTTTTCCCCTGGAGATAAAGTCATTACGGTGAATGGGGGAAAATTTGGCGAGCGCTGGGGGCAGATTGCCAATGGTTATGGACTGGAAGTTGTTACTATTGATGTCCCCTGGGGAACGGCAGTAAATCCTGGAGATATTGCCGATTGCCTGGCTCGGGAAGGGAATGTCCGCGGGGTTCTGATGCAGGCCAGTGAGACTTCAACTGGGGTCATGCATCCGGTAAAAGCCATTGCTGATTTGATCAAAGACAGGGAACAGACCATCCTGATTGTGGATGCCATTACCGGGGTTGGAGTCTTTGATCTGCCCATGGATGAATGGGGCCTTGATGTGGTGGTTACCGGTTCACAGAAAGCCTTGATGTTGCCACCCGGGCTGGCTTTTGCTGCCGTCAGCCAGAAGGCTTGGGGGTTCAATGAAAAATCAACCCTGCCACGTTATTATTTTGATTTTGCTAAAGAATTGAAAAACGCTCAAAAAAGCCAGAACGCCTATACACCGGCAGTTTCGCTGATTATCGGCCTACGGGAAGTTCTGGCGATGATCAAGGAGGAAGGTTTGAAGGGAGTTTTTGCCCGCCATGCCCGTCTGGCCGGTGCTACGCGGGTTGGGGTCCAGGCATTAGGCTTAGGTCTTTTTGCTCCGGACGATCCCTCCAATGCTGTGACTGCGGTGAAAGCTCCTGAAGGAATTGATGGCCAGGATATAGTGAAAGTCCTGCGTGATGATTATGGCGTGACCATTGCCGGCGGTCAGGATCATGCCAAGGGGAAAATATTTCGTCTGGCCCATTTAGGATATGTTGATGACCAGGATGTGCTGACCGGTTTAGCCGCCCTGGAAATGGCCCTGATGGATCTTGGTTATGAACTGAATAATCGCAGCGGGGTGCGGGCGGCGCAGATGATTCTAAAGGTTAAAAAATAGCGGGAGGGAATAAAAAGTGAAAGTATTAATCAGTGATAAAATGTCCCCCAAGGGGCTGGAGGTATTTAAACAGTTTCCCGAGCTTGAAGTGGATGTTAAGGTCGGTATGTCCCCGGAAGAGCTGGCTGAGGTTATCGGCCAGTATGATGGCCTGGCAATTCGCAGCGCTACCAAGGTAACCAGCGAGATTATTGCTGCCGCTGACAACCTGAAAGTGGTTGGTCGGGCCGGGATCGGGGTGGATAACGTCGATATTGAATCGGCCACCCGGCGTGGTATTGTAGTGATGAATACCCCCAAAGGAAACACCATCACCACGGCGGAGCATACCCTTTCCATGATGTTGTCCCTGAGCCGTAATATTCCCCAGGCTACCCAATCAATGAAGGCGGGGAAATGGGAAAAAAGTAAATTCATGGGCAAGGAATTATTTAATAAAACTCTCGGAGTAGTTGGTCTTGGTAATATCGGCAGTATTGTGGCGGACCGGGCTCAGGGTCTGAAAATGAAGGTGATTGCCTACGATCCTTTTATTTCTGAGGAATGGGCCACTAAAATGGGCATTGAACGGGTCAGTTTGGATGATCTCTACCGCCGGGCTGATTATATCAGCGTCCATACGCCGATGACCAGTGAAACCCGCCATATGATCAACAAAGAATCCTTTGCGAAGATGAAAGAGGGGGTGCGGATACTCAACTGTGCCCGGGGTGGTATTATTCATGAGGGCGATCTGTCTGAAGCTTTAAAGTCGGGAGTGGTGGCTGGTGCGGCCTTCGATGTTTTTGAGCAGGAGCCGCCGCCTGCCGACCATCCGCTTCTCAGCCTGGATAATTTTATTTGTACGCCGCATCTTGGTGCTTCCACCGATGAGGCCCAGGTGAATGTGGCCATTACCGTGGCGGAGCAGATTGCTGATTACCTGTTGAATGGGACCATAACCAATGCCCTGAATGTTCCCAGTGTCAGTGCTGAAGTATTAAAAGTTGTGGGGCCGTACCTGACTCTGGCTGAGAAGCTGGGTCTTTTCTATTCCCAGATCTGTGAAGGCGGTACCTGCGGCCTCAGCGAAGTGCGGGTTGAATACAAGGGCAAGGTTGCCGAGCTTAACCAGGCGCCAATTACCACTGCTTTGCTGAAAGGTTTGCTGACGCCCATAGTTGGTGCTGTAGTAAATTTTGTCAACGCACCGGCTATTGCCAAAGACCGGGGGATTATGGTAACTGAATCCAAAACTGAGGAGGCGGGCAACTTTTCCAGCATGATTAGTCTGGTCGGCAGCAGCAACGGGGAGTCATTTACTGTTTCCGGCGCCTTGTTCGGTAAGACCGAGCCGCGTATTGTCCGAATTAACAAGTTTGAAATTGAGGCGTTGCCGGTAGGCCATATCCTGGTTATTTATGCCCATGACAAACCTGGTGTGATTGGTAGTATTGGCTCTTATCTGGGTGAAAATCAGGTTAATATTGGCAAAATGCAGTTTGGCCGGGAATATGAAGGCGGTATGTCCATTTCCATGGTTCAGGTTGACTCTCCTATAACGGAAGAAATACTTGATGGCTTGTTGCAAAAGACTAACATTGTCTCGGTGAAAGAAATTTATCTGTAAATAGTATTTCACTGTTCTGCGGTATTATAAGCAGGAGCTATGGATCCTGCAGGATTTTGCCGAGAGAGGTGGAAAAATCAAAAAGTGGCGATGACAGGAAATGCCGTGGAATCTTCCTGCCTACTGCCGTAAGGATCTGAAATGGCAAACGTTGTGCTCGTCGGCACCCAGTGGGGTGATGAGGGTAAAGGTAAAATTGTTGATTTGTGGACCGCCGATGCTGATATGGTGGTCCGTTTCCAGGGCGGAAACAATGCCGGGCATACGCTGATTATCGATGGTGAAAAGTTTGTTTTTCACCTTATTCCTTCTGGTATCCTGCACGTCGGTACACAGTGTGTAATCGGTAGCGGAGTAGTGGTGGATCCGGCCATTTTGCTGGATGAAATGGATCAGTTGCGTTCCCAGGGATATGAAAAGGCCCTGGAACAACTGATAATCAGTGATGAAGCCCATATTATTCTGCCTACTCATCGGCTGATTGACGTGGCCCGCGAGACTGGGTTGGGCTGTAGGAAAATCGGTACCACCGGGCGGGGTATCGGACCGGCTTACGAGGATAAAATGAGCCGTTGCGGTCTGCGTTTTATTGATCTGCAGCTTGGTGGAGAACACCTGAAAGAGCGGCTTTTTGCCATTATTGAGCGCCATAATCAGCAGCTGGAGAAGATCTACGGCCGGGAAACAATTTCTCCGACTGAGGTTCTTGAAGAAATTGAACGGGCTGCAGATATTTTGCGGCCTATGGTCAGAAAAACACCCTACCTGCTACAGGAAGTGGTGGACAAAGAGCAGAATATTCTCTTTGAAGGAGCTCAGGGGACGTTGCTGGATATTGATCACGGTACCTTTCCTTTTGTTACCTCATCGTCCACAGTGGCGGCCAATGCCTGTGCTGCCAGTGGCTTTGGTATGAACCGCATCAGCCAGGTGGCCGGGGTGGTCAAGGCTTATACCACCAGAGTTGGCGAGGGGCCTTTCCCCACAGAACTGCGCGATAATAAAGGAGACTGGCTGCGGGAAAAGGGTGGAGAATTTGGGGCAACCACCGGGCGGCCACGGCGTTGTGGCTGGCTTGACTTGGTTGGCCTGCGCTATGCGGTAATGATAAACGGTTTGGACAGTTTCGCTGTGACCAAGCTGGATGTCTTATCCGGTTTGGAGACCATAAGCGTCTGTGAAGCCTATGAATACCGGGGACAGCGGCTTAATTATTTTCCTTCATCCATTGAAATACTGAAAGCATGTACTCCCGTTTGCCGGCAGTTGCCCGGTTGGCAGGAAGATATAACCGGCATCCTTGCCTTTGAAGAGTTGCCGGAAAATGCCCGGAACTATATTCTTTTTATGGAAGATCAGCTGGGTATCCCGGCACTGGTGGTGTCGGTAGGTCCGGACCGTGAACAGACCATTATCCGGGGTAACCCATTTACGGCATAATCTTTATTTGCAGGGTATTTTTCCTTGACAAACAGGGGATAATCGGCTAGTAATGCCATCCTGTTTTTCATTGGGGCCGTTAGCTCAGTTGGCAGAGCATCTGACTTTTAATCAGAGGGTCGCAGGTTCGAACCCCGCACGGCTCACCAATAAAATCAAGAAATGCTGCATGGTTATAAGCCATGCAGCATTTTTTGTTGGGAAAAATCAGCTGCTTTTGTGACAGATTTGTACCATCAATTCACCATAGTTCAACCTTTTCCATGCTTTTTCGTAAATGTTCCGGCGACAAATGGGTATAACGCATGCCCATATTAAGTGATGAGTTGGATCAATTTTCTATGCAAAAAAAATCTTGTTATATCGATCTTGCCGGCATTGGCCCAGTCTGCTTTCGGTTCAGTCTCCGGGCTAAAAGTCTCAGTATCTCTGTGATCCCTTTCCAGGGTGTTCGGGTTTCAGTGCCTCCAGGGATGTCGTTGACGAGGGCAAAGCTGGCTGTGAACTCCAGAAAAGCATGGATAGAAAAACACCGCTTGCATATACAAGAGATTGAAAAGAAGTGTCGGGTCCTGCTGCAGCAGACAGAAGCGGTTAACCCTCATGAAGCCAGGAAAGCATTGATTTCCCGGTTGAATCAGCTGGCTGAAAGATACCACTTCAATGTTAACCGGATATCTATTCGCCGGCAGCAGACCCGGTGGGGCAGCTGCTCGTCGGCCAACAATATCAGCCTCAATATACAGCTTACCTTTTTGCCGGATGAATTACGGGATTTTATTATTGTTCATGAGCTGGTGCATACAAAAGTTAAAAATCATGGCCAAAAATTCTGGGATAAACTGGAGGCGATTATTCCCCGGGCCAGGACCTTGGACCAGCAGCTTAAATTATATAGCGGTTTGCTGTTTCGCCCTTGATGAAAATCAGATTTTTTATTGATGCTTGCACCCCAAAGTGGGCTGGCCATTTGAGCCACCCCGTTCTGGTGTAACATTTTCACTAAATTTGTTACTGAATTATTTTGAGGACTTTGTGAATGAGGATCGTGCACAGACAGCCTGAAGATGAGATGCCAAAATGTGAATTTATTTTTGAGAGAGCCCTAAGCTTTGATTCAGTGGTTTCATTCATTGAGGGAAGACTGCAAAACGGGGGTGGATTTGCAGCCTGAATTACAAAATGGTTACTGGGGTCGAGGTTGATTTATCTGTTACAGACGGGAGACTTTATGGATCTCCCTGTTCGGTTGGTTTTTTGTTGATTTTTTATTGACATTTTCTTAGTAATACTATAGAAAATGCGCTCGATAACCTCATAACGGTTATCAGCCTGCCATCTCAATAGTTAAACATGCGTCCCCATCGTCTAGCCTGGCCCAGGACACCGGCCTTTCACGCCGGCGACAGGGGTTCAAATCCCCTTGGGGACGCCATTTTTTTGAACGGTCTTTAGGTATTGATAAATTAATACCTTTTCTCCCAGCCTTTATTTCCCTTTTGTATAAATTACGGTAACACTTGATGTTACTGAATTTCTGCCGCTCATTTTATCACCCTCGGGGCTGATTCTTGCCGCGTTTGTATTTTTGTGTTAAGGGTCCATAAATCCTGCCGAAAAGAAGGGATGGAGGTGTTACTATGAGTATTCTGGTGACCGGGGCTGCCGGATTTATCGGTTTCCATTACAGTAAAAGATTATTGGATGCCGGGTACCGGGTGGTTGGTCTGGATAATCTCAACCCCTATTATGATGTCCGCTTGAAGCATGACCGCTTGGCAATTCTCAAGGATTATGACCAGTTTGAATTCGCCAGTCTTGACCTGGCTGATCAGGACGGTATGGCAGACCTTTTTGAGAACCATGATTTTTCGCGGGTGGTGAACCTGGCGGCTCAGGCCGGGGTCCGCTACAGCCTGGAAAATCCCCGATCCTACGTGGACAGCAATTTGGTGGGTTTCCTCAATATCCTTGAAGGCTGCCGGCACCATAAAATCAAACATCTCATCTATGCATCCTCCAGCTCGGTGTATGGTCTTAATACCCAGATGCCGTTTTCCGTTCACCATAACGTTGATCATCCCGTCAGCCTCTATGCCGCCAGCAAAAAAGCCAACGAGCTGATGGCCCACACCTATAGCCATCTCTATGGCCTGCCGACCACCGGTCTGCGTTTTTTTACGGTTTACGGGCCTTGGGGCAGGCCGGACATGGCGCTTTTTCTTTTTACCCGGGCAATCCTGGCAGGTGAGCCGATCAAAGTGTTTAATTACGGTAAAATGCAGCGTGATTTTACCTATATAGATGATATTGTCGAAGGAGTGTTCCGACTGCTGGATCACCTTCCGGAACCAAATCCCCATTGGCGGGGTGACGATCCAGATCCGGGAACCAGTCCGGCACCTTACCGGATTTATAATATTGGCAACAACAATCCGGTGAAGTTGATGGATTTTATCGCGGCCATTGAAACGGCCCTGGGGCAGGAAGCGGAAAAAGAGCTACTTCCCATCCAGCCGGGTGATGTGCCGGCCACCTATGCCGATGTGGATGCTCTGCAGCAGGCGGTGGGTTTTCGGCCATCGACGCCGCTGAAAACCGGAGTGGAGCGTTTTATTGCCTGGTACCGGGAATACTACCAAAAGTGAGAAGGCTGAAGGCTGAAGGCTGAAAGCTGATCGCTGACAGCTAATGGCTAAAAAAGGGAGATCTTACATGACCGATTACCATGAACCGCAAGTTTCAATTTGCCCGGCTGGCGAGGCATTTCCTTTGCCGAAGGATGATGAATATGCAGCTGAATTTCATCGTTTACAGGCATTGGTGGATCAGCATCGCCAGCAGGGTCATGAAATTGTTGTGGTCATGGGGGTTGGTTTTGTAGGCGCGGTGATGGCTGGCGTTGTTGCCGATTCGGTTGACAAAAAAACTGGCGAGTCTAATAAATTTGTTATCGGCATGCAGCGGCCGTCCACCCGCTCCTTCTGGAAAATTTCCTATTTGAACCAGGGGGTGGCGCCGGTGGAAGCAGAGGATCCGGAAGTGGCACCGCTGATCAAACGCTGTGTGTTGGAAAAAAAGACCCTGACTGCCACCTTTACCTACGATGCCTTGACCCTGGCTGACGTGGTGGTGGTGGATGTCCAGTGTGATTACTTGAAAGAGTGCCTCGGGGATGTGCGCCAGGGCCGGGCTGATATTGCCGCCCTGGAATCCAGCCTAAAAATTATCGGCGAGAAAATAAATCCCGAGTGCCTGGTGCTCATTGAAACCACGGTGCCCCCGGGAACTACCGAGTATGTTGCCTACCCGATTATTAAGCGGGCTTTTGCTGATCGTGGTCTGGAGGATGAACCGTTATTGTCCCATTCTTATGAGCGGGTGATGCCCGGGCGCAATTATGTGGCTTCGATCCGCGACTTCTGGCGGGTCTGCAGCGGTATCAATGATACTGCCCGCGAGCGGGTGGCGAAATTTCTCTCAGAAGTGCTTAATGTGGAAGAATATCCGCTCACCGTTCTTGACCGGCCGGTGGAAAGCGAAACCTGCAAGATTGTCGAAAATTCCTACCGGGCTACCATCCTTGCCTTTCTCCATGAATGGAGCACTTTTTCTGAACGCAACGGGGTTGATCTGGCCAAAGTGATTGAGGCGATCAAGGTGCGACCCACTCATTCCAATATGATTTTCCCGGGACCGGGAATTGGCGGCTACTGTCTGCCCAAAGACGGCGGCCTTGGGATGTGGTCCTATCATACCCTGATGGGTTTTGAAGATGATATCTTTAAAATTACCCCGGAAGCCATTAATATTAATGACACCCGGGCCCTGCGGGCGACCCAGCTGGTGCGCGATGCCCTGCGCAATATGGGCAGAATCGTTGCCGCTTCAAAAATTATCGTCCTCGGTGCTTCCTACCGGGAAGATGTGGGCGATACCCGTTACAGCGGCTCGGAAATCCTGGTGCGCAAGCTTACTGAAATGGGCGCTGATGTTTCCGTGCATGATCCTTATGTCAAACACTGGTGGGAGTTGGAAAAACAGGAAACCTATCCGGCTCCAGGACTTTCCATGAGTCGTTTTTTCCGCAACCAGGAGCGGTTGGAAGATCTGCAGGTGGAAAAAGAACTGCCAGCGGCGCTCAAGGGTGTGGACGCGGTGGTTTTTGCTGTCCGCCATCAGGATTATTTAAACCTGACCCCGGATGTGGTGGTTGAAATGACTGGCCGTCCAGTAGTAGTGATTGACTGTTTTGCCATGCTGGACGATCAGAGTATTAAGCGGTATTTTGAGCTGGGCTGCGAAGTCAAAGGCCTGGGCCGCGGCCACGTGAAGCGGATAAAGGATGAGGTGCGGGGGTAATTATAAAAATGGGGAGTGTCCCTATTTTTTTATTTTTTCGTAGGATTTTCAGATGAATGATACTGACCGTATCCGGCTGCTGTATGTGTATGGGCCCCATCAGTTGCAGAATGAACTGATGGTGGAGTTGCTGGCCAGTAAAACTTCCCTGGATTGCCAGGTAGGTGACGGTGAGTATCAACCAACATCTCCAAACGACCATTTCAAACCCCAGCTTGTTTTATGGGATTGCTCAGGGCTTTCCCGTGAGGAACTTCTTGGCCGGCTAAAAAGTTACACTTTTCAGGATAAGCTCAACTGTCGCATGGTTTTTTTTAACGTGGCCGTTGGTTCAGATATCCAGCGGGACGCGCTGACCTGTGGCCTCTGGGGGATATTCCATGAACATTGTCCTCTGGAACAGCTGGTTCCGGGAGTGGAGGCCATAGCCGCCGGACAGATGTGGATTTCCCGCTGGGCCATGAGCTCCTATCTGCAGGAATTTCGCCAAACAAGCAGCAGTGGAGGGGGTACGTCTTTGAGAAACCTGCTGTCCCTCAGGGAACAGGAGGTTTTGCAGCTGATCGCTAATGGTGAAAGTAACGAAAGGATTGCCGACCACCTTTTTATCAGTAGCCATACGGTCAAAAGTCATCTCTATCGGATATACAAGAAGATTGAGGTTCCTAACCGACTGCAGGCGGCTCTGTGGGCGGTAAAAAATTTATAAAATCATACTTTTGGCTGATTGACAGACTTGCTTCTGTGAGTTATCCTCAGAACCATCATAGTGGGGCGTGTCTGTTTTTTTGTTTTACGCTCTTACCAATGAAGTTTTACGCAAAATGGTCAAAATATTTATCTAACCATGAAGTACTTGAAGAACATGAAGAATCTCTAACTGAGCTTCATGTCCTTCATGGTTATGAAATAATATTGGTATGATATATTCAAGCCTATTTGGTTCCGGTTACGCCGGGTTAGGGTATATAGTGTGTATATGAGGGAGATTCATCATTATGGCTGACCGTCGTCGTATACAGCGTTATGATCTCAATATACCTGCGGTGATTATCGAGATTCCAGATATTCAGGAATTTCCGGAGGTTATGTTGATGACCCGGGATATCTCATCATCCGGGGCTTTTTTTGATACCCGGCAACCCTTGTCCCCGGGAACGATGCTGGGCCTGGAATTGCAGTTGCCTGTCCGTGATTATCCTGGAGGTAAAGTGCAGCTCCGTGGTACTGTGGTGCGCAGGACGCCGACCGGTATGGCGGTGAGTTTTGATGATGATTACCGCTTCCTGGCTGTTGGAGATGTTGAAAAAAGTGTCGAAAATTGAAAGGGCTTCATACTTTCGGCTTACATGGTTGTTCTAAAGATGGTCTCAAATTAGTACTTTTTACCTATTGACATTGGGAGAATATCCTGTATAGTTTATTAGTAGTTGCTGTAAGACGATATCGATAAGTTTTAATGTGATATTTATTTCAGAGGAGGGATTGATCATGAAGAAAATACTTGTAATGGCTTTTGCGGCGCTGCTCCTTGTTTGGGTTGCTGGAGTTCAAAATGCAGCAGCGGCCTATATGGATCCGGTCACTTTTTATGTTGTTGACGACGATAGTGGGAGTAATGATGACTCTGTGACACTATCTTTTAATTATACTAGCTGGCAACCAGGCGCACAACTTCAGATCAGTACAGACATTACAGATCTTAATTCGTGGGCTAACGCAGGTGCTTCAGTCACGATAGCAGCCAGTAACTGGCAGCAGGTGTGGCTGCGTGTGACAGGAGGAATGATTAATGATACCGATGGAGATGTGGTGTTTAGCGGGTTGGAGGCTAACTCTGGGCTTTATAATGCTGTTCAGGTAGTTTGGGCCCATTATACCCTACCTGGTGGTTCTACCTTTGATATAAACGTCAGCACTATTGTTGCTAATGACGATGATAACGTAGGAGCGGTTCCCGTTCCTCCCAGTGCGATCATGCTTTTTACCGGTTTGTTGGGTTTAGTAGGTGTCCGGCGGATGCGACGGGACAGTTAAAACTTTTTTCATCTCTTTTTCTTCCTCGATAGCTTTAAAACAGAACTGCCGGCGGTAACTCCGCCGGCAGTTCTGTTTTTTGCGCTTGTGTCAATTTCCGAAGATGTCTTGGCTTGGCTCAAAGCCGTGTCTGCTCAGCCTGCCGGCGAGAATGAGCAAGAGCCATGCCGGGACATCTCCTTCCTTTCCCCTTTTCACTCCTCGCTCCATGCCGCCGGTATGTATTCAAAAACGTAATATCATGTAAATCAAGTTACAATAGAGTAACTTTTTTGAGAGGTAAAAATACCGCATATTTCATATAACTATTTGATAATAAAGGCTTTTTTGTCATTGGCACCGGACTTGCTGATAAACCTTGGTAGTGATTGTTGTTTCAACATGAATACTACCCGGGTTAACAATGAAAAAATACGTTTTTCTTCTGCTTGTCATCTTGATTGGAGTCTTTTCTTCAGCTTTTTCACTGGCGGCATCTTTGCACAAAGTTCACCTTGATTGGGATTATGAAGATCAGGTGGTAGAGGGAGAATTTCTGGTTGGTTTCCGGCTCTATAAGGAAGGTGTGCTGGTGAGCCAGATTGATGATCCAGCAGCTCGCAGTGCGGATTGCCAGGTGGAATCTGAAGAGGGAACCTTCAACTTTACCCTGACTGCTTTTTATAGTGGTGGTACCGAAACGCCCCACTCATCACCTTATACTTTTACCTTGTCTGCTTCCACGCTGGTCGTTGATAATAATCCGGTTGCTGATAATAATAGTAGTAGTAATTTACGGAGTAGCTATAGTGTTCCTTCTCCTACGATTTCTGCCGGTGATGACCAGATAAGTTTGAACCAGTCGGTTTTTGCGGCTGATTTTTCTGCTGTTGTGGAAGGTGGAAATGCGTTGTCTCCAGTGCTTGTCTATCCACAGGTGGTGGCAAATGATGTGTGGGAAACGGAAATTTGCGTAGTCAATGGCAGCCAAAACGTGAGTCTTGCTGGTGTTCTCAGGCCCTATAGTAATGACGGTACTCCGCTTGCCGGTGATCTGGCGATTGATCTGGCTCCCCATGCCCGCCATGAATTCAGGGTTAGTGAGAGTTTCTCGGATCCGGAACAGATCGCCTACCTGGTTCTGGCTGCCAATCATGACCAGGCGGTTGGCTATACGAAATTTTTTGTTGATGGTCAAGGCGGGGCTGTGGTTCCGGCTGTCAGTGAGATTAATACCGATGATTTTTATCTGCCCCTTACGGTTTCAGCTCCAGGCTGGTATACAATATTGAGTCTGGTCAATACCACCAACACGGAAAAACTGTTGACCATCAGGTTTGATAATGGTGAAGTCAGGCAGATGATTTTGGCACCCCGGGAACAGAAAACATTCACCATTGCCAGCCTTTTTAATTATGCTTTGAGCGTCGGGGTTAAATCAGCCACGCTTGAAAATGGCGCCGGCATCATTGGTTTGGAACTGTTTATTGGCAATAATAAGTTTTTATGTGGTATTCCACTTTGTGATGAGCGAGCTATTGACCTGTCTTATCCCCTGCATATTGGAGAACCGGGCTGGGTGAGTGGGATTTTTACTTATAATACATTGAATCAACCCTGTAATCTAACTATTACCTCTTATGATGAGCAGGGGGTAGAGCTGTTGTCTCAGGATGTTTCCATCGGTGCCCATGAAAGATATATTATTGTTGACAATGATCCCAACCTTCCGGCTGGCTCTGACTCGATTCATCTGACTTCCACTGCTCCTCTTGCTGGATTTGAAGTTCTGGTTGCTCCCAACCGTCTTGGAAGTTTCAGTGGCGTGAATAGTAGTAGAACGAGCGGGATTTTTACCAAACTGGATAATGCCGATGGTTGGACAGGGGTTTCCCTGGTAAATAGCACTGCTGAAGAAGCACATGTCATCTTCTCTGCTTATGATGATGGCGGAAATCTGGTTACCAGCCATGATCTTTCCATTCCCGCTTTCGGAAAGGTAGCCGGTTCCGTAGCCTATGTGTTACCTGGTGATCTTGGGACTGCCACTTATCTGAAATATGATTCCTCTGCGACTCTGGTTGCTTGTCAATATAATAATAGTGCAGATGATCAGATGCTGGATGTCTTGCCGGCGCTGTAAAAAAACAGATTCCCTGAGTTTCTTCTCTGCTGTTTCCCTCCTCTTTTCAAGATTTCCGCCAATGAGATGTTCCACTTATCCCCTAAACCAGCGTAGCCGGAACCAAAAAGATTTTGGATGAAAATACGTTGAATATATAATGACCACGAAGAACACGAAGAGCACGAAGGAGTAAAAAAATTGCTTTTCTTCGTGCTCTTCGTGTTCTTCGTGGTTGCATTTATTTTTTGACCTTTGGCAATGCTAATCCCTGAATTTTTTCTCTGAATATCGAAAAAAGCCGAAATTAGTAACAAAGTATTATCTTTTTGCCAAAAATATAGAAATTTTTTTGGTAAATTCATACTTTTGACCGATTGTTTTTCTTGCTGTGTGTAGTATTATTATAAACAAGAGGGAAGAGGATTTTCCAGGATTGCACATACATATAATTTGCAATTTAAATAGTAAGGGGGACATCATGAAAAAGCGAATGGCGAAAAACGGTAAAAGGAATTTTTGACAATGTTATTGTCTGACTATTGACATCAAATTATTTTTAGAGTAGAGTTTTTCATGATGATCTAAATTAGCGGAGTTTGAACTTTTGCCGATAGTATGCGAAAGGACCTAAGGGTCATAGCGTCAAGGGATTATGAGGTTTGTCAATAGCGGGAGAAGGGTCATGAAAAAGCTGGATATAAGAAGAACTTTTAGTTTTACTTTGCTGCTGTTGTTCTTAATCTGTGGCTCAACTTGGGCGGCTAACTTCAGTTTCACTGATCCTGTCGGCCAGTGGTGGACTGGCTCGGATTTTTCCATTACCATAGATTGGTCCAATGGCTGGGCTATTACTGAGGTGGAAGGGGATGCTTTTTCTCAGGGAACGGGGGATGTGGTAGTAAGCTTAAATACCGATAAACCCATTGTGAAATCTTACTTCCTTGATGCCAGAGCCATCAGCAATACGATCAGTGCTAATGGTCCGGTAGTGGGTGTTTTGGATATCATATTCTTTCCCTGGACCAACATATCAGCCAACAGCAGCGATAATTTTTTTGTGGCCTGGGATTTGTCAACAATGACTCTTATGTTTTATGATGGCGATCCCTTAGGAAACTGTTACACATACCTTGGATTGGATTTTTCTCCTGACTTATTGTATAGCCTTGCAAGTGATACCTCAATAACATTTACTTCCAAAGGTGTTGAGGCAATCGTTGGGCAGCAGCTTTGTAACAATGTACCTATTCCTGGTGCCATTTGGCTTTTTTGTTCAGGCCTTTTTGGTTTGGTGTGCATCCGTCGGAGAAGCAAAATCTGAGATTTAAACATCTCTCTTTCCTAACTAAAGATGGACGATGGCTATTTCTTTTTGCGGAGACGGGAGAAGAATGAGGGTGGTGGGGTTGAAGAAGGCTGTTGCCGAGAGAGAAGGTGTTTTTCCCGTAGTTGATATTCCTCCTGCAGTTGGTAAACTTGGGCAGCCATTTTAAAACGACCGTTCAGATTTTTCTTGAGTAATTGCAGCATTTCTCTCATAAGTCGGTCTTGTTCTGACCTGTGGCTGCCAAGATAATTCAGTTGTTGTTCCAAATTGTTAGTTATCTTTTCTAAGAGCTGAACTTGGTGCTCTAGGGAACGAAGGCGCTTGTCCAGCTCTGTCAGCGAGTCTTCGTCGGTAGTTTCCCCTACCTTTCTCACCGAAGTGATTTCTTGGGTGTCCCCTGTGTTGGCTTGCTGCTCACCAAGAAGAATCCCACCACTTTTTCGATCGCCCATCACATTATCAATAACCGGGCGGTCGATACTTTTCAATTCATCAGCAAAACCGTAGACCAGGGCTGTATCGCAAAGGATGTTGATCAGCCGGGGAATGCCTTCGGAATAGGTGTGCAGAGCCTGGATGGCCTCTTCCGTGAACAGCTCAGGATTGTCAGCGCCGGCAACCTTGAGCCGATGCCTGATATAGTGGCGGACATCATCGATCGTCAAAGTCCCAAGGTGAGCGTGAACAGAAACCCTCTGGGTAAATTGGCGCAGACTGCGGCGTTGGAGCTTTTCCTTAAGTTCCGGTTGCCCCACCAGAATAATTTGAATAAGATGTTCTTTTTCTGTTTCCAGGTTGGAGAGCATGCGGATTTCTTCAATAGTTTCTGCCGGTAGATTTTGGGCTTCATCAATAATCAGAATAGTGCGTTGCTGGTTGGCGTAGATCTGGAGCAGAAATTTGTAGAGGTGTTCCAATAAAGCTGTTTTGTCGTCATCGGTGTTGATGACTAGTTCATATTCCTGGCAGAGCATTTTCAGAAATTGGGTCGGGGTGACATCAGGATTGTTGATCAGGGCAACGTGGAGATCTTGGGGTATTTTATGAATCAGATAATTGATGAGTGTTGTTTTGCCGGAGCCGACTTCGCCGGTGATGACCCCAAATCCCCTATTTTCGGTGATGGCGTATTCAAGGTGGGTGTAGGCGTTTTCGTGTCCGGTGCTCCAAAACAGGTAGGCGGGATCAGGGTTGAGATTGAAAGGCTTTTCTTGCAGGCCATAGAATGATGTATACAATGCTTTTTCCTGGTCTTTTTTCTCGAATCTTTAATTTCTAACCTTATTCAGAATGCTGCCGAGTACCGGTTTATCCTGGAGTAATTCCATTGCTTGTTTGATTTCCCTTCGGCTGCTCTTTTCCACCTCCACCACCAGCAGAATGCTGTCAATAAAGTTCGAAAAAACCAGGGCATCGGCACAGGTAAGCAGTGGCGAGCTGTCGAAGATAAGAAAACGGTCGGCATAACGGGTTTTCATTTCGCTGACCAGGGATTCCATTTGCGGGGCGCCGAGAAGTTCAGTGGAATTGGGTAATGGCTGGCCTCCTGGCAGAATAGTCAATTTGTCAAATCCGGGGTTGATCAGCAACTCGGGGAGGTCTGCTTTGCCACGCAGGTAATCGGAGAGTCCCCGCTCAGCGGTCAGACCAAAATAGCGATGAATAGAAGGATGACGGAGATCAGCATCTACCAGCAGGACAGTGCGGTTGATTTCCTGGGCCATGCTTAAAGCCAGGTTGATAGCCGTTAGCGTTGTCCCGGTGCCGGCGGTAGGGCTGGTGAGCAGTAGGCTGTTGCCCCGTATTTCCTTGAAATGATCCAATATCTGGGTGCGGAGAATTTTTACCTGATCCGCCGCTTCCTGGGCCTGGCAATCGAAAATTATCTTATTATTGTGGAGCCATTGTGGATTACAGGTGGAAATCCGAGTCTGGACAAAAGATGGATTGACTTTTTCTTGTTTGACGGGTTGTTGTTCCGTGCTATTGGGAGTTTTTTCGATTGTCACAACTTCTGCCGTTGGAACGGACTCCTGTTGTCTGGCTTCCTTTGCTTTTGCTAAGGCTTTTTTTAGTTTACTCATGTAATTAATCCTCAATCCTTATCCCTTGGATTTCTGACAGTTTTATATTACAGCCTGGAAAACTTGCGCTGAAATTTTAAAGTCAGAATATCCAATGGCATGACATACAGATGAAACAGCAGGAGCCCCAAGGCGATAACCGCTACCAAGAGTATCATAAAGATAATTTTTTTATTCAATTTTTGCCGACGTTCTTTATCGCTTTTCATCACCGGGATGGACGTGAGGACTGGTAGGCCGGTTAAGCGCCCAAGTTCTTCTTCTGTTTTGATCGCATCATTCAGGCTTTCTCGTACTGCTCCCAGACCAACGCCAGCGCCCAGGGCCAGCACAAAGCCGATGAGCACAATGGCCAGTCGGTTTGGTTTCGCTGGTCTTTCAGGGGTGAGGGCGGGATCAATGATGGTAAAGCGTTCTGCCTGCTGAGATTCTTCCATCCCCTGTGAAACCTTTGCTTCCATCAGTTTATTCATGATCTCTTGATATTTTGCTTGGTCCACCTGCTGATCACGGATCAGATCGTTATATTCTTTCTCCACCAGCGGGGTGTTATCGATTAACTGTTGGTAATGATTGATTTTTTCTTTAAGCTGCTTTTGTTCCTGGTTGAGGGAGCTGATTTCCATCTCAGACGAAGCAATCTGGGTTTTCAGGCTGATGTAGGCTGGGTTTTCCGGCTTATTTTCACTTAGCCTTTTGACGGTTGTTTCTGTTTTCAGGTTTGCAATTTGGGTTTTCAACAGCTTAATCTCTTTCTCCAGTTTGATGACATCAGGATGCTTAGGCCCCAGCTTTCCTTTTAAAACCGCCAGCCTGGCTGCACTGTTTTTAAGCTGCTTTATTTTTCCCGTGGAGTCATTGGTTTTACCAACTTTTTTCTCCAACTCGGCGATTTCACCTTTCATTTTTTTTACATCCGGATGCTTGTCGGAGAGCCGGGATTGAAGGCTGATCAACTGCAGGCGTAAATATTTCAATCGTTCCCGGGGATTCATAATGGTTTTGCCTTCATCACTGACCACCGGCAGCAGGGGATCAACATTGGCCAGTTGGCCTTCCAGGTAAATTTTACGTTCCTGTTGAGAGCGGATTTGCATGGTAATCTGGTCAAACCGCTGGCTCAACCGGGAAAGAGCCTGCATATTGATAGTACGGTATTCGGGCAATTCCTGGCCGTGTAGCTGTTTGAATTGGCTGATTTTTGATTCTTTTTCACCAATATTATTTTTTAAATTATTCAGTTCCTGTTCTAGAAACGTAGTGATGTTGCTGGCTCGCTGCTCGCGGGTTTTCAGGTTGGCTTCCAGGTAAAGAGAGGTCAGTTTGTTGGCGACTTTTTGTACAGTACCGGGATTTTCACCTTCATAGGCCAGGGTGAAAGCGATGGTTGCCGTTGTCGGTCGGCCCGTACGCCGGTCCGTGACGTCCGTGTTAATCATTTCAAAACTGATGGCATCACGCATTTTTTTGACAATTTCTTCAGTGGTATAGCGGTCTTTCATTTCCGGATAAAGATTGAATTGTTTAATGATTTCCAGCAGCCGTGGTCGGCTTAAAATCTGCTGAGTGATGACTTGCAGTCGTTCTTCTACGTAGCTGGTGATGGTGGTTTGGGCAAACTCCTGGGGTATCTGCTGTTCCTCGATCAGGATGGTGCTCTGGGAGCGGTAGGCTGGGGGCAGGACAAAGGCAACGATGATGCTCAGGATAAAAATGGCTAAAAAAGTAAGCAGAAAAAGGACTTTCTGTCTCCTGATAATTCCTTTGATAGCTTGTAAATCAATCTGTTCATTCATGGTTTTAGTCTCATGGGTTGGTGATCAGTACTATTTATCCGGTTCTATGGTTGCGGAAAGCGAAAATTCAGGGAAAGCCAGATCCGGTTGCGATCGTAGTGTCGGTTGCTGGACAGGGTTTTATCATACACTTCAGCGTAGGAATAAGCCAGGACCAGGGAATGTTGTTCTGTCAATTTATAGCTGATACTGGGTGTCAGGTTGAAATAGCGGCTGTCTTCATCGGAATAGTCACTGTCCGACTGGGAGTAGGAAAGTGATGTCGATAACCGGGCCCGCCAGCGGGTACTGATGTTATAGCTGCCACTGAGGCGGAAACGATCGCGGTCAATCGTTTCCCCGGAAGAGCCGTAGCTAAGGTCACGGTTATAACCCAGCTCGGCTGTCCAGCGTTCGGCGGTTTTTTTTAGGGAGATATCAGCAACGCCGCCCCAGTTGCTGTCGTCTTCTGTTTCAGTGACCAGTCTGAAGACAAAGATTCCGGGAGCAATTTCCAGCAGCCTTAGTTGCTGCTGATTGTAGCTACTTTCGGTGTACCTGACTCCGGCAAACATGCTCAGGTTCAGGGTTTCATTGAAAGGGTGTTCAAATCCCAGCGACAAGCCGTAATTATCCACTTGGCTGACATCGGAATCATAATAGTAGTAGTAAGGCTGAAGGATGATGACATTACGCATGTTTGCCAGCCGGTGCTGAAAGGTATAGCTGACGCTCTGGAAATCATAATCAATGTTCTGGTAGCCGTCGTAATTGGTTTGTCCGAAACGGTAGTCGAGCTGCCAGCTGTTTATTTCGGACAGGCGGTAGGCGAAGCCACCGCCGAGGGTATAGCGCCGGCGGTTTTCACGAAAATTAACCAGGCCGGTTTCTTCAAGTTCCGATTCAAGGGTGGTATCTTTGATGTAAGATCCCTGTCCGGTCAGGGAGAGCTTTTCAGTCAGCAGGTATTCACCGTCCAGGTTGCAGCGCAGATATTCATCATCCAGGTCGCTTTCATCGGCATAGCGGAGAATATCTGCCGCCAGGCTGCTGTTGACTGTCAGTCGTTCACTGGCATATTTGAATAACAGGGATGGGCTGATGGTGGCCAGGTAATCATCAATTTCATCGGTATTGTCAAAGGAGATATTGTCATCATATTCCCCCTTGATGCTGATGGCCGGTTCCCAGCTGAAATCCGCGGATAGGGCAGCTCCGGGCAGCAGGTAAAATGAAAATATGAGCAAAAGAAGTATTACTGCTGGCCGTAAAATTATGGTCATGGAACTACTACCACGTCCCCGCGCTTCAGGGTGATGTTCTGCTCCAGGTTTTTTCCTTTTTCGACGGCGGTGTAATCAAAAGGTATTTTTATCGATTTTCCGTTTTGCTGGCGGATGATGAAAATTTTCCCCGTCGCCGCGAAAGGATTCAACCCACCGGCTATGGAAAGAATTTGCATGACGGTGGTATCCTGGCTGATGGGGAATTGTCCCGGGCGATTGACTTTACCGATGACGTAGCCCTGGAGGCTGTTGATCTGGATCAGCATTACCGTGACCGTGGCATCAGGAATGAAATCGTTCAGGCGTTTGCTGATTTCCTGCCGTAGGGCCAGCACGGTCAGGTTGGTAACCGGAATATCATTGATGAGTGGGAAGGAAATAACCCCGTCGGGAGGTACAATCAACTGCCGGCTGAGACTCTCATCCTTCCAAACCGAAATTTCGAGCACATCCCCTGGCCCAATGGTATAGGGTTTTCCGGCCGCTACTGCCAAACCAGCAATGTTGAGAATAAATAAAACCAGGAGCAGGTACCGGAATGTTCGCTTCATTATAGCTGCTTCCTTTTGTAATTGGGGTCACATCTTACCCCACTACCATTTATTTACCTTCGAATTTTGCCGGTCTTTTTTCGATGAATGCATTTAATCCTTCGGTAGCGTCATCGCTGGCGAAGGCTTCCTTAGCACTTTGGCTTCATCATTGCTGTTTATTTCGACAAAGGCCAGAGCCAGTTCTTCCACCACCTCGCGGTTGAGCGAATTTGCCGGCGGCCGGTTCAGCCAGATGGTTCCAACTCCGTCAGTAATTTCAACATTCATAAATTGATGGACTCGTAAAAAGTCAGAATTCGCAAAATTGACCACCATATGTAGGTAAGCTGGAACATTAAACCACTGTATGTTGTGGTCAAAAATCCAGGTCTGGACTTTTTATGAAACCATCATAAATTGATAGCTCATAACTTCCTTCACAAAAAACTAACTATGTTTTAGCATAGCAAAAATCAATATGATGCCAGTCTGTTGAAGATTAGCTAGTAACACAGATTTCCGCGTATGACAAGGGGTTTGAGGTTGTTCCTTGTTCGGTTATTTCAAATCATTTCAAACTTGACGGCCAGGATTTTATTTTGATATAAACAAGTTGATTTGTATTAGAGGTTAGTGATTATCTGCCGAAATTTTTTTAACCTGCCATGTAACCTGGAGTCTTGTTTTAATGAAATGCCCTGCCTTTGTTGATACCCATCTTCACTTAAGCCTCGGGGGTGACCCGCGGGAAAATGTCAGGCGGCAATATAATGCCGGTATCGGTCTGGTGCGCGATGCCGGGGATCGGGATGCCTGCCTTGATGGACTTGATTTTTCGCCATTACAGGTGGTTCGCACCGGTCCGGCACTTTTTAAACCCGGATATTACGGTGCATTTATCGGTGATCAGCGGGACTTGAGCCTGGAAGAAAAGATTTCTTCCTCGCCATCCAAATTTGTCAAGGTGTTGCTTACCGGCTTGGTGTCTTTTGATGAATATGGGGTCATCGGGAAGACCCAGTGGTCGGCGGGGGAATTGCGGGAACTGGTGAAAATTGCTTCCCGACGGGGAAAGAAGGTTATGGTGCATGTCAATTCAGATGCTGCTTGCCGGATGGCGGTTGAAGCCGGTGCCCACAGCCTTGAACATGGATATTTTATCGGTCGTGACACCTTGAAGATGATGGCTGACCGACACGTTTACTGGACCCCGACGGTAGCGGCGATGGCCAATCAGTTGCAGGATCCGGACGGTCGTTTTTCTCTTGCTCAGCGCCAGGTGATTGAAAAAAATTACCGCCGCCAGTTGGAGATGATTAATTTTGCCTATGAAGTTGGGACTCCGCTAACTATCGGTACTGATTCCGGCTCCTATAATGTGTTTCATGGTGAAGTTTTTTTTCAAGAACTTGAACTGTATTGCCAGGCCGGAATCCGTCATGAAGACCTGCTGAACATGGCTACCATTGCCGGTTGGGAGATGCTGGAAGTCCCGGTTGGCCGCTGGATCGATATTGATTTTGACCGGTTCCCGGCTGTCGGTTGTGTGATTACGGAAATAAAGCAAGCAGGGAATGTCAGCTAGCCTCTATTCGAAAAAATACAGTCTTTTGATAAACTTTTTGTAATCGGCAACTATTTTCGTTGACATGCCGACCGATAGTAGCTAGATAATTATAAGCATATTCTAATATTTCCAGGTTGTGTTCATCCGGAGGCCTTCATTTCCGAATGAACGCTTTCGGCGATCAGCCGTCAGCTGTCAGTAAAACATGGGAAAAACAGATGGTTAAGCTGGTTGCAGAAAACTGAGAGCTAATTGCCCATCCGGAAACATTAGTTTACGGATGGAAACCAGGTGGTTCTACTTTAATGATTGAATGGCTGGAAAATCTTGGTGCTAAAACCCTGGAAACGCTGATGGAAATTGGTCGTGCCGGGGTTTTTCTGTTCTGGTCGGTGGTGGGTATTTTTCGGCCGCCTTTTAAAATTATGCCGATCATAAAACAGATTCATGTGATTGGGGCGACGTCTTTTACAGTGATATTTTTCACCGGGGCTTTCGTGGGCATGGTTTTGGGGCTCCAGGGGAATTATACCCTGAGGATGTTTGGAGCTGAAGGGGCTCTTGGGTCAGCGGTGGCCTTAAGCCTGGTCAGGGAACTCGGGCCGGTGTTAACCGGCCTGATGGTAACTGGCAGGGTTGGTTCTTCCATCTGTGCTGAAGTGGGGATCATGAGAATCTCTGAGCAGATTGACGCTCTCGAGTGTATGGCTATTGATCCTTACCGCTATCTTATCTCTCCGAAAGTTGTTGCCAGTCTTATTACTCTGCCACTGCTGACCGCCATCTTTAATATTGTCGGGCTTATGGGTGGTTTTCTGGTGGGGGTGCGGTTGCTGGGGGGGAGTGAAGGTGCCTACATGGCAACGATGAAATCTTCGGTCCTGGTGGCGGATATCCGCATGTGCTTTATTAAATCAGTCTGTTTTGCGATTCTGATTGTCTGGATTTGTGCTGATCGCGGCTACTGGGTTCATAAAAGCCGGAATGGTTTCGGTGCTGAAGGAGTAAGTCGGGCTACCACTCATGCGGTAGTGATTTCATCCGTGGCGATTCTGGTGGCTGACTATATAATCACCTCACTCTTATTGTAAATTTTGATGTTTTTAAGGTAACCTTTATAATAAACTTTACTTTCTGACTTACACTAAAACAACGGTAATGCCTTAGTAACGCAATGACAGAGACACCACGGAGAGTACGATGAACACGAAGTTTAAAAGAAATTTGCTTTTCTTCATGCCTTTCGTATCCTTCGTGGTAATATGATTTCCTGGTAATTTATTCTGGCAGTGCAACTCAGAAAGTTGAACAATAAAGTTACAGAACCAATGACTTTGGTTTGATGGTATTTGATCCTATGAGTTGTGAAAATTGCTGTATTGAACTGATCGGGATAGAAAAATCTTTTGGTAAACAGAAGGTTTTGCGTGGGGTTAACCTGCCTATTCGCCGGGGATTGACGACGGTTATTGTCGGGGAAAGCGGTCAGGGAAAGAGTGTTCTGCTCAAACATATTTTGGCATTGGTTTCTCCTGATGCCGGCCAGGTGATAGTTGAGGGGCAGGATGTTACCAGGCTCAGGCGGTCGGCACTGAAAAATCTGAGGACTCGATTCGGAGTATTATTCCAGGGGGCCGCGTTATTTGATTCCCTGACAGTTTTTGATAATATTGCCCTGCCGCTTCGGGAACGGACCCGAATGTCGGCAGCTGAAGTGGGGGAGAAAGTCCACTCAACCCTTGAATTGCTGGATTTGTCCGGCAGTGCGGATAAATATCCGGCCCAGCTCAGCGGTGGAATGAAAAAACGGGTAGGCTTGGCCCGGGCATTGCAGTTAGATCCTGCAATTCTCCTCTTTGATGAACCCACCACCGGTCTTGACCCGGTGAAAAGTCACGAGGTCTACCAGATGTTTCATGAGACCCAGAAGAAGCTTGGGTACACCAGCGTCATAGTCAGCCATGATATTCCAAAAATTTTCAACCTGGCTGATTATATTGCTCTGCTTCATGAAGGGGTTATCCAGATATGTGCGACGCCGGAGGATCTCCAGCGTTGTGAAAAACCGCTTGTTAAGGCTTTCGTTGAACGGGTGATGGGTAAAATGTACTCCAGTGAGATCGAAGATATGGAGTTGGCTGCCGGACTTTAATTAAGCTAACAGCCCATCAGGAAAAACCAGTTTCCTGATGGAAACTATCTATAAATATTTTGGGGAATAAGCATGGCAAAAAAAAGTTTTAATCTTGAGTTGGCAGTGGGTGTTTTTATGTTGGTGGGTCTGCTGGCGGTTGCCTATCTGGTTATTAACCTGGGTGGTATTGATTTGTTTGGGGGTAATTATACCAGAATTTCCGCCCAGTTCGATTCGGTTTCCGGATTGAAAGAAGGATCTCGGGTGGAAATTGCCGGCGTACTGGTGGGTAAAGTTGAAAAAATACGGTTGAATGAGGATGATATGGCCACGGTGGAGCTGTCGATTTTTCCCGAAGTCAAGCTGCAGACTGATGTGATTGCCTCGATTAAAACCCAGGGAATCATCGGCGATAAATTTATCAATATTTCTCCTGGAGGTGACGATATCTATCTTGGTGATGGTGACCAGATAACGGAAACCGAATCAGCTATTGATCTGGAGGATTTGATCAGCAAGTATGTTTTTGGTGATGTTTGATGGCGTTGAAATTTTACTAAGTCCCTTTTTGTGAAAAAGGAGAATTCTAAGATGATTGCAGCCAGGAGAATTGTGGGACAGAAAAAGTTGAGTTCGGGTCTTTTATTGCTCTTTTTGTTGTTGACCGTTATGGCTTTCACTATTGTCACGATTTCCCCGGCAACTGCGGCTGATCAGCAGTTGAATGGGGAAACAACCGATGAGTTTTCCGACGAATATGCCGATGCCGATAATATGATTGCCGATCCCCTGGAATCATACAACCGGATCATGTTTACTTTTAATGACCGCCTGTATTTCTGGTTTTTGAAACCGGTTTCCCAGGGATATGGTAAGGTGGTGCCCGAATCCTTAAGGATCGGGGTGAAAAATTTCTTTTACAACCTTAGTGCTCCCATTCGTCTGCTGAATTGTCTGTTGCAAGGGAAATTTAGCGCTTTCGGTGGTGAAATGAGCCGTTTTTTGCTGAACAGTACGGCTGGTGTTGCCGGCCTGATGGATCCGGCATCGTATGATGGGATGAATCAATATGATGAAGATTTTTCCCAGACCTTGGGTTTCTATGGTATGGGGCATGGATTCTACCTGGTCTGGCCGTTTTTTGGGCCTTCCAGTGGTCGGGGGACAGTGGGGCTGGCTGCGGACTACTTTACGGAACCGATTACCTGGATATTCTGGGATGAACTGGAAACGGGTATTGCCGTTACCAGTGACAAGGTGGTTAACCGTACTTCCCTGAGCATCGGTACTTATGAAGATATGATCAAAGCGGTTCTCGATCCTTACGTGGCAGTGAGAAATGCCTATTATCAAAACCAGTTGAAAAAGGTTGAAGAATAATGACGCGGGCGCGAATGAAATCTCCTTTTGTGACCTTTATGGTGGTGCTGTCCACGATTTTTTTCGTAGGCATCTCCTTTTCCTTGGCGGCGGAAAGCAATGCTGCTTTATCTCCCCAGCAGCAGTTGAAATCCGGTATTGATAACCTCATTGAGGTGCTGTCTGACGAGAATCTGAAAGGTGAGGCCAGCAAAAAACTGCTGGAAGAGAAGGTTGTCCAGCTTTTTAAACAGCATTTTGATTTGGCCTATACTTCCAGGATGTGCCTGGGGCGGCATTGGCGTAAAATTTCGGTGGCGGAAAAAGATGAATTTATCAGTTTATTTTCGGATTTGCTGAAAAGTACCTATGTCGGCAGGGTTGACGAGTATTCGGGTGAAACGGTCAGCTATAAGAAGGAGATGATGCAGGGGAGTAAATCCCTGGTGAAAACAGTGGTTACCAGTAAAGACAAGGAAATTCCCGTGGATTATAAAATGATCAACCGGGATGGCAGCTGGCTGGTTTATGACGTGATCATCGAAGGGGTGAGTATGGTACGTAATTATCGCAGCCAGTTTTCATCTATCCTGCAGAAAAAGAAATTTACCGAATTGCTTGACCAGATACGGGATAAAATTGCCCGGAACCAGGCGGAAAAAGATGTTGTCAAGGAGCCGCAAAAAGGATGACTTCCGGGCCGTCGACTTCCATTGATTTAACTACCACCTGTCCGAAGATCGGTGTCTTTCGCTACATGGATGCCGAAGACTGGGAAATCTATAAATCCTACCTGGAACAGGCCAGCTATACTGCTGGTGATATCCTTTACCGTGAAGGTGATGTTGGTGATTTCCTTGCCTATATTGTCAGTGGCCACCTTGAAGCCCTCAAAGAGACTGAATTTCTGGCCAAGCCGGTGATTCTGGCCAAGTTTTTTGCCGGTTCGCTGGTGGGTGAAATGGCTGTTATTGATGGCAGTCGCCGGTCGGTGAGCATCAAGGTGATTGAAGATGCCGAGCTGCTGATTTTCAGTCGCCAATCCCATGAAAAACTTCTGGATGAGGCTCCCCGGGTCATGGCTAAACTTTTTAACGGTATTTCCCATCTCCTCAGTCTCCGTCTGCGGCGGGCTAACGACCGTCTGGCAACCCTTTTCTAAATCTCCTTCCCAAACAAGTATTTTTTCTCCAGGTAGTTGGATTATTGTCTTAACTTGCCTACTACCGCCGCCATTTTCCTGGAATTCCGATATAAGGTCCTATATTTTGTCAACTGAAGTTACTTCAGACGCTTTTTTGCGTTCGATTACCTGTTTTTTCAACGACTCATTACGCTGAAATTGCCAAACTCGCCCTTTCGGGTTCAGACAGGTCAATTTCTGTGCTCCATTCGCCGGAAAAAACAACGGTATCTCACGATGTCGCACCGGAAGTAACTTCAATTGGACATCCTGCAAAAGGTTCCTTATATCGGAATTCCAGCCATTTTCAAAACAATTTGCTTTTTCACCATTCATTGTGTACAGTATTCAGAATGAGTAGCTTTATAAAAAGTTATAAAACCTAATGGCACAGTAAAAACTTCATATTCGAGGTATGTAAAGTCTGAGATATGAGGCGTACTTACCGTACGTCGCAATTGCGAGGGCTGAAGTGTAATAAAGAAGATGGAGTTTTTACAAAGCCATCATTATTGAAGGGGGAAATGATGCGACGAAATAAGATTACGGTGGTTGGGGCCGGCAATGTGGGGGCTACCTGTGCTCATTGGGCGGCGGCCAAAGAACTGGGTGATGTGGTGCTGATTGATATTATTGAGGGGGTTCCCCAGGGCAAGGGGCTGGATCTTTTTGAAGCTTCTCCGGTGGAAGGGTTTGATTCCCGGATTACCGGTACCAACAGCTACGAGGATACCAGGGATTCAGACATTGTCATCATTACCGCTGGCCTGGCTCGTAAACCGGGGATGAGCCGTGATGACCTGCTGGAAAAAAATACCGGTATTATCAAAGGGGTGACAGAACAGGTTGCTAAATATTCTCCCAATGCTTTCATTATTATGGTGACCAATCCGCTGGATGCCATGGTCTATGTGGCAAAGAAAGTGAGCGGTTTTCCGAAAAACCGGGTTATGGGCATGGCTGGAGTGCTGGATTCCGCCCGCATGCGGTCGTTTATTGCCATGGAACTGGATGTTTCGGTTAAAGATGTATCGGCCTTTGTTCTGGGTGGTCATGGTGATTCCATGGTGCCACTGGCACGTTATTCAACCGTGGCCGGGATTCCCCTGCCGGCTCTGCTGCCCCAGGAAAAGATTGATGCTATTGTTGAGCGGACCCGCAATGGTGGGGCGGAAATAGTCTCATTTCTGAAAACTGGTAGTGCCTTTTATGCTCCCTCGGCTTCGGCGGTGCAGATGGCTGAAGCGATTCTCAAAGATAAAAAACGGATTTTACCGATTGCCGCCTACCTGGAAGGTGAATACGGAATAGACGGCTATTATATGGGTGTGCCGGCAAAACTGGGTGCTGGTGGGGTTGAAAAGGTGATTGAAATTGATTTGTTGCCGGAAGAAAAAGCCGGCTTGCAGAAATCTTATGAAAGTGTGAAGGCGCTGGTGGAAAAGATTAAAGTCTGATGTCTTTTTTGTCGGGGGACAGATTTTAAACCTGTTTCCCGGTTTTTTGGAAAATTTTCTTGGTTCACGGGTGTTGTGTGGTATATATAGCCAGATAGCGCCCGTTTTTTTTAGGCAGCCGAAAGTGTCTGACCCCAGGTTTGGTTTCATTATATCAGGAACTCAACTTTCTGACTTGTATTGCCAGGAACACTACAGGATGTTCGGGTTTGGTTCATAGTCGTGTCTGCCGACAGGCAGGCGGTTTTGGCCGCCGAAACGAATCACCTGGATGGTGATTCGCGGTGGACGCCTCGGAAGCTGGTCATGGACGGCCGGCGAGAATGAGCAAGAGCCATGCCGGGACATCCCTGGAAATTTCTTTCAGCCGTGTCCGCCGACAGGCAGGGCTGTTTTTAGAGTAACTCAGAAAGTTGAGTCAGGATAGCATCAATCAGTATGAAAAAGTCCTTTATAATCTTTCTGCTTATCCTTTCAGCTGTCAGCATTCTGCTGGCCGTTGTTCCTCCTTTGGTGCCATTGACTTCCCTGCAGCTGAAGGTGGAGCACCAATTGCAACATTTTTTGGGGCAACCGGTGCGTATGGCTGCTTTGCGCTTTCAGGTTTTTCCGCTTCCGGCTTTTACCGTGGAAAAGTTGATTGTTGATGAGCTGACAGCTGGCGGCCGGCAGCCGTCTCTCACCAGCGACAGGGTGGAAGCAGGACTGAATGTGCTGGCTTTGTGCCGTGGGCGGTTTGCTATTGGTAAACTGGTGCTTAGCGGTCCGCGATTATCCGGCAGCCTCGGGGACGGGCATTTTTTGCTGGCTGGATTATCTCGTTTACCTGATTCTTCCGAAGTTCCAACAGCGGCTGTTCCACCGTTGGATATTCCCGGCTCGGTCATGAATAGTGCTAGCCATCAGCTGCCTTATGTCCTGCCGGGTTCCCGGTTTACCATTAAAGTTATTGATGGGGACTGTCGGCTTGGAAATTTTCCCGGCCTGGTCGAGGGCTTGCAGTTGCAGCAAGTTGAAGCCTGTTATGTCTATGATCCTTTACATTCCGGTTCCGTGTTTCATGGAGAAGGTGCTTGCCTGGGGGGACGTTTTGGCGCCGACTTTTACTGGCATCTTCCCAAAGATGGCCCGGAATCAAAGCCTGGGTCATTGCAAGTTGATGGCAAACTCCAACTGGTTGGCCTGTTGCTGAAAAATTTGCGCTTGCAGCTGCCGGCATCTACGGATTTTCTGGATATTCCCTATGGCTCGGGCAACCTGGAGCTGGAAATCAATGGTCATCCGGACAAGGGGTTGAGCATTGCCTGTAAGGCTAACATTAACGATCTGATGATTGAACGACTGCCAGGGGCTGCGGCAAGGAAACAGCGATTGGTGCAGAATGTGTCCGCCGATCTAATTGCGACCGCTTACCTGGCGCTCAAAGATGACTATATCAATCTCAAAAGTGTCCGGCTGAATCTTCCGGGCGACGCCACCGTTTTTTCCAAAGGATTGATTAAATACGGTGATCGCCTGGTACTGGATCTGTTGAATGATGTCAAGGTGCCAAAAATTGAAGGCCTGACTGCCAGATTGCCGGCGCTGTCCGCGATTGTCGGCGCTCCAACCGGAGACTGCAGCGGTAACATTAATATTATCGGCAACCTGACGGCCAATCCGGTACTCCGGCTGAACCTGTCATCAAAGCATTTATCACTATTGAAAGCGGAAACAGGGACGGCCGCTGGGGCAGAAAATTCCGGTAGCGGCGGGAACCGTTGCTCGCCGATGAAATCATTGGAGCGCTTGCTCGCCTGGTCCATGAACAGTGATTGGCTGACCGAGTTTCACTGGACGGTGGATAAGCTGGATCTTTGTCCAGTTTCCTTCAGCGAGGTGGAACTGGCGGGGAAGAAGATGATGAATCAGCTGGTGGTTGAGAAACTGGCCGGGAAAACTGCCGGTGGCAACCTGCGTATTTCGCTGGTGGTGGATGACCTGCTCCATGAACCTTTGTGGAATGGTTCCCTGGTGATCAAAAAGGTAAACCTGGAAAAAGTCCTGCCTGACTGGCTGCTGACCGGAGAAATGGATAGCTCCCTGGTGTTGGGAGGGGAGGCGCCCACGGCTGATGATACCTCGTCAGCATGGCTTGATAGCATCAGGGGCAGCGGTACTTTGACGGTGCAAAAAGGTCTGTTTAAAGCTCATCGGCTGACTGGTTCCCTTTTTGGTTTTAGCCGGCTGATAGGTCTGCAGCCCGCCGATTTTCTGTCACCTTTCAGCCGCTTGAATATCCCGGTTAAAATTTCCGCCAAAACCTGCCGGATGAAGAAGGTAAAGCTGAGTTCTCCCTGGTATTTTTTCCAGGGTGGAGGGGTACTTGATTTTGCCGGCAACCTGTCTTTGCGGGGGGGGCTGTCCTATGCTGATCCGGCCGGTTCCTTTACTCCCGGCCGGCATTTTCCCTATCGCCGCCGGCTGAAGGCCAAGGGTAGCCTTGAGCGGCTGACTTGGCAGTAGTGTTGCCCGGGCAACATGGGTCAGTTTTTGGTCTTTCGTAACTTATGCCTGAATTTAAGTCATGAAAAACAAGAAAAAGATACTTATACTTAAGTTAAGCGATTAGCAGTTAGCTATCAGCGTTTAGCTTTAAAAAATCAAGACATTGCGTTCATGAGCAATAAGACCTGACGGGTGACAGTTTGTAATAGTAAATATCCTGTAATCATTGAACTAATAGCTAACGGCTAAAAGCTAACCGCTCAATTTAGGTTACATATAAACCACCCGTTCGCAACGCTCACTTGAGGACACGGAGAACACGGAGGAAAACTGTCAGGCTGTTTCTCTGTGGCCTCGGTGATCTCTGTGGTGAAAAAATATTTTGCGAAATCGTAGGGACATGACCTTAATTATTGATGGGTTTCCAATAATTAAGGTCATGTCCCCTTCGTTTAAGTGGTATCTCGCTATGGTTCACGCTCATTCTCGCCGCACATCGTGTGCGGCTTCCGAGGTCCGCAGAAATCACCGTCCGGGTGATTTGTCGGCTGCAGAAACCCGCTTTGAACCATACCCGGATACCACCTGTTAATCTACCTGCTTGGCTTTCTAAATCTATAAAAAATATAGCAGCAGTTCTTCCCCGTCAGCCGGTGGGGCGGAAATCCAGTATGCCAGCCGTTCCCGGCAGAAAATATAGTGGACCTGCCCCATTCCCAGAAACTTGTAGACTTTAATTTTCTTGATGCTCAAGGTTTCCGGGTCATGGAAGGGTGAGCGGGGGTTTTCCACCATTTTATCCGCCATGACTTCAGCCTGCTTCCGGGTCAGTGCCTCAGTTTTGCTGCGTGATATCCAGACCATGGCCGGGCGTTTTCCCGCCTCCTGGTAGGTGCCGATAGCCCCGGTTTCCACCGTAATGCTTTTGCCGTGCAACTGGTTGATTTTTTCCAGGGCCTCGGCCCCGGTAATCAGTGTAATCCGTTGCCAGCTCCCGATTGCGGCCGGAAACAGTGTGTCAAGCTCCACTGGGCCAGTCTTCTGCCCACCGCAGCCCAGGAGTAGTACCGCCACCAGCACCGCCAAACATATTTTGCCTGTTCTTTTCATACCAAACATTCCTTTCTTTCACCTTTATTCTTATACATTAAACCTCAATTTTCTGACTTGCATTGCCAGGGATAGATCATGGGATGCTCGGGCTTGGCTCATAGCCGTGTCTGCCGACAGGCAGGCGGTTTTGGCCGCCGGACGAATCACCTGGATGGTGATTAGCGGCGGACGCCTCGGAAGCCGCACACGATGTGCGGCGAGAATGAGCGAGAGTCATGCCGGAACATCCCTGTAATTTTTTTCAGCCGTGTCCGCCGACAGGCAGGGCTGTTTTTAGATTAACTCAGAAAGTTGAGCTTTATCCTTACACCTTGTACCTTCAATCTTTCGTTTATTGCTTTCCACGCCGCCATCAGGCCGAAAATCCCCGGGATGAAAACGGCGCTGGGCCGGATGACGCCGCCGCCGAAAGCCAGGTAGTAGCCAAGCTCGAGGAATTTTTCCGCAAATTCAGGCCCGCCGTTGAAGGCGTGCAATACCCCGGTGACTTGGGGAAAATATTTCAACCGGTCATAAAGCAGCTGGAAAGCCTTGCGGCAGTGAATGATGACCGGCAGCTGAAATTCTTTGGCCAGTTCTATTTGTATTTCCAGGGCATGGTCCTGTATCCGAGTATCAAATTTGTCCAGGGCGTAGTCAAGGCCGATTTCACCGATGGCCACCGGTTTGACTTTATTGATTGCTTTCCTCAGATCTGATTCGGGGAAATCTCCAATTTTCAGCCATTCCGGGTGGTGACCGCCCTTTGGAAAATTTTTTTCAAAAAAACATCTATCAACCGGGAGCTTTTTTGTCAATCAATGTCAGCCAAAAAAGAAAAAACCAGAAAAATACTGGGAAAAAGGGTAGAAAAGTACCCTGATTGGGTAAAGAAATTCCACTTTTCGCCGGTTTGAAAGGACGGAAAAATTAGAAATTTGTAACTTGTTGAATTTACAGCTAAAATTTTTCCGTAAAAAATTGGCATAAATCTCGCAAGACACTCTTATAACAATGAATTGAACGGTAAATAATTACATAGTATTAATGATAAGGAGGTTAACTATGAAGAAAGTGATGATGGTAGCAGTTTTGGCCTTGGGTTTGGTGTTGATGAGTGTCCCAGCGTTTGCCCTCCCATTGGGCACTAATATTACGATCTATGATGGTAGCTATAATAGTACCTCAACTAATACTTGGTATAATGGGAAGGGTGAAGATCAAGAAGTAGAGCCTAATAATGTTGCCAACCAGAGTTGGGATTTGGAAGGTTTCTTTTTGGAAGGCAATACCTTGACCATGGTTGGTGGTTTTGATTTTGCAAATGGGTATGGTGGATATGACCCTGGAGATATATTCTTTGATGTAAGTGGTGATGTTGGTTATGATTATGCTTTAAAGTTAAACTTTAGTGCTACTACTTATGATGTTTATGCCGTGACTTCAGGGGAATTGGTTGTTCCTTATTTTTCTCAAAACAGCAACTCCACTCCATGGATTTATAATTTTGTAAGTAGTGATTTGGTAAACACTGGTGGTTCCATTAGCTTTAATTATTACGAAGGATTAGCTAATTCAGAAGTAGCTGGTTTGTCCGGTGGTGATGGTACTCACAATGCTGTGGCAATTGATTTGGGTTTGACTGGAATTGACTTTAGTAAAGGTTTTACCGCCCATTATACCATGGAATGCGGCAATGATAACTTGATGGGTGCTAGTCCCGTTCCTGAACCCCAGACCTTGCTGCTGATGGGTATCGGTCTGCTTGGCCTGGCATTTGTCGGCCGCAAGAAAATGGGAGATCGTGCATAAACATCCTCTCTTCTCTTTTTTCTCCATACTGAAAGAGCCGGTCATTGCTGACCGGCTCTTTCTTTTTCCAGGGGCGAAGTAGGGTGGTGTGTTAATCTGGATGTGGAGTGAATGCTTTCGTCTAAAGGCAAGGAAATTTTTCACGGTGGGAAAAACCAGAAAAGGCGCAATCGTTCGATTGCGCCTTTCAGGGATCGTCATTTGGCCTTGGTGGTAAACGTGGTGCCGAGGGACAGAATCGAACTGCCGACACGGGGATTTTCAGTCCCCTGCTCTACCGACTGAGCTACCTCGGCGCACTTTACCAAAAGAGCCAAAAACTTGCCCCGTTATTAGCCGAAGGGTGGGTTTTTGTCAAGTAGAAATTTTGTTTGGAGAGGGTGGAGAATAAGGGTTGAATTCAAGAAGCAGTGCAGAAAATACCATGAGCATACGAAGAGCACGAAGTACGGAAAAAACTTGCTTTTCTTCGTGTCCTTCGTGCTCTTCGTGGTGACATAACAGTCCTCTCATTCGTTCTTGTAACATAACTTAGAAAGTTTGCTTGCATAAAATAGAGCTAAAAAAAAATGAATTTCTGCCGATAGTAAATATTAGCGCTGCTATTATTTAAAATAATGATAATAATATCAAGTGGATAGGTGGATCAGGCGTGATTTTCTCTCGGCCGGCGGTATCTATCCCGGGTAATGGAGATTCTATCGATGCCGCAACCAGGTGAAAAAGCTCCCGCCTTCAGCCTGCCGGATCAGGATGATGCGGTCATCAATCTGGTTGATTATCAAGGTAAATGGCTTATTCTCTTTTTTTATCCTAAAGATAATACTTCTGGTTGAGCCAAAGAAGCCCAGGGGTTTACCGGTCTGGTAGACGAGCTCGAAAAAATGAACGCGGTGGCCATCGGTGTCAGCCCTGATTCCACCAAAAGTCATCGCAATTTTATCGCCAAAAAGGAGCTGGGGATAACCCTGCTCAGCGATCCGGAACATCAGGTGCTGCAGGAATATGGGGTCTGGCAGCTGAAGAAAATGGCCGGTCGGGAGTATTATGGGGTAGTTCGTAGTACTTATCTCATTGATCCCCGGGGAAACGTTGCCTTTATCTGGCCGAAAGTCAAGGTCAAGGGGCATGTGGAACAGGTGAGGGTCAAGCTGGCAGAACTGCAAAACCAGGAATAGTGTTTGCCGGGAATGCCTGCCGGGATGAAGAAGACAGAGGAGGAAAAAGATCATGGTCTCGGGAATTGCAGCGTCAATGAACGCCATCCAGGCGGTGGCCGAGCGGTTCAATCGCACCGGCCGTAACATTGCCAACCTGAATACTGACGGTTACAAGGCCGAGCGGACGGTTTTTGGAGAAGGTTCGGAGCCGGGAACGGTGCAGGCCAATGTCAGCGTCGATTTGTCACCGGGACCAGCGAGGGCGGAACAAACCGAAGATGGGCTGGAAATGGTCGAGATGTCTAACGTTGATCTGGCGAAGGAAATGGTAAATATGATGATCGACAAGCGCAGCATTGAAGCAAACTTAAAATCTTTGCAGACTGCCGACGAGATGTTGGGGACAATCATCAATATCAAAAGTTGAAACTCAACTTTCTAAGTTATGAAAAAATAGCTGAAAAAATTTCATTAAAGGATGTTCCGGCATGGCTCTCGCTCATTCTCGCTGCACATCGTGTGCAGCTCCAAGGTGTTCGCCGCGAATCACCATCGTGGTGATTCGTTCGGCGCCCAATGCCGCCTGCCTGTCGGCAGACACGGCTATGAGCCAACCCCGAACATCCTGATAATGTATTCGGGTAACACAAGTTAGAAAGTTGAGTGAAAAGACAGTCTTAAGGTATAAGGCTTACAGCTGAAAGTTTCCTAAAATGGGATATCATCTTCATTGACCGGCGGTCCCTGGTTCATGCCTCCACCACTGCCTCCACCACTGCCTCCACCACTGCCTCCACCACTGTTGCCACCACCGTAGGGTGATGTTTTTTCACTCGTATTGCCTCGCCCACTCACATCACCTCCGCCACCCAGCATCTGCATGTTCTGGCAGAGGATTTCGGTGGTCCAGCGTTTGACGCCTTCTTTGTCTTCCCAGTTGCGGGTCTGGATTTTTCCTTCGATGTAGACCTGTTTCCCTTTATTGAGGTACTGGGCGCAGATTTCCGCCAGTTTACCGAAGGCAATAATCCGGTGCCATTCGGTTTTTTCCGTTTTCTGCCCGTCTTTGTTCCAGGTTTCGCTGGTGGCGAGATTAAAGGTGGTGAACGGGTTGCCGCTGCTGCCGTATTTCATTTCCGGGTCAGCGCCGAGGCGGCCCACCAGGATGACTTTGTTTACTCCTCCTCCGGCCATGATTTTTCCTCCTCTTTTGGATCAGTTGAATGTACTTCCTATGTTCCATTATTTGTGGCATTAAATTAGCATACCATTGGCTGAAATCAAAGGAAATTATAAAAAACTGTTTTTGACATTATCAGTTTGCCATCTTAAAGCACCGTATGCTATGCGATGAAAAAATTTTGTCAGGGAGGAAACAACGAAAGAAGTGAAGACTGTTGGTGTGGTGGGATTCGGGGTTATGGGGGCTTTGATTGGTCTGAACGTGGCCATGTCCGGCTACCGGGTGGTATTCAAGGAGCTCAATGATGACCTGGTCAAATCCATGTATGAAAAAGGGATTTTAAAGCCTTTAAGCAAGCAGGTTGCCAAGGGGAAAATGACCCAGGAGGTCCTGGGGGTGAGATTCGGCATCATGTGGGTGCAAAATGCTGCCGGTTTGGGAACCTGCTTCCATGCCGGAAATTCCATGGTTGAATACCTGGGAGATTCTGATGTCGGCTACCCGCAGGTGCCGGAATCCCTGAAAGCCAAGTTTGAAGCCGGAGAGCTGTGGGATATCGAGAACGGCGAAGTGCTGGCCGATGAGGCTGCCGGGAGCCAAGTGAAAGATCGTTTGCTGGGGGCGATATTTGCCATCTCCACCCATTTGATTGAAAAAGAAGTGGTCAGTTTCAAGGATCTGGAGCTGGGAATCAAAACCTCCCTGGCCTGGCCCAAAGGACCGTTTGAGATGATGAATGACTTGGGAATGGAAGAAGTTACGCGTTTGGTCAAGGTGGCCGTGGCTGCCGGTGATTTTAAGCTGCCGCGGAAATTTGCCGTCGGTGACCTGACCCCCTGGGAGCTGTAAACCGGGAATTTTCTATTAGCGCCTTATACTGTTTACCGTAGTGGTTTATCATGAGGTGACTTGACTATGGTACATGTGATATTCGGACACTTATATGGCTTAAAAACACAAGTTAAAGATCCAGATATTTAACCTTAAGTTGTTTGGAAGATGCGTTGAAACTAATATTACCATGAAGAACGTGAAGAACATGAAGTTTAACTGAAGAAATCTTCAAGATCTTCATGCCCTTCATGGTTGCATGTTTTTTTCAGTTAAGTTGCCTGGAAGTGAGATTGAAAAAGGGAGGTTTAACCTCCCTCTTTTTATGGAGTTTTCCGACCAAATGGCAGCGAGGCTACCTTCTTGTCTTTAATGGCTACCACCTTTTCCGCCAGGGCAAGGATTTCCCGGAAAGGATGCTGAATCTGGGAGGTGTTGATGGTGATCACCACGTCGGTAATGGTACCATAGCGGGTGGGGTCGCCGCTTTCGCTGATATGGTGGGAAATGATATCCCGGAGATAAGTTTCCGTCCCCATGAGGATGTGGTCTTCATCGGTGTCGATGATATTTTTGATTTTCGGCCGTTTGCGGTTCTGGATGAAATGCTGGGCCCCCAGGGTGGCAGCCCGCAGGGCGTGGCCGGCATCCCAGCGCAGGGCTTTAAGGCTAATGAAGATGCCGGTGAAAGTATCCCCGGCCCCCAAGGTACTTGACAGGTTGATGACATAGTCGTCGCCGCAAAGGATTCTCCGGTCGGCAAAGCGGAATTTGAATAATTTATTTTCCGGCATATTGGCTTTTCGCCAGTACAGGCGGGCTCGTTCGGGTGTTAATCTTTCCGTGAACCGGGCGCCTTTATTGCCGTTGGTCAACAGGACGCGACCACCTTTGCTGTTTTCCCCCTTTTTCCCCTGGTTCATCCGCCGGGCGATGATGCTTGCCGTTATATCAATTCCTCTCTTCTCCGCCACCCTATCAAGCATGGACAGTTCATCAGTGTTAAGGATGATATACTGGACAAAGGGAATGAGCTCCGTATAGAGAAAATCCCGCCGTGAGGTGAAAAACTTTTCCTTTTCCGTTGTGTAGTAACGGGACTCAATCAAGCGGTCAATGCATTTGAAAAAGGTGCCGGAGGGGCAGAGATAGGTGGTGGTTTCACTGGCATAGGCTGTCCTTAGGATTCGGGTGATCAGCCGTAGCTCCTCATGGTTGGTGAGGGAATTGATCACCAAGTGGGTTTCCACGTAATCCTTGTCCTTGCGCAGCTTGTATTCCAACTTGAAATAACGATCCGTCAGCCGTTTGGGAGAGATGATGTCTTCATTGGTGTGGTTGGAAAGGACAATGCGGTCAAAAACTTCCGCCTCATTCTTCCTGATGGTCAGCACGTAGCTGGTACGTGGGATGAGATCTTCCACGTGCAGTTTGGTCATATCACCGATATCGACGTTGTGACTCTGGTAGAACTCTTTGATCAGCCTAAATTTTGGATTCTTGACATCGAAGAAAAACAGATGCTCAAAGGCAATATGTCGGGCTTTTTCCGTCAGTTCCGGCGAGTCGTAAAGCCTTTTGATGGCTTCGATCAGGTTGCGGTTGTTGCCGCCGAGCTGGATTTCCCCAGGCTGGGAAACCTCAATGACCTTCACTTCATCTTTACTGGTGATAAGTTTGGGGAACAGGCGTTTCAGGTCATCATAGATCTGAGAAAAATCGCTGGTGCACAGGGTGCAGTCGTACTGCTCCGGATGCTTTCCGCCCAGCTCCATGGCGTAGTAGAGCTCATCATTGAAATTTTGTACCTCGACGTTGGCCAGGGGATTGATATAAACAGGATCAGGCAGGTTGGTGATTGTGCATTTGAAGACCGTGCCCACCGGCAGGAGGATCTTTTTATCGATGATGATGACCTTGTTGCCGGTGATCCGGGATATTTCATTCAGGTCCAGGTTGATGAGGTAATCAAAAACCGGGATACCTCCTAAAAAAATGAACCTTTTTTCCGGTTTTTTTGCTTTCATGACTGCCTCCCGTGTTTTAGCCAAAGTATTTTGCTGCAAGCTGACCGCTGATCGCTGAAAGCATCCATCCGGGAATGGCTGTTTCCGGATGGATACTGTTAATATTAATCCTAATCGACTAAAGTGCAAGAAAAATTATCAGTTTTTTCACTGATGTCCGGTATGCTCCTTTGTAAATATTCGGCTACGTAAAAAACACTATCTGACAGCGGGTCATTAAGTTGGTTCGCTTCGCCCTGCTTCGCGAGGGGTCACATCTTGACAAAGGCTATTTAAAATCACCAATAAAAGCAAATATCACGATACGCCTTCGTCAAGAAATGACCCCAATCCCGCTAATTTCCCCTGGTTTAGATATTGACTTGACTTGATATGCATGATAAACATAATGTGTTAGAGGCATAATATATCCAGTGGGGTAAAGCCATGCGACTCCCATTTTTAAATAGAACCAGAGAAATTGCTAAACTTAACCGCGCTCTCAGTTCGTCTGGGCCGGCATTTATTGTCATTTATGGCCGTCGGCGTTGTGGTAAATCAACATTGTTGCAGCATGTCAGCAAAAAAAATGACATATATTTTTTAGCTGATATGCAGGAAGTACCTTTGCAAATCAAAAGTCTGGCCAGCGAGATCGGCCGACATATTTCCGGGTTTGATCAGGTCATCTACCCGTCCTGGGATATTTTGTTCAAGGCGGTTCAAAATCAGGTCCCGCCCGGGACAACGCTGATCCTGGACGAATTTCCGTATCTTGTCCAAAAATCACCGGATTTACCATCCATTATCCAAAAACAGATTGACTCCAGGCAGAACAAAATCCATCTTGTAATTTGTGGCTCTTCACAACGAATGATGCAGGGACTTGTTCTGGCTGGTACGGCCCCTCTGTATGGTCGGGCGTTGGAAATTATCAAACTTCGTCCACTTGAAGCCGGCTGGATCTCTGTAGCTCTTGAGCTTGATTCTGTTGCCGCCATTGAGTCCTATGCCATTTGGGGTGGGGTGCCGCGCTATTGGGAGCTGGCAAAACAATTCCCTGATCCAGAAACGGCCTGTAAAGAACTGATACTTGACCGAGATGGTGTGTTGCACGATGAGCCCAAGCGTCTTTTGCTTGATGACATGCGTGGCGCCAGCCAGCCTCATTCTTTGCTTGGGCTAATTGCCGGTGGCGCAAACCGGATGTCAGAGATAGCGGGACGACTGGGCAAACCGGCAACCAGTTTAACTCGGCCCCTGGCAAACTTGATTCAATTGGGCTACATAAAACGTGAGATACCTTTTGGTGAGAATCCAAAATCAAGCAAAAGGACCCTTTACCGGTTGGAAGATCCATTTTTACAATTTTGGTATCGGGTTGTTTTGCCAAATTATTCTCTGCTGGAGCAGGGCCTGGTTGACGAAGTATTTGACAGTTCAAAGCAGTTGATTGTTAGTCAAACAGCAGAGATTTGGGAGGAATTGTCCCGCAGATCAACGGCACATCTTGAAATTGGTGGTTGCCGATGGAAGCCGGCTTCACGATGGTGGGGTAAGGGGCTTAATGGAAAAACTATGGAATTTGACATAGTTGCAGAATCGATTGATGGTAAGTCTCTTCTGTTTGGAGAAGCTAAGTGGGAAAATGAGACAAGCGTGCAGCGTACCCTGAAAAAACTCCAAAAACAGGCTGATAATTTTCCAAAAATTGACAAGCGAAGAATTATTCTGGTCCTCTGGTGTAAGCAATCCAAAATTCATCCTGCGAATGCCCTGATTTTTAATGCGAAAGATGTTCTTTCAGCTCTGAAAAACTGACAGATAGGCGACTTCCAGCTCCTCTCTTTAATCCGGCAAGCAGCTGCATTCCACGTTTTGACTGCCTGAAATTGACCTGTTTGAAAATATATTTACCGCGGGAAGTAGGGTGTTTCCAGCCATTTCTTTCATTATCAAAAAAAGAATGCAAGAAGATGGGTAAAATTATTCCCAAATTATGTAAAAAAATACCACTTTATCCCCCGATTTCCTACGCTTTTTGGTAAAATAGATTTTTTGTTTTATAACTTACTGTAATCACTGAGATGTTGTAACCATGATTTTTAGGGAATGATTATTGCGTTATAAAATAAGGTGCTATTTACATGAAATCGCTTAAAATCGTGAAAAAATCAATAAAAACATTATGTTAGTATATGATGGCAGGCGTTTCTATCGATTTTTGGTTTTTATGAAAGGGTAAAGTTTTACATAGATATATCTTGATTATGGCCTATTTTGATCGTCTGCGCAGGTAAAACTAAGGTGGTAAAATAGTACTGGTTAACAATATGGGGTACTACACAAAAAGGAAACCGGGCAACATTGAATTAAGGTAGTCTGAAATCACGTTTTTAACTTGAGGAGGGAAAATGAAAACGACGAATACAATTAAATCAGTAAAAACATTTCCATTGTTTCTTGGCATCCTGTTGACGGGGTTATTGCTCCTTAGTGCCTGCCAACTCAGTATGCAGACCTTTACCGCCCCTGATACGGCTGACACCGGGACGGTCATTACCCTCAGTTTTGAGGGTGTGGCTATGGATATCGGTGACGAGGCTTCAGCGCATGGACTGGTGCTGCAGATTCCGGATAACTGGACGGTTCTTTCCGCCAAGGCCAACGTGAGCGGGCTTCCCCTTTCCCTGACAGAAAGCCCAGCCTATGAGTCGCTCTATACGGCAGAAGCAGGCTGCAAGGTATGGGTTGGTACCAGTACGAATAGCGGAGAAGGGAACCGGTTGGTAACGGGAACGGTAAAGGTTCTGGTCGGTGAATTTGCCGGATCCGTTGGCGATGTCCAAAGTTTCAACCTCAAGGCGATGGCCGGCGTGTACCGGGATGGTGCCTGGACGACCGATGACCCCGAAGGCGTCTTTGATTTCGCGGCCATCACCGGGGAACCCTATGTTGAGGAGATTCAGGTCACCAAGGTTTTAGACGATACCGCCCCGGCCGCGATTACCACCTTGACCATCGAGGATTCTGGCGACGGCCAGGCGGGACTTTTCTGGGGCGAATATTATGAAGCGGGGCAGGGCGATGTGGTGCAGTACAACATCTATCAGGACACCGTCGCTTTCACCGACGTTTCCGCCATGACTCCGGTTACCACGCTTCCCTGCGGGACGTTTGCGGAAATTATTTCTCTGCCCTATGGCGTCGAGTACTTTTTCGCGGTTACCGCCGTTGATGAGCTTGGCAATGAAAATCAGGCGGTGATCCCCCAATCCATTATCCTGCAAGAATTTGGAGCCATCTTGGGTCGGGTCGTCGATGAAGTGGGCAATCCCCTTGAGGGCATCCGTATTTCAGCTTATGAGTGTACTTTTAACTCTTTTGTTGCGGATACCTGGACGCGGGGAGATGGAAGTTATGATCTTTTTTTGTCTGCCGGAACCTATCGCCTCAAAGCCGACGGGGGAGAAAACTATGCCACCGAATATTACGATGATCAGTGCTACTCGCAGGATGCCGATATGGTTACGGTAGACAGCCAGCCTGTTGCCGGCAAAGATTTTGTTTTGCCCAGTCAATGCAAGGGGAATTTTGATCAGGACCTGGATGTGGACGGTTCTGACCTCGCTGTTTTTGCGGCAGACTTCGGCCGGACGGATTGTCCGTGCGTAGACCTTGGGAGCGGCATCATTTTTAGTGCCGCATCGACTGATCTCCAGGATCTCCAGAATCTCCAGGATGAAATCCTCGGCCTGCGGGCGGAACTCGCCGCCAAGGAGAAGCGGTTTGAGGAGCTTGTAAGCTCCTACGCCCAATAGCACAATCCATCTGTCGGGTCGGCCGGGGCCGGGTTTGCAGGTGTAAACAGCCCGGTGCCTTTTAATGTATGAAGGGAGATTGTAAATGAAGCAAACACTTTCATCAGCCATCGTTGTCCTCTTGGTCATCACTGTTGTTATGGTCGTCCATGGCCATGCCGGCCAGCTGCCCGATACCGGGCAGAGTAAATGCTATGACGCGAACGGCAACGTTCTTGATCCCTGCCCCCAGCCGGGCGAGCCTTTTTACGGTCAGGACGCTCAATACCAGCGGCCACGTTCCTACACCAAGCTGGATGCCGGCGGCAACGCTCTGTCGGATTCCGCCGCCGCCTGGGTGATGGTCCGCGACAACGTTACCGGGTTGATCTGGGAGGTGAAAACCGATGATGGCTCAATCCATGATAAAGACAATACCTATACCTGGTATGACAGCAACCCGGCTACCAACGGCGGTGATGCCGGTACCCCGGGCGCTGGTACCGATACCGAGGATTTTATCAATGCCTTAAACTCAGGCTCCGGTTATTGCGGTCATACCGATTGGCGGCTGCCGACGGTCAAGGAGCTTTCGTCTTTGACGGATTCCGGCCGCGTCAGTCCGGGCATCGATATGACGTATTTTAAATGGACGCAGTCGTCCAACTACTGGTCGTCTACGACCAACGCCTATAGTACGTACTACGCGTGGCTCGTCTATTTCGGCTATGGCGACGTCTACTACGGCTATAAGTCGAATAATTATTATGTCCGTGCGGTTCGTTCCGGACCGTGATCGACAATTTGGTTATTTGCTTATTTGATCATTGTACGGTTTTGTTTTAATGGCTTGCTGCAAACTTGGGTATGTTAAAGGAAAATGGGGCTTGGTTCCATAAATGGCTCGTTATGAACATTTGCCGATCTATAAAAAAGCCCTGGAGACGGCGGTCTATCTTCAGGGAATGATTCGTAATTTCAGCCGTTACGATAAATACAGTGTAGGCGCCGATTTGAAGGATCTTTCCCGGCAGATTTTACGGCGGATTGTGCGGGCAAATTCGGCCAGGGACAAGCGGGAAACTTTGAGGGAGCTGGTCGAGTGCTGCGAGATGCTGAAAATCACGCTGGTTTTCGCCAAGGAGATTAAGGCTTTCAAAAATTTTAAAAATTTTCAGCAGGCCTCAGGCTTGGCCGTGCAATTGTGCAGACAGAGCGAGGGGTGGCTTAAAAGCAGCAGTAAAGGCCGGAATCAGCAACCGCCTTTGGCGGGTAGTTGAGTGTGCCCAATACACTGTGCGCCTCCCCCGCCTTTTGATGAGGGCATAAATATGCAGGGCGTTGTTTATTCAGCGTCCGGTGGATCGCAACCGGCGATCGTCAAGCGGGGAGGTGAGGTTTTGTCGTCCAACTACTGGTCGTCTACTACCAACGCCAATAATACGAACAACGCGTGGCACGTCAATTTCAACAATGGCAACGTCAACAACAACAATAAGTCAAATAATTATTATGTCCGTGCGGTTCGTTCCGGAAAGTGTGAACTGCTCTCTTTTGAGGCGCTCTACCGGGCTTATCTCGATTGTCGCAAAAGGAAACGGGGTACGATTAACGCATTAAGTTTTGAAGTCGATCTGCTGGAAAATCTTTTCGACTTGGCTAATGATCTGCAAAAAGGAACGTACCAACCCTCTCGCTCTGTCTGTTTTGTGACCACGAAGCCGAAAAACCGCGAAATCTTTGCGGCTGATTTTCGGGATCGGGTAGTCCATCACCTGTTGGTACGGGAGCTTGAGAAGATCTGGGAGAAGAAATTCATCTATGATTCGTATGCGTCGCGCCTTGGCAAGGGAAGCCATGCGGCGGTTGATAGATTGCAGCATTTCATGCTTAAGGTAACCCGCAACCGCAAGCGCCCGGCCTGGTTTCTGCAACTCGACATCCGTTCTTATTTTGTCGCGGTTGACAAGGATATTCTGTTCCAGCTGTTTATGCGGGATATTAAGATTTCAGATCATCCGCAAGTTGAAGTTCTGCTCTACCTGCTGGAGCGGATTATTTACCATGATTGCAGCCGGAATTTTTCCTTTAAGGGTGATCCCGGGATGTTGTCCAGGGTTCCGGCCCACAAATCATTACTTAAAGTCCCGGCTGGTAAGGGCCTGCCAATTGGCAATCTGACCTCTCAGTTTTTTGCCAACGTCTATCTGAATGAACTCGATCAGTTTGTCAAACATCAACTGAAATGCCGCTTTTACCTGCGTTATGTTGATGATTTTATTTTGTTGGCTGATAATCCTGAGCAATTGTCTTTATGGCGCTCGCGGATTGCCGGGTTTCTGGATGAACACCTGGCTTTGACGTTAAAATCCGGTGATCGGGTCAAACGGGTTTCTGAGGGAGCTGATTTTCTCGGCTATATCGTCAGGCCCAATTACCGGCTCTGCCGGCGCCGGGTGGTCAATAACCTTAAACAGCGGCTGGATGAGTTTCAGCAGCGACTGAGCCGCCGATTCACCCTGGGGACAACATTTCAAGTTGAGCATTTCCGCTGTGATCCTGAAGTGGTCGGAAAACTGCGCCAGGTGCTGGCTTCTTACCTCGGGCACTTCAAGCATGCCGACACCTACAAGCTGATACAATCACTCTTCAGCCGCTATCCCTGGTTGTCACAGCTTTTCCGGCTGATTGACGGACGCCTGACTGAACTTTTCAGGCATCCCGGAGTTTTTCGAAGCCTGAAGCAGCAGGTGGCTTTTTTTCGCCACCGTTTGGCACCTGGAACATCTCTGCTGGTGCAGGTCGGCACCTATCTCGAAATCTATAATGAGGATGTCAAGGTTCTGGCTGAGGTGCTGGGCTTGCGAGTAAGAAATGATTTTCGCGGGTTTTCCCTGGCGGCCGGCTTCCCCCGGTGCAAGGCTCAAAATTATATCAGGAGAATCCTGACCGCCGGGTTTCCCGCAGCCTTGGTTTTAGAGGGTGAAAGACCCGGCCGTTACCTGAAAGAACGTTATCTGAACGATATTTACATAATTGGAGGTTGCTCATGAAGTTGGTGAAAAAGATTATCGGCAGGGGGTTTGGGGTTGGTCTGTTGATCCTGGTTTTATGGCTGGGGATGGCGGCCGCAGCCCTGGTCGACAACGGTGACGGTACAATCAGTGACACCGAAACCGGCCTGATGTGGCAGCGGGATGAGGCCGGGGCCATGGACTGGCAGGCAGCGCTGGCCTATTGTGAAAACCTGGTGCTGCCGGCGGTTGGCGGCTATGATGACTGGCGGCTGCCGGACCGCAATGAATTACAATCACTGATTAATTATGCAGCATATAATCCGGCTACCTATAAATATGGAGATGGCAGTGAAATATTTCCGGATGTGCACTCGTCCAACTACTGGTCGTCTACTACCTACGCCAGTTATACGTACGGCGCGTGGCTCGTCTATTTCTACTATGGCTACGTCGACAGCTACAGTAAGTCATATAGTTATTATGTCCGTGCGGTTCGTTCCGGACAGTCTGGGCTATTGGGTGATTTGGTGATTTCGTTTCCTGACAGCGGGGAGACGCTCATAAAGAGCCGATATTACACCATCACCTGGAACAGTAGCAACGTAAGCGGAAATATTCAGATTGATCTGTACAAGGGGGGAACCGCGCCGGAAAATATGGTGCTTCAACTGGCCGCAGCGGCCCCGAATACCGGCAGCTACCCGTTCAACCCGCCTCTCTATCTTGCCAACGACAGTGATTACTATATCGGCATCAGTGCCGAGAATGGCACGGTATGGGATTTCAGCGACACCCCCTTTACCATTGCAGACGAATACCAGGCCCTGCCGGACCATTTTCTTTTTTCCCCCATTGATTCGCCACAAACGGCTGACGTTTCCTTCACGGTGACCATGACGGCCATGGATGTCGGGGGCAATCCCATTGGCGATTTTAGCGGTAAAGTCATGCTCTCTTTCAATGTGGGTTTGCCCAACCCGACCAGCGTCTGGCTTGAGAACGGTACGGCTGAATTCCAAGTGGTTATGGATACGCCTTGTAATCATATATTGACCGGTGACTATCTGGGGATTACCGGCAGCAGCAACATGTTTACCGTTGCCCCAGATGTTCCATGCCAGGGGTCGTTGACCAGCAAAGTGGTTGACAGCCGGGGGGATGGTGTATGGGAAGCATGGGTCACCCTATTTGATGACCAGGGCCAGCAGGTGGGGACAACGAAGCTGACCGATGAATCCGGAACCTATTATTTCAGCGGACTTGCCTGTGGCAGATATGAGATACGAGTCGAAAAGATCGTCGGAATGGACATCGTCCATAACCGGGAAGGGTTTATTGCTGATATAACCGATGATAATATCAATAAAATCGCCGATATTGTCCTGCCGTTAAACGCAGGTACGTATGGCACACCGGTAATTCTTATTCCGGGAATACTAGGGTCTAGCAGTGGACCGCGGAATTGGCCATATCCAAAATTGAGTTCCACGATCCCGGACCCTTATCTGCACATTCATGATCCTATTGGGGTTGCCGGTTTCAACCATCTCAGAACATATCTGCTGACCAGTGGTTTTGAAGTTTTTGCTTGCCCATGGGACTGGCGTTATACGGCTGACGCGGCCTATGAGAAGTTTTTTTTGCCAATGATTGACTACGCGCTGTGCTTTTCAACCACGGGAAAAGTGCATGTTGTCGCCCACAGCATGGGCGGTCTTGTGGTGCGGGCCTATATCCAGAGCGGCGATTACCGTGGTGACATTGGTAAATTCGCCATGGTCGGCACCCCGAATCTCGGTTCATCCAACCCTTATTACATCTGGGAGGGAGGGGACCCCAAATTGATTGATGACATTGTGGATGAAGGAGTAACATCCATCGTTAATTTTTATACAAACACGATCCAGAGTTTGTGGGAAGAAACCTATAGCAAAAAAGGTTGGTCAACAAAACCAAAAAAGCATCAAGCCATTCGTGATTTTGTCCATTTTGCCGGCCGTTCCTTGTGGCAGCTCATGGGAACGGAGGATTTTCTTTATAAACCGCTTTATCAAGAATGGTTAGGGATTACTTCCGATGGCAATGAAAACAGTTGGCTCAAAGCTCTCAATAACGATCCGGTCATTGCAGAACGCATGAGCCGGGATGGCAGCGATGGCAGGGTTCATGTCGGTGTCTTTGCCGGCAAGTATGCGGAATCCACTATTAAACGGATCAACGTTGGCTCGCCGAGAGGATTATATAGCGATGGCGGCCTTGTCTTGCCTAAAAAGATAAACATCGGCAAAGGAGATGGAGATAAAACCGTACCCTATGACAGTGCCGTCTGGCCGGCAGTGCAGGGTTGGGCGGAACTGGTGGGGGTTGCCCCGGCTGAACACGCTGGTCTTATCAAAGCATTTACCGAAAATGGCGACATATACAACTTTTTAACGGATGGCTTTGCCGCCTCTCAGCAGCTTTTTGCCATGGGGATTGAAGGTGTTGACGAAGCCGATGCTGAACTTACCGTAAGCATCAATGCGGGCATGCGCCTTTGTGTTGTCGATCCGATGATCAGGGGTGCTGGCGTTGATCCTGTATCCCGAAACCTGAGAGAAGAGATCCCTGAAACGGAACTGTTTTTTGACAGCCAAGGAGGCCATGTCAGCATCGTGAATCCTCAGGAAGGAACGTATTCCGTTTCATTGTTTGGTGAGGTTGCACGAGATTATCTTATGAATCTTTCCTGTTTGATGAACGGGGAAATGGAAACGGCAACCTTAAAAGGTTTTTGCCCCGCAGGGATCAGTAGCTTTGTGCTGTCGATCGATGGAACGGTACAGTCCATGATGACCATTACACTACCGGTTGGGGCACCGAGCGATCTGGTGGCTGAACCCTACCCCATAGGTGAACAGCTTATGACTCGCCTTACCTGGAATGTTCCTCCAGGCGGGGATTTGGCAAGCTATACCATTTACAGCGCCAAGGAAGTGGAACCCTACTATGCTGCCATTGGCACCGTGATGGCCGGGACAACCTCTTTTGATACCGGACAACCATGGTCTTTCGACCCATCGATACCTGTGAGAACCTATGTGGTAACCTCGGTCAAAAATGACGGCAGCGAAAGTTTCTTTTCACCTGAAGTGCAAAACAATGACCGGGATTATGACGGTTTGATCGACGTGGATGAAATCATTGCGGCTACCGGCCTGGATAACCCTGACACTGACGGGGACGGCCTTGAGGACGGGGAGGAAAAATACCTGGGCACCAGCCCTTTGGAAGTAGATACGGATGCCGATGGTTACAGCGATTATGATGAAATTCTGGCGGGCTCTGACCCGCTTGATGATGGTTCGATCCCTAACCTGGCAGACAGTAATCTTGACGGGGATGTCGATGGCCTGGATCTGGTGGCCTTTGCCGGTAAAGTGGCCAATGGCAGCAACGTACTCAGTGTTGCTGATTTTGCGGCGGCTTTCGGGCGGTGATGGATTAACGGTTTAAAGGTAGCAAAAATATGGGTGTGAAAAGCAGAAAGCTGATTTTCGCTTTTTCCCTCTGCTGCCTCGTACTGGCGGTATGGGGTGCGCCAGCCGGCGTTTTTGGGATGGATCAATTTGATGATCGTCTCGAACCGGTGGTGGCTGAGGAAGTTTTTGCCAAGCTGCAGGCAGCTGATCAGGTGTCTGTTCTCATTCTGCTGAAGGAGAGGGATGATCCCTTTTTGGTGCCGGAGTCGGCGACGGCTGAAAAACTGGCAAACTTTTTCAGTCGGCAGAGAATTAAAACCTTGCAAAATGAATTTGTGGCGATGGTTGCGGCTGCCGGGTTGACCGGCGATTTTAAGCTGGTGCGCCGTTTCGACCATGTTCCCTTGTTGACCGGGCGGATCAACAGCCGGGCGCTGGCGGCCCTACAGCGAAATCCTCATGTTGCCCGGGTGGAGAGTGATCGGGTTATGCGGGCCTCGCTGGCCGAAAGTGGTCCCCTGGTCGGCAGCCCCCTGGCGCAGGTCGCCGGTTTTAGCGGTGATGGGGTGGCCGTGGCGGTTCTTGATACGGGGATTGATACGGATCATCCACTTTTGCAGGACAGCCTTGTATGGGAGGAGTGTTTCTTGAGTGACGGCGGTTGTCCGGTAACCGGCGGGGATCGGGCCAGCGGTCCGGGGAGTGCTGAAGATGATGCTTCCCATGGAACCCACGTGGCGGGCATTATCACCTCGTCTGATCTGGTTAATCAGGGGGTGGCTCCCGGGGCCAAGATTGTTGCCTTGAAAGTCCTCGATGCTCAGGGTGAAGGAAATCTGTCTGACATCCTGGCGGCCGCCGACTGGGTGATCAGCAATAAAGATCTTTATGGTATCAAAGTTATCAATTTAAGCCTTGGTTCGGAAACTACCTATGAAGGTTGCTGCGACGAGGTTAATATTAGTGCGACAGCGGTTGTAAATGCCGTCAGAAATGCCGGGATTACCATCGTTGCCGCCTCGGGCAATGATGCTAAAACCGCTGAACTCTCCATGCCGGCCTGCCTGTCGGCGGTTATCTCGGTGGGGGCGGTTTATGATAGTGATGTCGGCAGTCGTTCTTGGAGTACTCCGTGTCAAGACCAGACAACCGAGGCCGACCAGGTGGTCTGTTTCAGCAATGCGTCAGCGGAGCTTGACCTGCTGGCTCCGGGTTCGGTGATTATTTCTACCGTTCCCGGCAGCGGTACGGCTGAAAAGAGCGGCACTTCCATGGCCTGTCCCCATACGGCGGCGGCCGCGGCGCTGCTCTATGGTGTGGCTCCGTGGATAACGCCGGACGAGGTGGAGAATGTGCTGGTTGAAACCGGGCTGGATGTTTTTGACGACCGCAACGACATGACTTTTCCGCGCCTTGATGTTGCCGCGGCCCTGGATTTTTACCAGCTGGTCCTGGCTGCTGATATTGATGGTGACGGCTATACCTATGGGGAAGAAATGGCCGTTGGCAGTGACCCTGATGATGCACGCGTTCCGGCTGCCTACCCTGGACTTTTTGGCGATCTGGATGAGGATGGCGATGTTGATGGAGCCGATTTGTCGCAGTATGCTCGGGTGAGTCGGCCATCGGCCGGGAAAAGTTGGTATTTGGAATCGGCGGATGTTAACAGTGATGGCCTGATCAACGATTTTGATAACCGCTTTTTCGCCGTTTTCTATGCTCGGCGTGCCGCTGACGCGGTGTATGATGTTCGGGCTGATTTCGACACCGACGGCGATGTTGATCATCTTGATCTTTTTGTCATCATCAGGGCTTTTGACTCGCTGGTTGGAGAGCCCGACTATAACCCTGAGGTGGATATCACCCAGGACGGCCGGGTGGATGAAGACGACCTGTGGATAGTAGGGGAAGCCTTTATGCGGTCGGAGCTGGAATGACAGTGTTTTATCCTTCCGGGACTGGCGGCTGAATTCGGGAGTTGATTGATCAGCTCGAGTGAACCGTAATAAATGCTTGTTTTAATCCTAAAGATACATTAAAAAGGGAGATATCTCTGTTTTATGGGAATAATTGTGAATATATCCGGAAACTGAAAATCTTCGGATAAGCTTCTAGCTGTTAGTTCTCATTACTTCCACAAGAGCATAACCATTTGATAATTAAGGCTTTTCTCTGACACCTTATTGCTGATGATTAAAAATGATTAAAAATATTTAACCGAAAAATAAAATATTTTTTTATTTTTTTGTATGGTTTTTCCTGCCAGGAGTGCTCATAGACAATTTTGCCGAAAAAACAGGGAATAAAGTGGAAGAAGTTTACACAATTTCAGTAGAAAAGTATCCATTTTTCACCTTTTTCAATGAGGAAATAGAATATTTTTATTGCCAATGCAATATATCTAATAAAAACAACAGGTTAAAAATTTAGGTTATAAATAATTTTTATGGCTTTTATTTTGCAGGTATTCTAAGTTTCAGTGGTGATAGTGGAAAGTATTTACATAATCATATTTATTTTTGGATTCGAGATTATTTTATGAGTACTGTAGGGCACAACGAGAAAATTATACGTGCCTATATCCGTCATCAAGAATCTTCTGATAAAGGTCAGTTAAACTTGTCAGAGTTCAAATAAACAACGGTTCCTTCCAGGGGCCATGACGAAACCACCGGCTTTGCCGGTGGAGCTTCACTTTTAGGAAAGGAGGAAAATCGTGAAATTTGTTAAAAATCAAATAACCTTTTTACTGGCAGTGGTGGTGGCCATCACGGTGTTTTTGGCCCTTGTGCTGCCGGCAGCGGCAGAAGTAAGCGTTTATGCCGAGGGGGCATATACTGGTGATGACCTGGTTGTCTACATCTATGCCGACACTGGTACTGATGCCATCTGCAGTGCCGGGGTCAAGTTGACTTATAACAACATGGTTTTGACGGTTGCTTCGGCGGAGAAAAATGAAGCGGTTTGGTTTATGGGTGATGGATCAACCAATTATCCCTATATGAACCCTGAAGTTGCTGATGGAAGCGTGGTTTTTATCTGCGGCAAACTGGATACTTCCGCGCCCACAGCCGGTGTGAGTGGCGATCGGGTGTTGTTGGGAATCGTAACTTTTGCCCGCACCGACGGCGGGGTGGCGCCGCCTGATCCCGCGGTTGCCGAAGATTATTTCGGCGTTACCGTCGGCCTTGGCCGCGGTGGTGATTTTGCCAATTTCGTGACTGTGGCCGGCACTGAACTTGATGATTTAGTGGATTTTATTACGGTAGGGGCGATTGTGCGCGAGCGGGGGGATGCTACTGCAGATGGAACTATTGATACTAGAGATTTGAGAGCTTTGAGACAAATGATCGGAACGGATAATTATCCATGTTTTGCTGATTGTACTGGAGATGAAATACTTGATACTCGAGATATCAGATGTTTGAGGAGTAAGATATAAATTTTTGTATTTTAAGAGGTCTAATTTAAAAATAGTTAAGGAGAAATGGGATGAGAAAGAGAATATTATCAATCGTGGTTTGTTTTCTGCTTTTTGCTCCACAGGTATACGGTTATACAGTTACTTTAGATTTTTTGAATACATCGTTGATATCCCCAATAAGTGGCTTGGAGTTTGATTTTTTAGGTAGTACTGCAGGTGATGATTTCCCCCTTGACATGAATTGGGATACATTTCAGGGAGATTTTTCAGTTTCCCTTGGGAGCGCAGTAGTGGTGCCTGCTGGATGGAATACTGATACTTTGATCTCGTCAGTGGGGAATTCTGATTATGTGAATGGAATGTCATTTTCAGCTAAAGCTATGAACACTACTCTTGCACCCGTAGATGGTTTGTTCGCAACTATGGGATCTGACTTTACAGATTTTGGAATAGATTTAACTAGTTTTGTTTTTTTTGATTTTACCGGAACTTATGGTGAAATAATTACTACTCCTTTCTCAGTTGCGCAAACGGCTGATGGGAGTGGATTGCATGTATTAGTTGATTTTGCTCCTGCTTCTGCTACTGTCCCCATCCCTGGGGCTGTCTGGCTTCTGGCTTCTGGTCTGTTTGGTCTGGTCACCATCAGGCGCCGACGGGGTTAATGGTTTATAACGCATAATTTTTTTGTTAGTTTCCATCACAACATACTAACGCATGCTAAAAGACCCCGCTGAACATTGATTTAGCGGGGTCTTTTCTCTTATTGTGTCCGCAGCCAGGTAGTACTATGAAAAGCTTGAATGCTGTCATCCGTCATAGACCCCCCTTGTCTCTGGAGAGGAAAATCATGGGCATTTACATCCGTCGTTGACAGGCCAGCAGCAGAAGAAAGGTTCGGCAACGGCAGGCAGTGTTATTAAACAAAACTACGGTAGCATCTTCTTTTCTTAAACCTGTTCCTATAATGGGGAGATATGCATGAAATCAAAACTTCTCTTCTCTTTGTTGTTCTTGTTGTTATTTATGGTTTTTCCCCTGCTCCCCGGAATATCTGATGCTGCGGTAATATCCGGAACAGTCAGAGATACTGCCGGTAATCTACTGCCGGAGGTTTGCGTTACTGGTTACGGCGATTGCACCTATCCTTGTTTGCTCGCTCCCACTGGAAGCGGGCAGAGCGATGCAAACGGTGTTTATCAGATCACTGTGCCAGACGATGGGATTTATTATTTGCAAGCCTATCCACGATGTAACGATGAGCTGACCGTTCTTGACGAATGGTGGACTGATGACGGGGGCACTAGGATTGACGATGAAGCGGGACCCGTTTCTGTGACTTCAGGTGAAATCACCGGCATTGATTTCTTTCTTGATCCGGCAGCCATCATCTCCGGTACGGTCAGGGATAGTGCTGACAATTCATTATCAGGGGTTTGTATCTCTGTTTCCGATATTTGTGGGAACAATCACACCGGTGGAGCAACAAGTGATGCTGATGGTAGTTATAGAGTTCTGGTACCGGTTGATGGCACGTATTATCTGCTGGCCTATCCACAATGTAATAATTCTTTAGTTGTTATAGACGAATGGTGGACTGCTGTTGGTGGTACCAGGATCTGCGAAGAAGCCGAATCTGTTTCTGTAACTTCAGGTGAAATCACCGGCATTGACTTCTCTCTTGATCCAGCGGCCATCATCTCCGGGACGGTCAGGGATACTGCTGGCAATCCATTACCACAGGTTTTTGTAGATATATATCTTGACCAATGTATTGGGTCAGGCCAGGTTAATCGCTATAGTAGAGCCAGTAATGAAGATGGCGAATTTCGTACTGTTGTGCCCTCCAATGGGACTTATTATGCTTATGCTGACCCCCATAGATATAATGATGACTTGGCCGTTGTAGACGAGTGGTGGACTGATGATGGGGGCACCAGGGTTTGCGAAGATGCCTCACCGATACCAGTAGCCGTGGCAGAATATCCAGGTATTGACTTCTTTCTTGATCCGGCGGCCATCATCTCCGGGACGGTCAGGGATACTGACGGCAACCCACTGCCGGGAAGTTTTGTTGCTGCTTATGAAGGCACATGTTCTGAACTTTATAACAATGAAATAGATGACGCAGTGGTTAGAGTGGTAGATGACGACGGCAGCTATAGTCTCCTGGTACCAATCAATGGGGATTATTTTGTTGTGGCTATACCTAATATTGAACCTTACAGTATGGAATGGTGGACTGAAAACGGGCAGACAGCCATCTGTGAGGAAGCCTCACCGATATCAGTAGCCGTGGCAGAATATCCCGGCGTTGATTTCACCTTTGATATAAGCGCCAATTCACCTGACAGGAATAATGACGGTGATGTTGATGGAATGGATCTGGCGATGATGATTAGTGACTTCAACAGTGGCTTGGTATCGAATGCGGATATTGAAACATTTGCGGCTGAATTCGGAGGAATTCAATGAAAAACATCCGTCTACTTGCAATCCTGGTGCTGGCTGGTTTTTTCCTGGTTGCCGCCGGAAGTGACGATTGGTGTTACCTCGGCTTTTGGCGGCTAGAAATAACCCCCATGATTTGATTGGGAAGACAGAAAGGAAAACATCTGCTTGCTTTGTAATGCGAGTCAAACAATAATGACAAGTAGTAAAGAAAAAAATAATTCCATACTGGTACGGTGGTTGGCCAGTTCGGCAATCGTTTTTCATTAAAACGGTTCTGCCGCTTGAATGCTTTTTGAAATCGTGGTGGCGTAGCCATAAATCGGGTGAAATACGGATCATTGCCGGGAATGTCCAAGTACCGGTCAGAAGCGGACTTTAATAACGACGGCGTTATTGATGAAACGGATCTTGCGCAATTTTCCGGTACTTTTGGGATGTGAAAACAACCAGATTAACTTGAGAAGGAGATTTGCGGTGCATAACTATCATAGAAATAGAAAAATTTACTTTTTCTTTTGGATTATTTTCCTCTTGTTCAGTGTATTTTTGCCTAACAGCTCAGAAGCACAAATGACGGTTTCCTCCCCCTTTGGAGGCGAAGTATGGGACGTTGGGAGCACGAAGCGAATCCAATGGACCCAAACGGAATCATGCGATTCCTTTACTATTCAGATTTCAAGAGATGGTGGGCTGACGTGGAGTGATATAGAATCCGGTTTGCCCAGTAGCTATACATACCGGGACTGGACAGTGACTCCTCCAGGATCCACATCGTGCCAGGTGAAAGTAATTGGGTATTATGCTGGGGGGTCGATAGATGATTCCAGTGACGGTAATTTCACCATCGGGCAATTAACACTTACTTCACCCGATGGTGGCGAGATTTGGCAGAATGGAACCACGCACGATATCACATGGACCTCTGCCGGGGTGACCGGCAATATCCTGATTCAGCCTTATCTTGACGGCGAACCGCAAGTACCAATCACGACAACGGCTCAAAACACGGGAAATTATCCATGGTCTATTCCCATCGCTTACCCTTCCGGCACTACTTACACAATCGGTATCAGCGCATTAGGCGGCTTGGTATCTGATTTCAGCTATTCAAACTTTACGATTGAAGGTGGGCTCGAAATTAATGCTCAACTAGGATGGGCCATCTTTACTCCGTCAGGTCCATGTATAGATCCTGAAAATGGATCTGAATACCGATATGGTCCGTCCATAATCATTAATGATGACGATAGCATTGACGTATGGTTCTCTTCTCCTGGAGAACATATTGACGAAGTAAAAACTGAGTTTGATTGGATCCGATATAATCGATCTACCGATGGAGGAATAACTTGGTTATACGATTGGGAGGATGATCCTAGTTCCGTGGTCATGGTTCCATCACCCGGCAGTAACGACCGATACTCCTGCTGTGATCCAGGCGTTATAAAGTTCGGTGGCTATTACTATATCGCCTATACATCAGGGAGTGCAATTGGGAAATGCAATGATGTATTTGTAGCTCGGTCGACCTCTCCTACTGGCCCATTTGACAAGTGGAATGGCAGTGGGTGGGGTGGAGATAATCCGCAACCATGTATTTATGGGGATTACAATGAACTAACTGATTGGGGAGCAAGTGAGCCCAGTTTCGTTGTCAAAAATGATACGCTTTATATTTATTATGAATGGACGGAGCGTGGTACATTAATAGCAACAGCACCAACCAATGATCCCAATTGGCCAGCTAACATTACAGATCACAAACCACCAGCATTTGCGCCGGCAATTCCGAAAGTTTTGGGGGAGGATTCAAGGGATGTCAAATATATTGATGATCTTGGTTTGTTCGTTGCGGTTGCTGTAGGAAATAGATTTTCAAATGACAGTTATATGCATGTATGGAAATCCGTTGACGGTTTTTCGTTTATCGAGGCAGATAAGATTTTGGTTAATATTGAAGATCAGGCTCATAACGTTGGAATAAGTGGCACATGTGAAGGGCACATCAATCTGAATCATGACAATTTTATCGGTTATGGGTACGGGCCTCACCAAATTGATGGGGAGCCAGCATGCTGGTCCACGTACTGGAACCCAGTTACGATATCTGCTTCTTCATCAGCGCCACAAGTAACGGTCATTTCCCCCTTTGGAGGCGAAGTATGGGAAGTTGGGAACGCGAAACAAATCCAATGGACCCAAACGGGAACATTCGATTCCTTTACCATTCAGATTTCAAGAGATGGCGGGCTGACGTGGAGTGATATAGAATCCGGTTTGCCCGGCAACTATACATACCGGGACTGGACAGTGACCCCTCCAGAATCCACATCGTGCCAGATAAAAGTAATTGGGTATTATGCTGGGGGCTCGATAGATGATTCCAGTGTCAGCAATTTTACCATTGGGCAGCTGACACTCACTTCACCGGATGGTGGTGAGATCTGGCAGACTGGAAGTACGCACGATATCACATGGTTTTCCGCCGGGGTGTTCGGCAATATTCTGATTCAGCCTTATCTTGACGGCGAACCGCAAGCACCAATCACGACAACGGCTCAAAACACGGGAAATTATCCATGGTCTATTCCCATCGATTACCCTTCCGGTACTACTTACACAATCGGTATCAGTGCATTAGGCGGCTTGATATCAGATTTCAGCTACTCAAACTTTACGATTGAAGAAGATGTTCCCCTTGGTCCGGTTCTGAACATCACTCCATTGAATCGTGATCTGCCCTTTACGGCCGGTACCACTACCTTCCAGGTGGAAAATACCGGCATGCCCGACACCCTCAACTGGACAGCATTGACAAGCACCCCCTGGCTGACCATTACTGATGGTTTTTCCGGCCTTGACAGTGGCATGATTACTGTAGAATACGAAGCTAACAGCGGCGGGTCCCGAACGGGAATTCTGACCGTCATCGCTCCGGACGCCACCGGCAGCCCGGCGATGGTGACGATTTATCAGGAAGAAGATTTCACTTCCACCGCCGTTCCTCTGCCGTCCTACGATCTGCCTTTCACCAACGAATATGCCGGCGAAAACATATGCTATACCCTTGATTTGACCCGCTGCCAGGGGATCAGTATCGCTCTCAATGCCCATCTGGCTTCCGGTTACCTGGGTTGCGGCCTGTACGATTCGTTGGGCAATCGGCTGGTTTACTGCATCAATGACCAGATCGAAGACGGCGAATACGGTTATCTGAACTTCAACCCAACCTTGACGGGGACCTATTACCTCAGGGTATTCGGCTCTCCGGATGCCGTCGGTACCTTTGACCTGGTAGTTTACGATGCCTGGTTTAATGCCGGAGTAACGGATGGCGACCGGGATTTTTTCGCCACCCTCTACACCGCCCGGTTTCTCGGCAATGACATCTTTCTCCTCGGTCCCCATGACAGTGATTTTTTCCGGTTTGCCGCTCAAAGTGGTGATCAGATCGCTGTCAGCCTGTTGCCCCATATCAGTCAGGGAACGCTGGATATCAACCTGCTGGACCGTTCGGGTAACCTGCTGGCTGCCTGTGAGGATATTTATGATGCTGCTGTTGCCGTCATCAGTCGGACCATCACCCTGGACGGCAACTATTACATCAAAATCGATCGCAATAACGGTGCCGTTGGAAATTACGACCTGGCGACCAATCCGGACATGATCATTAATGGCGATAATGAAGGCGACGGGCTTTCTGATGCCGCCGAATATCACTATGGTACCGCTCTTAATGCCGCCGATACTGATGGTGATGGGGTATCAGACTATTCTGAGGTGGCACAAGGTTCGGATCCCTTGCATAATTACCCGGTAGTGGTTGCCGATAATGCCGTTAGCATGGCTACCGCCGTTGCCGTCCCAGCTCTTGATGTGCCGTTTACTGCTGAGCTGCCGGCTGATGTTGCCGCTTCCTACTATGCCATGAATCTTGCGGCCGGCCAGGAGATTGCTGTTTCCCTGTCGCCCCGGATCAATGTGGGCAACCTCGACCTCAGCCTCCTCGATCATGCCGGAGCAACCATTGCCGCCGTCGATGATATCTACGGTGCTGCCGACTGCGTGGTCACGGGGACAAATCAATTGCAGAGAGGAGTTATAACCGGAACCATCACCCTTGACGGTGATTATTATATTAAGATCGATCGTGACGACGGCGCCTACGGCAATGTTGACCTGGCAGTCTATAACGGCTGGGAGAATCCCGGAACGACGGACTGCGACCGGAATTTCTATTCCACCCGCAATACCGCCCGCTTCCTCTATGGTGGCAACTACCCGCTCAGCTGGTATGACAGTGACTTTTTCCGTTTCACCGCCGAAAGCGGCGACCAGGTTTTCTTCAGCCTGACACCATATATCAACGTGGGCAGCCTGGATATCAGCCTCCTTGATCAATACGGCAATATCATCACTGCCAGCGAAGAGGTCTATGGTGACACTATCGCCATCACCAGGACCGTTATCATCAGCGACACCATCACCCTTGAGGGTGACTATTATGTCAAGATCAATCGACATGACAATGCTTACGGTAATTATGACCTGCTGACTGCCGGGATTAATAGTGATTCTGATGCCGACGGCATGGCGGATGCCTGGGAGATGTACTATTTCTGCCATCTCGGTAGAGACGGCTATGGCGACTGGGATGATGACGGGTTGAGCGATAAAGACGAGTATGATCTGTCAACTAATCCACGCTGCGGTGATACCGACGGCGACCTGATGCCGGATGCCTGGGAAGTTCTTCATGGCCTCGACCCGCTGGAGGATGATGCTGGGGATGACCAGGATTTTGACATGCTGTCTAACTATGGAGAATATGACAATAACTGCGATCCCACCAACCCCGACACTGATCATGATCAGATGATCGACGGCTGGGAAGTAATGAACGATCTCAACCCCCTCGTTGATGATGTGTTGGAAGATCCTGACCAGGACGGCCACAGCAACCTTGGGGAGTTTCTTTCCGGCAGTAACCCCCTGGATAAGCAGGACATCCCGCCGCTCAAGGCTGATTTCAATTATGATCTTGATGCCGATGGCCTGGACCTGATTGATATCATTCTGGATGTTGCAGCAGGTGACTGTGCTCCGGGTGTCTTTTGTGCCGCCGATCTTGATGGAGACGGCGATGTTGACGACGTCGATCTGATGCTTTTCGCGGAGGATTTTGGAAGAGTGGAATCTTCCTGTACAGCTGATGATCTTTCTTCCTGCATGACGGAAAACCAGTGCAAGAGTTCGGGCTTTTACTGGTACGATGGTGGTTATGGCATACCTGCCTGCTATTCGGAACCAAAGTGCCGGTTGGACAACCTTGCCGGCTGTGAAACCGAGGTTGAATGCGCTGCGCTCGGAGCTTACTGGTATGATGAAACCTGCAACGCCGAACCTGCTTGTATGTATTTCGCTGATTGTGATACCTCTGAAAGGTGTATAAACTCAGGATTTTACTGGTATGATGGGAGTTGCCACGAAGAACCTGACCCTGTTTGCAGCCCGGACAACCTGGCAGGCTGCGTGACTGAAGCCGATTGTGTGGATAATGGTGGCGAATGGCATAATTATACAACCTCCGGCGCCATCAACTGTACGGCGAAAACAACAACTACGTCATCAACAAACACGGGATCAATAAATTGATTTGCATTTTTAGCAGGATCTCCCTCTACTACCTGTGGTCCTGATCACCTGGAAGCTTGTGATATGGAGGCATGCGCGGCTCTTGGCAGAGAAGATACTACTGGTATAATGATTCCTGCCATGACGAACCAGTTCACTGGATACCCTGCTGGATATTTTGTTGCCGGTTAAAAATAACCTGAGCCCTTGATTTCCCTGAGGCTGTAGACAATCATCAAGAAGCAAGAAAGGCAATAATCATGAAAGGGAAAATAATATTTTTTCTCCTGCTGATCATATTGATTTCCCCAACTTTGGGAATAGCGGAAACCGAGGTTAGCGGTGTTATCGGCAGTAATGCCACCTGGACGTTAGCGGGAAGCCCCTATATTGTAACTGGAAATATTTTGGTTTCTGAGAATGTTGAGCTGATAATTGAGCCAGGGGTTATGGTAAAATTCAGAGAGTGCCCATTGGATTGGCAGGAATACTATATCAGGATTGACGGAACATTAAAAGCCGAGGGGGAACAGGATAATCCAATTGTTTTTACCATTGAAAGTGAAGGTTACAATTGGGGATGTATAGGCTTTACTGATACAAGTGTTGACTGGGACGAAACGATTTCCACGGGGTGTATTCTGAGTAATTGTATTTTAGAATATGGGGGTGTCCATGGTGGTGGTATGAACGAGTTTAGCGATGCGATAATCAGATGTTTTTCATCTTCCCCGATGATCAGGAACAATATTATAAGATACAGTTATAATGATGCAATTAGATGTGAAGGGTCTGACCATTTGAAAATTGTAAATAATTATATCTATAATAATAAATCGAGGGGAGTATTGATGCTCTCAGGTAGTGGTGTGATTGACAATAATGTAATAAAGGATAATGGACAAGGTATTTATTTAGGTTCTATGGTGGAAGATACAGAAATAACAAACAACACCATTAATATCTCACTACCAGAACAATTCGGGGCTTGTATAAGAATAGACATGTGGGACTTTAGCGAAAGCAACGTGCTCATTTCTAATAATGATATTGCAAGTAGCAACGTCAATTCCAATGCGATTTCATTAATATTGCAATATAATATTAGCAGCTTGGAAAATATTCAATTTTCCCACAACAATATAAATAATACTGGAGGACTCTTTTGTGTATATCTGGTAGATGGTTCTGATAATGGTGACAAGATTCTCAACATGACAAACAATTGGTGGGGAGCAACCGACGAAAACGAAATCAATCAGCTGATATATGATTTCAACGATGACTTTAACCTCCCCATAGTAGATTACCTGCCCTTTGCAACCGAAGAAATTTCAGAATCGGGTTCTACTTTACCTCCTTTGCCAATAGAACCTCCATTGCCAAGCCCTCCAACAGCGGTCGCCGGTTCTGACCAGATGGTTTTTAATGAAATTATCCTGGACGGCAGCTTGTCGTCTGACCCTGATGGGGACATCGTTTCTTATGTGTGGACAGTTAGGCGAAGAGAGGATATCATTTTCACTCCACCCGTTATGACTGTTGAAGGTGTGAATCCAACAATCTCAGGATTGACCCCCGGATTCTACGATATATCCCTGGCTGTCACGGATAGTTCCGGGTTAGTTGGTACGGATGGAATGATTTGTGCCGCTATGGGCCGCAAAGGTGATTTTGATCAAGATGGTGATGTAGACGGAGATGATTTAGCTGAATTTTCAGAAAATTTTGGAATGTAGGAGGAATTTAAGATTGGTTTTTCAGCTTTGATAGAACAGAAAGTTTCCAGTATGTGGGTTTATTCGGCCAGATATTGCTGGAGACTGACAATGAAATCTTGCAGAGATTGTTTGTCCGCCAAGGGAGCCAGTCGCATGGCCGCTTTAGCATGTTCCAGGGCTTTACCATACTGCTTAACCGACTGGTAAAGAACGGCCAGATTTTTGTTACCTTGGTAATTCTCAGGTTGCAGTGAAAGAACCATTTCGTTTTCCCTGATGGCATCATACCAGCGGCCTTGCTTGATGTAAATATAACCCAGCACCGTGTGGGCTTTGACCGTTGTTGAATCCAAAGACAAAGCCTTGCGGTACATGTTGCTTGCCAAATCCAGCTGTTGGGTCGAGATATATGCATCACCCAGCAATAGATAGGTATGCTGAACCCGGTCATCAAGGCTCAGGGAATGATTGTACTTTTCAAGGGCTTTACGGTGATCTCTCAGCAGAAAATACATCCTTCCCCACTCGTCCCAGAGCAAAGGGTCCCCCGGTTTCAGTGCCACGGCCTGGCGATAATAATCGCGGGCATGCTGAAGCTTTTCATTCCGTCTCTTGCCTGCAGGCAGGGAATTGGCCCATATCCGGTTTATTTGTCCCAACTTGGCGGTATTGTCCACCTTCAAGGGGCTTAATTGTTGAGCTCGGGCTGCAGCCAGGGCGCTGTATTGCAGCAGTTCAAATTTCCCCAACCGGGCAATTTCCTCAGGAGGAAAGGCAGTCAGGTTATCGACAGTCGCGACAGAAAAGGTTTCCTGTTGAACGTTTTTCATCTTCTTGGCTTTTTCAACCAGGGCGGTACTAAGCTTCCGATAATAAGAATCCTCCCTGGGCGACAGCTCAATGGCCCGTGTCTGTAATGCGATGCCATAATTCCACCTCCCTTGTTTATAGGACGTTTGCGCCTGCTCACCGTACGTATCCGCCATCACCTGCTTCAACTGCGTTTGCACAACCAGGTAGAAAGTGCCTCCCAGCAGAAAAAGATAGATGATCCATCGGCCTTTTCCTGTAATGAGGCGGTCAGAGGTTTCCTGTCTTACCTGCACGAAAGCAAAAAGGATGCAGACAATCAAGAGAATGAAATAATAAAGAGATTCAATTTTAACCAAAAGATCAGCCAGTCCCATTGCATCCGTTTGCGCTGGAATAGCAGCCAGAAAATGGGCTAATATGAGCACTACCGGCAATAATACAACCAACACCCAAAAAAAAGCTTTGCCGGCTGCTTTCCACAACTGCCTTGGCTGATAGACTGCATTGTTTTGGCTCAATTCCGCCGTCATTATGCCTGTTCCCAGGATAACCGTTATACCGTACATGCATACCATGGCTATGGAGAGGTGAACATGACCATCATTGAGTTCTCGAACAAAAGGGGACTGCATAATGGTGAATATTGAGGTAAGATCCCGGTTATTATGCATAAAAATAAAACTCATGGTTATCAAGATCACCGACAAGGGCAGGGCCACATGGCCCATGAGCTGGTTGCCGGTTTTTCGAGACCTGGAATCATCAGTGGAGGGCACATTGTTCATTCGGGACATTGCAGCCATCAGGCCGATAATTATCCAGAAATACAGGCGGCTGGCTGAACTGGAAAAGCCAAAATTGATTTCGACGAAATGGGCAATTATCGCGGCAAGCAGGGCCGCCGACAGTGTCTGGGACAATCTTGGTAACTTTTCCTTGCGATGATCACCATTCCGGTACTGGAAAAACCAGACAAGAAGATAGACTCCCATGCCAACCACAACGCCGGCAGGAAAACCGATGCCAATAAATTCTTTTCCCCAGAAAAGCCCAAAGATCGTGGTTCCGGCAATGGCACCTCCCATCAGCAGGGCAACGAATAATAGGCGCTGCTTTCTGGAGGCCAGCAGGCCGAGCCACAGGAAGCCGCAGAAAAAAACTACCGCAAACAGCAGCATTTCCGCCAGAAAACCAGCGATACCTGTAGTGATAAGTACATCAAAGGCAGAGTTGTGGGCCCGATCCGGCAACGCTTTGTGTCCTTCGACGTGAGCCAGGGCAGGTGAGTAATATCGGTTGAATACCAGACCCATAGTTTCTGGTCCATAGCCTATAAATGGCCGCAAACGATGAAATTGATCAACCCGGCCGTCAGGAAACTTTAGCGGTGTATCCGTAGTGAGGAGATCGACACAGCCTTTCCATAGTACAGCCCGCACGTTCCCGCTGCCGGATTTGGTATCCGTCAGGGAACCCAACCGGTTAAAGCAAGCAATCTTTTTAAGCGGCTCCAGCGGCGTGTGAGGCTGGTTCAACAACAAAACAAAAAACATTGATCCGGCGGCAAGGGTGATGGCAACCCAGACTACCCAACGTTTGCTCTGCAGTGTTCCCATGATAACGACAAAGAAAAAAAGGCCGATTGCGAGGCCGATCCAGGGACCTCGGCTGCCGGTAAAAAGGATGCAAGCTGCCTGAGCGGCAAGAATAAGAAGGTAGGAAACTGCCAAGCCTGCATGTTGTACGTTACCGGTTCCTTTTTTCTGCGAAGATGATATTGAGTTCAGCAAGCGCGCCAGTGTTAAAGGCAGGACCATGATCAGATAGGCCGCTAGAAAAACCGAGTTTCCCATATTTGCGGCAACCCGGCTATGCGCATCATCACGCCAGGGCAAAGGATCCAGGCCAAAGTGCTGAAAAATACCATACAGGGCTATGGGAACGCTGGTGATAACCAGGGCAGACACTATTCGGCTGACTTGTTCCTGTTGGCGTAGATGATTTAATAAAATAATAAATACTGCTGCCGCGCCAAGGATTGAAAATGTTCCCTGGAGCCTTTCGAAAGAACCCCAAAAACTGCTGTGAGTATGTACCGAAAAGAATGAGCTGATGACCGTGGCTGCTACAAGAAAAAAAGCGGGGATGATAAAAGGACAATCGCCAAAAAGACATCTGATAGATCTGCTTACCCTGCAGTGCTCTGCGGTTTGCTTTAAGGCAAGAAGGATATTTTTTTCGCTTTCCAGGCGCTTGATGACCCACGCGGAAAGCATCAGCAAGATGATTGATTGCAGGAGAATTATTTTATCAGGTTCAAAAATGCGGCTGGAATAGATGTTGAAATAGAGGGGGGTAACGATAATGATCGAGATAATGCAGGACTCGATCAATCTATCGCAGAAGACGAATGCTTTTGATTGCATAAAGTTACTACTGTCCGGTGGTACCAAAATTGGGTAATGTTGGTTGCTTGAGATTTTTAGTAATATCGGGCAAATCAGGTTTTGGGTTTGGCTGTCCAACGGCAGCTATAACTTCCGGCTCAATCCATCTTTCTCGTACCACCCTGTCCACTGGTGAGTCAAGTCATGGCGTTTATATTTTTATGTCTTCTTGGCAGGAAGGTGGTAAAATCAATTATTTTCGGGTAGGTGAAGCAGGGCGTTCAGATATTTGATGAATTCTTTCATCCTCAGGGTAGTTGGAATCCCCTCGTCCAGGCTATCGCTGGTGCCGGTTTTTGGCGGAATGGGATGGTAGTAAACTTCCAGTTGTGGCGGGAGGATTTTCTGGCAGAGATGATAGGCTCTTTTCACATGGAATGTCGAGGTGACGATGACCAGGGAATGAAAATGGTGTTGCCGGCAGAGGTCCCGCAAAGCCAGGATATTGGTCAGAGTGTTGTGGGATTGGTTTTCAATGATAATCCGCTTGGATTGCAGAATCTTTTGCTTGTCTCTTGAAAGTGAGAAAGAGGTCAGTATATCCCGGCTGCGGCTGCGGGGATTGGCGCCGATGATAAGCAGGTAATGGGCTTTACCCTGACGAAAGAGGTTGTAGCCTTGCTGAAGGCGTCCGGGACCGCCGGCCAGGACGGCAATGGCATCGACCTGGTAGCCATTAACTGCCGGCAGTCGGGGAGGGCTGACCCGGCTGTAGTCAAGGAAAAACCAGAGCAGCAGGTCAGCGATCAGCAATAAAAGAAAAGTTGCAGCGATAATGGAAAGTGTCAGAATTTGTTTCTTCTTCATACGTTGAGGATTTTTGGCTTGATTTTACCACCCCGTTATGGTAATCCATCGGCTCCTTACCGGTTTGTATCAGTGTTTAAAGTTTAAGAGTTTTTTGCCGGTTGGCCGGTTAAAATATTCTACGGGTTTGCGCCGGCGAACAGCGAAAGTTTGTTGAAAATATTTTGGAGGTTGTACTCATGTCTAAAGTTTGTGATATTTGTGGAAAAAGACCGCAGGTTGGTAACAATGTCAGCCATGCTAACAATAGAACCAAAAAAACCTGGTTTCCGAACCTGCAGAAAGTCAACGCGGTGGTCAATGGTCAGAAGAAAAAAATCACTGTCTGTACTCGTTGTATCCGTAGCGGTGCAGTGAAAAAAGGTTGATGGCCTGCCGGCAGTGCTTCTAGTGCATTCGGTAAACTTCAATAACCCCCTTAACCTGTTCCAGCCTGTTAATTACCTGCTGCAAATGCTTTAGATCGGTGACCCCGATTTTAAACATGCAGACCGCGTTGCGGTCGATGTTGGTACTTGCCTTGACATCGGAGATATTTGCTTCCTCGGAACTGATAACTGCAGTCATCTCTGCCAGCATGCCTCGGCGATCCTCGCACAGTACCCTGATCTTGATCTGATGAGTTGCCTGTTGTCCTAGACTCCAGTTGACCTCAATCTGGCGTTCTGGATCACTTTTTAGCACATATTTACAGTCCCGACGGTGGATGGTAACTCCCCGGCCCCTGGTAATGAAACCGATGACCGGATCACCCGGGAGTGGATTGCAACATTTGGCAAAGTGAACCATGACGTCATCAATGTCTTTTATGCTAATCCCCTCGTTGCTCTGCCGCTTTTTCTTCTGCCGACTTTCTTCCTTGTTCTTCTTCTCCTGCCGGCCGCTTTTCCTGAGTTCCGGATAAAGCTTGTAAATAATCTGCAACGCCGATATTTTTCCCCTGCCAATGGCTGCCAACAGATTTTCGGCATTGCTCAGGGAAAACTGGGAGGCCACTTCATCAAACTTTTTTTGTTTGAAATTCTTGTTGAAGGACAGTTTGTGCCGGAAAAATTCGCGTTCGCATAATTCTCTTCCCAATTCAATACTGCGTTGCTCCTCCTCTTTTTTTATCCAGTGACGAATTTTATTGCGCGCCTTACTGGTTTTGACAAAGTGAAGCCAGTCTTTATTCGGGTGCTGCTTATTGGAGGTGATGATTTCCACTACTTCGCTGGTTTTCAGCTCGTATTTCAGCGCTACCATCCTGCCGGAAACCTTGGCTCCGGCGCAGTGGTCACCGATATTAGAGTGAATACTGTAGGCGAAATCGACGGGGGTTGAGCCTTTGGCCAGTTCTTTAACCGCTCCCTGGGGGGTGAACACGTAGACCGAATCGGCAAAAAGATCAATCTTGACCGATTCGAGGAATTCTCCGGCATTGCTGACGTCACCCTGCCATTCAACGACTTGGCGCAACCAGTCAAGTTGTGAACGCTCATCGTCATCCAGTTTATAGTTTTCTTTGTATTGCCAGTGGGCGGCAATTCCCATCTCGGCAATTCGGTGCATTTCTTCCGTGCGGATCTGCAGTTCGATTTGTTCGGCGTCAGGACCAATGACCGTCGTGTGCAGGGACTGGTAGAGGTTGTTTTTCGGCATAGCAATAAAGTCTTTAAATCTACCGGGAACCGGCAGCCAGAGGGAGTGGATGATGCCTAAGACCGCGTAACAATCCTTGACCGAATGGACAATAATCCGGAAGGCCAGGATATCATAAATCTGTTCAAAGGTGATATTCTGATGGACCATTTTCTGGTAGATGCTGTAGAGGTGCTTTAATCGGCCGGCGACGGTCCCCTCAATTTTATGGTGATGGAGGTTACGTTCGATAATCTTGATGACTTTACTAATATACTCTCGGCTTTCTTCCTTCTTTCGGGATATTTTTTGTTCCAGCTCGGCATAGATAACCGGTTTAAGGTAGCGCAGTGAGAGATCTTCAAGCTCTTGTTTAATCCAGGAAATTCCCAGCCTGTTTGCCAGGGGGGCATAGATATCCATGGTTTCCTGGGCAATAGCCTGTTGCCTTTCTGGCCGCTGGAACTGCAGAGTACGCATGTTATGAAGCCGGTCGGCAAGTTTGATGATCAGCACCCGGATGTCCTTGACCATGGCCAGAATCATCTTGCGGAAATTTTCGGCCTGCCTTTCTTCGGAAGTTTTAAAACTGATTTTGCTGATTTTGGTTAACCCCTCCACCAGGGTGGTTACCTCTTCACCGAAACGGGCCGACAGCTCTTCCACCGACGTTAGGGTGTCTTCCAGGGTGTCATGCAGGAGTCCGGCGGTGACGCTGGCCGCATCCATTTTAAGATCAGTGATGATGTTAGCCACTTCCAGGGGGTGAATCAGGTAGGGTTCACCAGAAAGCCGCACCTGTCCCTTGTGGGCCAAGGCGCTATAGACATAAGCCTTGCGGATATTGTTGAGATCGGCACCGGGGTTGTATGCCTGAACTTTATCCAGAATATCATTGAGGCGGGTCATGGTGTTCGCATGGTTTTAAGGCTGCCAGTTACGGACAAAGGCATCCGGAATTCCCAGCTGCTTGATCGAACGTAGGGCACTGCGAGGGTAATGATTAAAAGAAAAGCCATCAACCAGCAGGATATGGTGAGGTACGTTGACTGGTTCATGGAAAACCACCGGGGTAAATTTTCGGGAGCGGTATTGACTGATCTTTTCCCTGGCGGTAGTCTGGTAGTAAAATGAGCCGACATTGACATAAAACTGGTTGCCGCGGCGGCAGGGGAAGGGGTCATCCCCCCATTTGTCAATAGTTCTGATGATTTTTCGGGCACTTGCAAGGGTTGGATATGGTCCCAGAAAAACCCGGTGCATGGGGAGCAATCTCTTCCTGGTGGTTACAAAAGAAGCATAACCATGGTCTTGCAGGATCTGTTGGTAATTTTTCAGGGTCTCAGGGAAAATAAAAATACCAACCTGGATAACATAGGCTTTTTCTCCTGGCGTTGCGGCCACTTTCCTGGCCGCTGGGGGTTTGACTATTGTTGATTGTTTGGTTTTTGTCGATTGTTTGTCCATTGGCGATTTCTGGCCAGCGATTGCAGGGACAGTGGTGGTGGCTGATGCTTGCGCCACCGGGTTTCCCACGGGTTTTGCTGCTGGGAGCTGTTGTTGTCGCTCAGGTTTGGCTGTTTTTTTCCCGGCTGCCGCTTTGTTGCAGGTTCCGGCTGTTGTCGTTGTCGGTTCAATCGGCGTGACCACTGCAGTTTTTTCCTGTATAGGCGGTATTGCAGGTGGCGTGGGCGATTCCTTTTCCATTCCCACCGGATTTTTTTCCACCATTACTTTTACTTCGGGAGGGTGGGGAGCAGAAACCGGTGGTTCCGGCTTTTTTTCAGTACTTCTGCTGATCGTGGCATCAGGACTTTTGGCTGAGATTGCAGGTGGTGATGAAAGTTCAATGGTTGGCGAAGTGATGGTTTTCCGGGGTATGCGAACCGGGGAAAAAGTCAGAAAGTAGTAAACCCCGATCAGAGTAAACAGTACCAGAATTATTTCATAGCGAAGCAATGATTCCAGTAGCTTACCCTTTGGTTTTTTGGCCATATACATATCACGGGCCTTCTGGCAGCCGATTTCCTTCGGCAGCCAGAAGGCTGAGAGTTAAAGGGATCAAAACATTTATTCTCACAGAGAGCACTAAGAACTCAGAGAAAAATCTGAATGACCTTTTCTTCGTGCTACGAAAACATACCGGACAGTCTTGATTATTAGCTATTTTCCTGTTCGATCCCTGCTTCTTTGATAATCTTTTCCGCCAGATGAGACGGGACTTCATCATAGTGAGAAAATTTCATCGTAAACATGCCCCGGCCACCGGTCAAAGAGCGTAAATTAGGAGCATATTTCAATACTTCAGCCATGGGAACGCTGGTCTTGATAATTTGGCTGTTGGCCATTGGCTCAACCCCGTTCACTTTCCCCCGGCGGCTATTCAGGTCACCAATAATGTCACCCATGTAATCATTGGGAACCGTTACTTCCATTTCCATAATGGGTTCGAGCAAAACGGGTTTGGCATCTTTCACTCCTTTTTTAAAACCCATGGAAGCGGCAATTTTAAAAGCCATTTCCGAGGAATCAACTGAGTGGTAAGAACCGTCATAAAGGGTTATTTTAAGATCTACTACCGGATAGCCGGCAATAACGCCGCCAGCCATAGCTTCAACAACTCCCTTTTCAACCGCCGGGATATACTGGCGGGGGACAACGCCACCGACAATGTTGTCAACAAACTCAAAGCCGCCGCCACGGGGCAGGGGAGCAATCTCCAGCCAGGTGTCAGCATACTGACCATGGCCACCAGATTGCTTCTTGTGTTTGCCCTGGACTCTTACCGTTCCCCGGATGGTTTCTTTGTAAGGTACTTTAGGCTCCTGCATCAGTACTTCAACGCCATATTTGCGTTTAAGTTTGTCAACCGTGACTTCCACATGAACCTGTCCCATGCCGGAGATGACCAGCTCCTTGGTCTGGGGGTTACGGGTAATCTGGATAGTGGGATCTTCAGCCTGGAGTTTATGGAGGGCGGCCGTCAGTTTTTCCTCATCTCCCTTGGATTTAGGCTGCAGGGAGAAGGAAATAACCGGTTCCGGAATTTCCAAACCGGCATAGCGGATAGGTTCTTTTTCATTACAGAGGGTGTCCCAGGTGGTGGTTTCCTTCAGCTTGGCAACCGCGATAATATCGCCGGGGATGCATTCTTCGATGGGCTTTTGCTTACTCCCCTCTATTTTCAGCAGCTGGCCGATACGTTCCTTCTTGTCTTTGTTGACATTGAGACAGGCGGAATCTGAATGCAGTGTGCCGGAATAAACCCGGAAAAGTGAAAGCTGGCCGGTAAACGGATCAGTGATGCTTTTGAAAACCAGTCCGGAAAATGGCTGGTCAGCACCTACCTGTCGAATTATTTCCTCATCGGTTTTTGGATCAAAACCATAAACTTCTCCTCTCTCGACCGGAGAAGGGATGCAGATAGGAAGATAATCCAGTAACTGGGCAATACCAATATTTTTTAAAGCTGAACCGCAGACGACCGGAATAAATTTTCCGGTTATGGTTCCTTCATGGAGGGCGTCATGAATTTCCTGCTCAGTTATTTCCTCTCCCCCCAGGTATTTTTCAATCAGTTCGTCATCGGCTTCAACCACCCGTTCGATCATTTTTTCCCGTTCACTCATGACCTCGTCCTGCATGTCAGCGGGGATATCGATGACTTTGAAATTGCCACTCTGGTCATTGGCATAGCTGTAGGCTTTCAGTTTGATCAGGTCCACAATTCCTGAAAATGAGTCTTCCAGGCCAATGGGTAGTTGCAGGACGGCGGTGTTGCATTTAAAGGTTTTTTCCATTTCATCAATGGCCCGGAAAAAACTGGCCCGTTCCCGATCCAGTTTACTGATGAAAGCAATCTTGGGCAGCTCGAATTCTTCAGTAAATTTCCAGACAGCTTCAGTCTGTACTTTTACCCCGGAGATAGCACTGACGATGAGAACCGCGCCGCCGGCAATTCGCATACAGGAGCGGGTATCCATGATGAAATTGGCATACCCGGGAGTGTCAATAATATTGACATGCTTTCCCTGCCAGTCAAGATGATGAATGGACGAAGAAATAGTAATATTCCGTTTGATTTCCTCAGGTTCGTAATCCAGAACGGAGGTGCCCTGATCTACGCTCCCCAGGCGATCAGTGGCTTTGGCAGTAAAGAGCATGGCTTCCGCCAGGGAGGTCTTCCCGGCTCCACCATGGGCGATGATGGCAACATTTCGGATGTCTTCAGATTTATAGGCTTTCATATTTTCTTCCTTTTCTCCTTTCCACGGCAGAATAAGCTCGACAATTGATATTCACCCACTACTTTTTTTGCCGTTAAAAGTCAAGGTTTTAGTTCTTTTCATGTATCAGATTTGGGTTGCTTTACCCGTCTGCATCAGGCACAATAGAGATGTCTCTTCAACATGACTGTCAAGATGACAGTGCGAGGAGCGAAAAACTTGGAAAAGGAGTAAAGAAAAATGGCTTCGAGCGTCTATTTTGCTGATCTGCGGACCTCAGTGCGGAATAATCTTTTTGCCAAAATTAAGCAGTTACTGAACAAACTGGAATTGTCGGACAGTGTGCGGACCAATACCATGACGGCCATAAAAATCCATTTTGGTGAGGAAGGGAATGCTTCATTTATCCGGCCACTTTTTGTCCGTCCGGTAGTGGAAATGGTTAAAGAGCTGGGAGGGAAGCCATTTGTTACTGACAGTAATACGTTGTATGTGGGCTCCCGCAGTGATGCGGTTACCCATTTGCAGACCGCAGCCCGTCATGGTTTCAATTTGACCGTGTTGGATGCCCCGGTGATCATTGCCGATGGTCTGCGGGGTAACAGCTCGGCTGCCGTCAGGATTGAAAAAAAACATATTGAGACCGCTAAAATTGCCCAGGAAATTGCCAATGCGGAGGCGATGGTGGTCATGAGCCATTTCAAGGGCCATGAATTGCCCGGCTTTGGGGGGGCGTTGAAAAACCTGGGGATGGGTTGTGCCTGCCGGGAGGGGAAATTGCAGCAGCATTCCAATATCAGCCCCAAGGTTACCCGGCGCAAATGTATTGGTTGTGGAGAATGCCAACGCTGGTGCCCGGCTGGGGCCATTACCATCACTGAAGAAAAAAAGGCTGTTATTGATCCGGAAACTTGCATCGGTTGTGGTGAGTGTATTGTTGTCTGCCCCCAGCAGGCGGTTGCCATTCGCTGGAATGAAACTATTCCGGTTTTCCAGGAAAAGATGGTGGAATATGCTTACGCTGCCTGCGCCGGAAAACGGGAAAATGTGCTTTTCCTGAATTTCGTTGTCCAGGTGAGCCCGGCCTGTGATTGTTACAGTCATAATGATCAGCCAGTTGTTCCTGATATCGGGATTTTGGCTTCCCGTGATCCTGTCGCCCTTGACCAGGCTTGTGCCGACTTGGTTAATGCGGCTCCGGGGATTGCCGGGAGTGCCCTGGGAGACAATATTGATTCGGGGGTTGATAAATTTCAGCTGCTTTACCCGAAAGTGGACTGGCGGATACAGCTGCAGCACGCAGAGGAAATCGGTCTTGGGGTCAGGGAGTATGTCTTGGAGCGACTGTAGGCTACCTTTAAAAATGGCCTTTTTGCTCGATTACGGCGTTAGGCTCAAATTATAATCTTCAAAATATGAAATATATTCCTGCACAGCAGTGTCCGGCTAGAAAGTTGCGTACTGTCAACCGGAGCTGATTTCAGCGCTTTTTGGCGCTTGATTGCCTGTTTTTCCAGCGGCTCATTATGCTAAAGTTGCCAAACTCGCCCTGTAGGGCTCAAACATGGCAACTTTCACGCTCCAATCGCCAGGAAAAGCAACGGGCTACCCTCACGATGTCGCGCTTGAAACAGCACCGGTTGCCGATATTGAACACGACGTAAAAAGCATACCGGACAGTACTGATTCCTGTGGTTATAATTTTCGCCTGCCTTGTACTCAAACAAAAATTCTAATTTTTCAAGACAGCCTTATAGTATTATTCCCGAAAAAACTTCAGGGATAATACTTGATTTTTTTCTGTGATTAGTGTATCAAATCACGCTTTACTTCCCCTTGCTCCGGTTTGGGGCTATTTTAAACTCATAAGGAGGAATTGGTTACATGGCAGAGGAAATGAGAAAGTATGAGCTCCTTTACATCCATCCGGGGACCTTGGATGATGGAGGGGTTAAAAAGGTTGATGACCGATTGGTGGAGATTGCTGAGCAGCTTGGGGCCAGGCTTTTTTACCGGGATGACTGGGGGGTAAAACCTCTTGCTTATCGGGTGAAAAAGTATCTGGAAGGACGTTATATCCTGATGCGTTTTGCCGCCACGATTGAATGCCTGCAGGAATTTGAGCGTCATCTGAAAATTATGGATGAGGTTATCAAGTTTATTACCGTTCGCCTGCCGGATGATTATGACGAAAGCAAAGATCAGCCTGCTGAACCGGATGAAGTTGTGGAAGAGCCGGTGGTAACTGATGATGTGAAGGCTGAAGTGGAGGAGGAAACTCCGGTTGTGGCTGAAGTTGCAGAGACCAAAACCGAAGCCGAGGCTGAGACGAAATAGTAGAAGTAGAATTGATACTTGATGATTCAAGTTGAAGATTGAGAGGTAGTAATGGCTTTCCAAAGAGGTAAAACTAATCGTCCGCAGCGGCGGCGCCGGGCATTCGTGAGCCGGAAGAAATATTGTCGTTTTTGTGCCGACAGCTCAATAAAAATTGATTATAAAGATATTCGCTTGTTGCGTTATTATGTTAGTGAGAAGGGAAAAATTGTCCCAAAGAGGATATCCGGGACCTGTTCCAGTCATCAGCGTGAATTGTCGACGGCCATAAAGAGGGCCAGGAATATTGCTCTGCTGCCTTTCGCGCAGATGACTCCTAAACCGATGTAGTGGTTGTAATCAGGATTTTTGCTGAAAATCTAAGGTTGTTTGCTCATAAGACAGAATTGTGGTAACTGACTATTCCTTTCCTTCCAGGATGTTTATTCTGGGGGTTGTTGTGACGACCTGCTTTTTTATCGCTGCAGTTGCCGTTCCGTTCCTTGGTTTTGTGCCGGGTTTGTTAACTATGGTTCCAGCGGTATATTTGGGTGTATCGACCCGGTATCGATGGCTGCCCTTGTCTATCGTGGCCCTCAGCACGGTGCTTTTATACCTGTTTTTTCACCAGGGTGGGCCGGTATTGGGTTATCTGCTTGAATACGGTCTTCCGGCCGTGATGCTGAGTGAAGTGGCCCGCAAGCACTCTACCCGGTTGCGGGTTATGGCGGTGGCTGCTGGCGCCTGTGTCGGTATTGTTCTGCTGGCTGTTTTTTTCTACGCCTTTCAGTCGTCGATGACTCCTATGACGGTGGTGCAACAGGCTTTCCAGGCAAACCTTGAGATGGTGCAACAGGTGTACCAGGATATGGGCATGGCAAAAGAGCAGCTGGCCTTTTTGCATGATTCCTCTCCGGTGTTGGGGTATTGGGTGGGTATGTTGTTCCCCTCCCTGTTTTTTGGCGCTTACTTTTCACTCAATGGCTTGACTATGGTGATGGTCAGTTTGCTGGGTCGTTGGCGCCATACTTCCATCAGTTGGGGCAAAGGTTCTTTATTCGAGAACTTTGCTGTTTACCAGCAGACTATCTGGATTTTGATTGGTTTGTGGGTGGCAGTGCTGCTTCCAAGGGTCCCGGAACTAATCAGGTTCTTTCTTTTTAATGGCATTGTTGTCCTGGTATTCTTTTACCTTCTCCAGGGAATGGCCATTATCCATTGTTACCTGAAAAAATTTCAGGTGGGAGCCGGCGGCCGGGTTTTTATCTACTTTCTGCTTTTTGCGTTTCACTTTTTGTTGGTGGCCGTAGCAATGATCGGCTTGTTTGATATGTGGGTGGATTTTCGCAAGTTTGTCCGGCAAGTCAAGAGCTAGAAAATATCAGTCCGTTTTCACCGGGCTGTTTGTTAATGTATCCTAAATTGAGCGGTTAGTTTTTAGCCGTTAGCTACTGGTTCAATGATTACAGGATCTTTACGATTACGAACTGTCATCTGTCAGGTCTTATTGTTCATGAACGTAATGTCTTGATTTTTTGAAGCTAAATGCTGATAGCTAACTGCTAATCGCTTAGCTTAGGTGTATATAGCCAAGTTTTTCTATTTTTTGGAGGATAAGTACAATGAAAGTTATTTTACAGGAGCCGGTAGATCGGCTTGGTAATGTTGGAGATCAGGTTTCAGTTGCTAATGGTTATGCCAGGAATTATCTGATTCCCACCGGATTGGCCATTGAAGCGAATGAAGGCAATGTGAAATACCAGAAACATCATCAGCGAGTGTTGGAAAAGAAACGGGGTCGTCTGCAGGCTAAAGGTGAAGAACTCAAAAAACGGATTGAATCAATTTCTCTGGATTTTGAGCGAAAAGTTGGTGAAAAGGGTAAACTTTTTGGTTCAGTAACCAATAAAGATATTGCCGATGCCCTGCTGGAAAAGGGCATTGAGGTTGACCGACGTAAAATCGACCTGCCGGAGCTGATTAAAGGGGTGGGTAGTTATGTCGCCGTTGTGGTTCTCCAACCGGGAATTGCGGCTGAAATTGTGGTTCGGGTAGCGGCTGATCTTGAAAGTCAGGCACTGTTGGTTGCAAAAGAGGCAGATGAGTCTGATTCTGCCCCCGTGGAGATGGCTATTGCTATTGAAGAAAAAGCGGATGATGAAGCTGTTGAGCAGGACCTTTAGTTCTGACTGGGAAGTTCTTGGTCGGAAATGAATAAAAATATTTTTTCAGCCGGGGAGTTACGATGTAACTCCCCGGTTTTTCGTCCCCCCTTTTTTGACAATTTCATTTTGATATGTTAGATTTAAAATAAGATCAAGGCCGTTCATCTCCCATGGTTGCTTGAGAAAAAAATCCTCTTATAACATGGTGATAGTGCCTATCTGACAATTTGTTCCTCATTTTTTTTAGGACGGGATGCATGGCTCGGGAAGCTGCTGAGAATAAACTATCTCCCAAACTTCCACCTCAGAATATCATGGCTGAGCAGGCTGTTTTGGGGGGAATAATGCTGGATAATATGGCCATTAACAAGGTCATGGATATTCTGGATGCCACTGATTTCTATCGGGAGGCCAGTCGGAAAATCTACCAGGTGATGATCGATCTGTCGCTTAAAGGGGAGGCTATTGACCTGGTTACGGTTGTTGAGCGTCTGCGGGTCAGGGAGAAACTTGATCAAGTGGGGGGGATTACCTATTTGACCATGCTGGTAGATAGCATCCCAACGGCTGCCAATATCATTTCCTATGCCAGGATTATCAAGGAGAAATCCATCCTGCGTTTGATGATAGATGCGGCTACCTCCATTGTTGGCCGCTGTTATAATGATATTGATGATGTTGATGAGTTGGTTGATGAGGCGGAAAGAACCATCTTTGAAGTGGCTGAAAAGCGGGTTAATCCAGCCTTTTCCCCCATTGAAACGATTGTAAAGGATAGTTTTAAGGCAATAGAAAGACTTTATGAAAGTCCGGACCTGATTGCCGGGGTGCCGTCAGGGTTTACCGATCTGGATAAAATGACCACTGGTTTTCAGAATTCCGATCTGATTATTATTGCCGGTCGTCCAAGTATGGGTAAAACTGCTTTTGCCCTTAATATTGCCCAATATGCGGCGATTTCCGGTGAGAGACCTGTAGCTGTTTTTTCGCTGGAGATGTCCAAAGAGCAGTTGGTTATCAGGATGCTATGTTCTGAAGCTGAAGTTGATGCCCATAAATTGAGAAGTGGTTTCCTGGCCCGGACAGATTGGCCGAAATTGACGCGGGGTGCCGGAATCCTGTCTGAAGCCCCTATTTTTATCGATGATACACCGGCCATGACGGTTCTGGAAATGCGGGCGAAGGCCAGGAGGCTGAAAGTGGAACAGAATCTTGGCTTGATTATTGTTGATTATCTCCAGCTTATGCGTGGTCATCGGAACATGGACAGCCGGGAGCGGGAGATATCGGAAATTTCACGCTCACTGAAAGCATTGGCCAAAGAATTGAATATTCCTGTTATTGCGCTTTCCCAGCTTAACCGGGGGGTTGAAAGCCGGCAGGATAAACGGCCCCAGCTTTCAGATTTGCGTGAATCGGGGGCTCTTGAGCAGGATGCCGATGTCATTCTCTTTGTCTATCGGGATGAGGTTTATGATAAGGATAATACTGATAATAAGGGCATGGCGGAAATAATAGTCGGAAAACAGCGTAATGGGCCGGTGGGAATTGTGCGCTTAAGATTTCTGCATCAGTTTACCGCCTTTAAAAATTTGGACCAGCGATTTGATGATCTTATGGCCAGTGAGATTGAAGGTGCCGATGACTTTGCTTATTTTGATAAGACGAAAGAATGATGATGGCTTCGTAAAAGCTCCATCTTCTCTTTTATGCTGCAACCTTCGTCATTGTAGCGTACGGTAAAGTACGCCTCATGACTCAGGTTTTGCGCCGTGAGCGACAGCGAGGAAGTACTCTTGGGGTGCATGTCTCGAATATGAAGCTTTTGCTTTGCCATCGGTTTTGTGACTTTTCACGAAAGCATCGAGAATGAAACAGAAAAACAGACGGATAATGTATAAAAAAGAATGGTGGATAATCTTTTTTATCCTCGGATTCTTTTTTATTAATTATCCTATTATGCATATTTTCAACAAGGATTACCAGATATTTGGTTATCCTGCCTTCTTTCTCTACCTGATGGTGGGGTGGCTATGCTCAATTATGGTAATTTTTTTTTATGTCTGGTTGGCTGAACATGAAGAATGAGACTCAACTTTCTGAAAGAGTCCTTAGTTGCTCTGAAAACAGTCCTGTCTGTCGCCGTGCCTGCCGGCAGGCTGGGCGGACACGGCTGAAAGAAATTTACAGGTGATGTATCTCTGGTAATGCAAGTTAAAAAGTTGAGATGAGAGCTGTACAGCCTGACATGGCTTGGGATAATGACGGTTTGGAGGGTTGGAAATGTTAAATTATCGCAAAAAAATCCTGGTGGCCGTTGATGGCTCAGCAGTTTCCGACAAAGCGGTGTATGAAGCTGTCTGGATGGCTGGTTGTTCTAAAGCTGCCTTTCCTAATAAAGTTTATGCCGTTTTTTCCAAGGTGGTTCATTCCGATGATTACCTTGATATGTTTCCCACTTCTCCCCGTCCTGTGGTCGGTGAAGACGATCGCTGTTGGGAGGAAATTATTGAGATGGTTTTCCTGGTGGCGAGGAAACTGGCCCGGGAAAATGGGGTGGAACTGGAAACCCGGGTGGTTTCCGGATCTCCGGCAGATAGTATCATCAGGCTGGCCAGGGAAATTGACGCGGATGTCATTGTTATCGGTGGCACCGGCAAAGGCCGGGTGGCCAGGAGCTTGTTGGGAAGCGTATCTGCTGAAGTTATGAATAAGGCTCCCTGCAGTGTTTATCTGGTAAGGGCCTGACAAATTTATCCTTGACGTAACACCAGGGGACTTTTAGGAGTATAAAGAATTCCACTCTCATCGCGGAGGCTGCCGATATAGGTAATGCCGGCCTGCTCCAGGATTTTTACGGCGTTATTCGTCGGGGCTGAGATGGAGAGTGCCAGCGGAAAACCGGCCTTGACGATCATCCAGGCAATGGCAATGTTGATCCGGCCACTGAAGACAGCGATCAGCTCTCTCCGCACTAATTCATGTTGCAGACAAAATCCTAATGCCTTATGTAAAGCGTGGGTCCGGCTGGCGTCTTCCTGACAGGTGAGTAATTTTCCTTCCCGGTTGAATAAACCTACGGCATGCGCGGCCCGGGAACTGGCGTAAAGCTCCTGATGGGCAGTCATGATTTGAGGGAATCGTAAGAGTTCCCCAAAGGAGAATTCTGTATACAAGCAGGCAGGTGCCGTTTCAGTCCGGCTGAGTGTCTGCCGCATATCCACCGTTGTCGGGGGGGTAAAGGATGTTTTAATCCCCGGAACCATGATAGTCATGGTGTCCTCATCAATGTTTCCCTGCTTCTTTCCAGCCCCGGGATATAACTGAATATCGTCGATTTCAGTGGCAGAGGTTATGATTCCCTGGGCAAAAAGGATGCCGATCGCCATGAGCTCATCATCAATGGGCGTTCGGCTGGTGCTCAGGAAGGGCTGGTCGTTGACGATTATCTTCAGGGGAATTTCGTTGATCAATGGCAGGTTGGTGGCTTGGGGTTCGCGGCTGTCCTGGTAGCGGATGACAGGGCATTGACTGCTTGCGGCTGAGAAAGTGGTCATTGAAGGTGGCCTTTTAAATATCTAAGGCGGGCTGCTCCTGCAACCCAAAAGAAATTTACCGGGATGTTCCGGCATGGCTATCGCTCATTCTTGCCGGCCGTCTCGGTTAACAAAATATTATTAGCACAAAAAGTATACTGGACAACAGGGATAAATAAGAATTATTAATCTTTTTTGGCCGCAAAGATTTTCCTGCTTATAGGTGGTGTTCTTCCAGAATTCCGACATTAAGGTCCTATATTTTGTCAACTGAAGTTACTTCAGGCGCTTTTTTGCGCTCGATTACCTGTTTTTTCAACGACTCATTACGCTGAAATTGCCAAACTCGCCCTTTCGGGCTCAGACAGGTCAATTTCTGCGCTCCATTCGCCGGAAAAAACAACGGTATCTCACGATGTCGTGCCGGAAGTAACTTCAATTGGACATCCTGCAAAAGTTTCCTTATATTGGAATTCCAGTTTCTTGACAGTAACCGGGCAATTTGTTAGATGAATCAGCACTTGTGGGATACCTATTATATGTCCCTGGCCCTTGATGAGGCGAGGCAGGCTTTTTTGCTCGGAGAAACCCCGGTTGGGGCCTTAGCAGTGCGTGGGAATGAAATTATTGCCCGGGGGGGGAATCTCAAGGAACAGAAACGGCTGGCTTTTTCCCATGCCGAGCTGGAAGTGATGACTCAGGCCAGCCGGGTGGTGGGTGACTGGCGCTTGTCGGAAGTGACCCTTTATGTGACTCTGGAACCCTGTATTATGTGTGCGGGTGCCATGTTGCAGGCCCGATTGAAGCGACTGGTGTATGGTTGTGCCGATCCCAAAGCCGGGGCCATTGAATCACTGTATTCCCTGGCTGAAGATAGCCGCTTGAATCATCAGATTTCAGTCAGCAGCGGGGTTCTGGCCAGCCAGTCACGAAAAATGTTGCAGCAGTTTTTTCAATTATTGAGAATGAGAAACAAACTATCGAAGAAAGGTTAGGTGAACAATGAGTAAGATGGATAACTATCACGTGAAGGATTTGAACCTGGCGCCGGAAGGGCGGCTGCGGATTGAATGGGCGGGCCAGAATATGCCGGTGCTGGAACTTATTAATGAGCGGTTCAAAAAGGAAAAACCCCTGGCTGGAGTTCGCCTTTCCGCTTGCCTCCATGTGACTACGGAAACGGCCAACTTGGCTATTACCTTGAAGAATGGCGGTGCTGATCTGGTTTTGTGTGCCTCAAATCCATTGAGTACCCAGGATGATGTGGCTGCTGCCCTGGTTGCTGACCATCAAATTCCGGTTTATGCCATTAAAGGCGAAGACAATGTTACCTACTATGAACATCTTCGAGCGGCGTTGGCACATTTCCCCCTGATTACCATGGATGACGGGGCTGACCTGGTTTCATCCCTCCATTTTATCGCCCTGGATAAACTGGCGGAGGTTAATCCGGTAGTTAGAACCTGGGCTGAAAAGCTGGCTGTTGATGAGCGGCAGAGGTTGATCTCCGGAGTTATTGGTGGGACCGAAGAAACCACTACCGGGGTGATCAGATTGAAAAGTATGGAGCGTGACGGGGTTTTGTGCTTTCCGGTGGTCGCGGTCAATGATGCTAGTACCAAGCATTTTTTTGACAACCGCTACGGAACCGGGCAAAGTACTCTGGATGGCATCATCAGGGCCACCAACCGTTTGCTGGCTGGCAGCACGTTTGTAGTTTGTGGTTATGGTTGGTGTGGTAAGGGCCTGGCCATGCGGGCTAAGGGTATGGGAGCGAATGTGGTGGTTACTGAGGTCGATCATCTGGCGTCCCTGGAAGCAGTTATGGATGGATTTCGGGTTATGCCGTTACTGAAAGCGGCTGAAATAGGCGATTTTTTCTGTACGGTTACCGGTGATATGCATGTTATTGATCAGGCCCATTTTGCGGTGATGAAGGATGGGGCGATTGTTGCCAATTCCGGTCATTTTGATGTGGAAATTAATTTGGATGCCCTGGCGGAGATGGCTACAAACCGACGAAATATCCGTGAATTTGTCGAAGAATTCACCCTTGAGGATGGGCGCCGGATTAATGTTTTAGGTGAAGGCCGGCTGGTAAACCTGGCAGCGGCCGAAGGACACCCTGCGAGTGTCATGGACATGAGTTTTGCCAATCAGGCTCTGTCGGCCGAATATATGCTGCAAGAGGCTAAAATCCTGAAACAGAAAGTTTATGCGGTTCCCCGGGAAATTGACCTGCGCATTGCGGCCTTAAAACTGAAAGCCATGGGGATTGAAATTGATACCTTGACGCCGGAGCAGGAAAAATATCTCAATAGTTGGGAGCTTGGAACCTGAGCTGATATGACAGCATTTCATTGTGGCTACGTGGGAATCTTCGGCCGTCCCAATGTTGGGAAGTCAACCTTCCTCAACCAGGTTCTGGGGGAAAAAATTGCCATAGTTACGGCGAAGCCCCAGACCACCAGGAATCGGATTGTCGGGATTAAAAATCATGAAAATGAACAGTTGATTCTGGTTGATACGCCGGGAATTCATCGGCCGCGAGGTTCCCTGAATCAGGCCCTGATGGACTGTACCATGAGTGTTTTGCGGGATGTGGATGTGAGTCTCTTTTTATTTGCGGCTGACCAGGACACCCTAAGCCCCGGCGAAAAGGATTTATTGACTATCCTGGTGCGGGAAAACCGGCAGTTTATTCCCGTTATCAATAAGATTGATCTGGTTGACCGGCAGGTTGATGATTTGCCCTTAACTCAGCAGATTGTTAAATATCTTCCCGGGCAAAAGAGTCCGATCCAGTCAGTTTCCGCTTTGACCGGGGAGGGAGTTGAACCGCTGGTTGAAAAACTATGCCGATTTCTTCCTGAGTCACCACCTCTTTTTCCCCAGGATGCCAATACGGAAATCAGTGAGCGTTTCTGGGTTCAGGAGGTGGTGCGGGAGAAGATTTTTCAGTTTACCCATCATGAGGTGCCCTATTCAACCGCGGCGATGATTGACTATTTTCATGACCGGGAAACCAGGTTATCAATCGGGGTGACGATTTTTGTGGAGCAGCCTTCACAGAAGGGGATTATTATCGGTCGCCAGGGACGGATGTTGAAGACTATTGGGACGGCGGCCCGTAAGGAAATTGAGGCATTGGTTGGGATTCCGGTTTTTTTGGAATTGTGGGTATCGGTGGAAAAGAACTGGACTAAAAACCCGGCGGCCTTAAAGCGGTTTGGTTATCGGTAAATGGTGATGGCTTCGTAAAAACTCCATCTTCTTCGTTATGCTGCAACCCTCGTCATTATAACGTACTGTAAGTACGCCTCATGACTAAGGTTTTGCCTGCCTCGAATATGAAGCCTTTACTGTGCCAGGCAGGCCATGGACGGCCGGTGGGAATGAGTTGGAGCCATGCCCGGACATCATCAAAAATAATTACTTACTTTCCAGATGTTGGGCCGCCAAAGCGGATTGAGAACGCTTTTTACGAAAGCATCAGTGCCGAATCTGAAAAATTTCTTTTTGTGAATGTAAACGTAACAGACGGAACAAAAATGGATACTGCACAGGTAAAAATGTTTTCCCGACAGCGGTTGGAAGATATTATCGCCGGGATGGCCGGTCGGCGTATCATGGTCATCGGTGATGTCATGGTGGATCAGTTTATCCGTGGTGCTGTCGAGCGGATTTCTCCTGAAGCTCCGGTGCCAGTGGTTCAGGTGCAAAAGGAACAGAGTCTGCCGGGTGGAGCGGCAAATGTGGTTCGTAATCTGGTGGCCATGGGTGTCCGAGCGGAAATTGTTTCGGCCATTGGCTGTGATCATGAGGGAGAAGTCCTGGCTTCAATGTTGTCGGCAATGGATTGCCCGGCCGGCTATTTGGTCCGGGATGAAAAACGCCGGACCAGTGTCAAGACCCGGGTAGTTGCTCAGCATCAGCAGGTGGTGCGCTTTGATCGTGAAACTCTTGATCCACTCGATCCGGCAACTATTGATCAACTGCGGAAATCCATCCAGGAACTGACGCCGCGGATGGATGGAGTTATTGTTTCTGATTATGGAAAAGGGGTGGTCAATAAGCGTGTTTTTGAGGCGTTAGTTGACGGGTGTCAACAGGACGGTATTTTCCTGGCCGTTGATCCCAAAGTGAAGAATTTTTCTTTTTATCATGATCTGGATCTGATTACCCCCAATACCAGGGAAGCATCACAGGCCTGTGCTTTTTCCCTTGATACGCCGGCGGCGGTGGAAAAGTCAGGCGTTTTTATGAAGCAGCGGTTTCGCAGCGCCAGTGTTATTATTACCCGGGGAGAAGAGGGGATGGCGATTTTTCCGTCCGTCGGTGATATGTTGTTGTTACCCACCTTGGCCAAAGAGGTTTTTGATGTGACGGGAGCGGGTGATACGGTTATTGCCCTGGCGACGGCAGCGGCTCTGGTTCCTGGGGTTTCGCTGGTGGAAGCTGCCGGAGTTGCCAACCTGGCTGCCGGGGTGGCGGTGGGTAAATTGGGGACGGCCCAGGTTATGCCTGAAGAGATTATTGATTATCATCAGAAATTGTCGTTTTCCCAGAAAATGCCATGAACAGTAGTTCTATGTCCAATCTTCCTGAACCGGCTTTACTGCTGGTCAGTATCCTGGGGCGTAAAGATGAAAGGCTGCTGGCAGTTATCCCCGAGCTGGAATCCCGTTTTGGTCCCCTTGATTGTCTGACCCCTGAGTTGCCTTTTGATTTTAGTCCTTATTATGAGCGGGAAATGGGCCGTCCGCTCTGGCGTAGGTTGGCGGTTTTCGCCGAGCCGTTTCACCGTCAGCAGCTGCCGGCAGTGAAAAATCTAACCAATAAGATCGAATGCAAGCTGGCAGATCCTTCGGGTCGGCGAACGGTGAATCTTGATCCCGGCTACCTTGCCATCGAACATCTGGTGCTGGCAACTACCAAAAAATCATATCATCGTCCCTACCTGGGAGAAGGAATTTATGCGGATTTGACCCTTATCTATCAGTATGGGGGCTATCAGGCTTTGCCATGGACGTATCCGGATTATGCCAGTGAATACTATACCGGCTTTTTTGCCGATTTGAGGAGTAAACTGTTGTGGCTCAGGAAGAGAGAAAAATGGTGCCGGCAGTCCCATTCTGGAAAATGAATGGCAGTGGCAATGACTTCATCATGGTTGACAATCGGGAGGATGTTTTCCCGCATAAGAATCGAACAGCGCTGATTTCCCGCCTGTGCCGGCGACAGACTGGTGTCGGAGCCGACGGGATTATCTTGTTGGAAAATGACCAGGAGGTTGATTTCGTCTGGCGGTTTTACAATGCTGATGGTTCTGAAGCCGAGATGTGTGGTAATGGCGGCCGCTGTGCCGCCCGTTTTGCCTTTCTGCATGGTTTGGCCGGAACCCGGATGACCTTTCGCACCCTTGCCGGCTTGATAAAAGCTGAAATTCACCAGGAGCGGGTCAAACTGGAAATGTCACCGCCAGTAGATTTTTGCCGGGAGATTGTTCTTGAAGCCGGGGATGAAACCGTGACCCTGGATTTTATCAATACCGGCGTTCCCCACGCTGTACTCATTGTTGAAGACCTGGAAGCGGTCGGGGTCAGGGATCTGGGGCGTTTGCTTCGCTTTCATGGTCAATTTCAACCGGCGGGTACTAACGTTAACTTTATTTCCGTGGTTGACCGCCATAATCTGAAGGTGCGAACCTATGAGCGGGGGGTTGAGGATGAAACCCTGGCCTGTGGTACCGGTTCGGTTGCTGCCTGCCTGGTGGCCAGCGCCAGGGGACTGGTAGATTCCCCCACCCGGGTTGAAACCCGCTCGGGCGAAATATTGCTGGTCTATTATTGTCATGCTGATGCCGGTTTCTCGGAAGTTTTTCTTGAAGGGGATGCCAAAATAGTATATGAGGGAGTCATAGTGCCGGAGTTTTTATCGTAGCCCATTATTTTAAGGAGGATGCCCATGTTTTCTGGTTCCATGGTTGCCATTGTAACCCCGTTTGCCAACGGTAGTGTTGATCAACAGGCCCTGCGGGCTCTGGTTGAGTTTCACTTGCAAAATGGGACGGATGCCATTGTCCCTTGTGGGACTACCGGTGAATCTGCGACTTTGTCCCATGAGGAACACGATCAGGTAGTTGAACTGGTTATTGAAGCGGTTAACGGTCGGGTTCCGGTGATTGCCGGTGCCGGATCCAATAATACCGCCGAAGCCATCCGTTTGACCCGGCATGCTAAAGAAGCCGGTGCCGACGGGGTTCTGCTGATTACCCCTTATTATAACAAACCGACCCAGGAAGGCCTTTTTCAGCATTTTTCCGCCATTGCCGGCAAGGTGGAAATTCCCATGGTTCTTTACAATGTTCCCAGCCGGACCGGCACTGATATGCTGCCGTCAACAGTGGCCAGGCTGGCAAAAATACCGGAAATTGTCGGCATTAAGGAGGCTACCGGTTGTATGGGCCGGGCAACCGAGCTGGTTACTTCCTGTGGTCCTGATTTCTCGGTGATTTCCGGTGATGATGGAACTTTCTTCCCGATGCTCTGTGTTGGGGGCAAGGGAGTTATCTCGGTGACGGCCAATATTGTTCCTGATCTCATGGCATCACTGTATGATAATTTCGCTGCCGGGAATTATGACGCGGCCCGCGGGTTTCACCATCGGCTGTTGAAGTTGATCCAGGCCATGTTTATCGAGACTAATCCGGTGCCGGTAAAAGAATCGCTGGTGATGATGGGGAAGGTGCAACTTGAGCTGCGCCTGCCTCTTTGTCCTTTGTCCGAGGGTAGCCGGGAAACCCTCCGGAGTGTGCTGAAGGAGTACGAGCTTATTTCTTGAAATATTGTCAGTCCGAGATCTTTTTAGCCGGGATATTTTATCAGTATCCAATAAAAAAGCTGCCTCGGCAGCTTTTTTAGTGCCTTACAGGTCATTTAAGAGCACTTATTTGCGGGCCGTAAATTAAGTTATGGGTTGTGGGGTTAGCACCGCATTAGTCTAAATGGCAGCAGGCTGTGGGAAATAAACCTTTTTTCAGGGAGAGTGACAATGAAAATCGGGGTGATTGGTGCTGGAAGTTGGGGTACTGCCCTGGCCAATATGTTGGCCGGGAAGGGCTATCCCGTCACCTTATGGGCTTACGAAAAAGACCTGGTTGAGAGAATGAAGATAGCCCGGGAGAATGATTTGTTTTTGCCTGGTTTTATCTTGTCATCAAATCTTGATTTTACCACTGACCTATCCGCGGCGGTGAGCGGCAAAGAGATGGTGTTATTGGTTTCTCCGTCTCAGGTCATGCGTTTGGTGGTCCAGCAGGCCTTGGGAAATTTTAATCCGGAAAGTCTTATTGTGTCTGCCGCCAAAGGGATAGAGAATGGTACTCTGTTGACCATGTCCCAGGTATTGCGGGAGTTGCTGCCTCCATCCTGCCATCAGCGTCTGGCAGTGATTTCCGGTCCCTCCTTTGCTAAAGAAGTGGCTGCGGGAATACCGACGGCGGTGGTGGCGGCGGCGCCGCAACAGGATATTGCTGAACAGGTACAAAATATTTTTACCAATGCAGCCTTCAGGGTTTATACCAATAATGATATTCTGGGGGTTGAACTTTGCGGGGCGTTGAAAAACGTTATGGCGCTGGCGGCTGGTGTTTCGGATGGCTTGGGTTTTGGTCTCAATACCAGGGCTGCCCTGATCACCCGTGGCCTGGCGGAAATAAGTCGTCTGGGTCTGGTTCTTGGAGCCCAGGCTGCAACCTTTTCCGGGTTGGCCGGTATGGGTGATCTGGTTCTTACTTGTACAGGGGATCTTTCCCGTAACCGGTCAGTGGGGATAGCCCTGGGCCAGGGTAAAACCCTGGATGAAATTCTTAATGGCATGAACATGGTTGCCGAAGGAGTAAAGACCACTCTTTCTGCTTACCAGCTAGCTGAAAAGATTGGTATAGAAGTGCCGATTACCGAGCAGATGTATAAGATCCTCTATCAACAGAAAGATCCTCGGCAGGCGGTTACTGATCTGCTGGCTCGGGATCTTAAAGCTGAAGGTTGTTAGATGCATTGCCACGGAAACTATCGTTTCCAAGGCAATGCTTTCAGCCATCAGCGGTCGGCTGTCAGCAAAAAGTAAAATTGTTGTAACTATTCAGTACCTCTTTCCAAACTGTCTCGATTGGGGTCAGTGCTTGATGAGCGGCGGCAAGAAATCACCTTGAAACATCAGAATCCTGACCCGCCGGTTGGCAAGCTTTGACCCTGTCAGAGAAAGCGAAGCAAAGTTCGGCAGTTTTCACGGTAAATTAACTGCCAAAACCGCTACCTGAGTAGTTACAAATTTTTTACCTGTATGAAGTTTTTTTACCCAGGCCGATTTCAGCGCTTTTTGGTGCTCGATTGCCTGCTTTTCCAGCGGCTCATTACGCTAAAGTTGCCAAACTCGCACTTTGGTGACAGATTTGAAATCTGTCACCGCTCAAGCGCCCAAAACCGCTATGGGCCAAGCTCGAACATCCAGGGTAATTGTTCTATAAATGTGAAAAAATAAAGATAATAATATCAATAATTTGCAATTAGCTACGCGTAAATATTCGGCTACGTAAAACAATACTATCTGACAGCGGGTCATTAAGTTGGTTCGCTTCGCCCTGCTTCGCGAGGGGTCACATCTTGACAAAGGCTATTGAAAATCACCAATAAAAGCAGATATCACGATACGCCTTCGTCAAGAAATGACCCCAATCCCGGTAGTTCTAAAACAATACCGAATATTTACAGCTACGCAGAAGTATTGTCTGTGAAGTGGTTGGCAGTAAGTAGAAATTGAATTAATGAGTTGGGGGAGAATGAATGATTAAAATAGCCATGACCGGTGCACTGGGACGGATGGGGTCAGCCATGAGATCCCACTTAAAGAGCCAACCTGAGTTTAAACTGGTGCTGGCTGTCTCTCATCGACTGGGAAATCAGGAGTTGGACGCTGAACAGAAGCGGGAACTGGAAGACGTGCAGCTGGCGGGTTCTTTTTCGGCTGTTGATCCTGAAACTATTGATGTTATTGTAGATTTCTCGGTTCCTGACGCGGCAGTGGAATATGCCCGTTATGCCGGACTCAACGGGATTCCCATGATTATGGGAACTACCGGTTTTAACCAGGAGCAACTGGATAAGTTGGCTGGATATCTTGCTGACGTTCCCTGTTTGGTCAGCCCGAATATGAGCCTGATGATGAATGTGGTTTATCGCCTGGTCAGTAATACGACGGTTGTCCTGGATGATTATGATGTGGATGTGGAAATCACTGAATGGCATCATCGGGGAAAACGGAATGCTCCCAGTGATACCGCCTTAAAACTAGCCCAAATTGTGGCGGAAAAACGGCACTGGCCATTCCCTGAGGTGATTAAGCATGATCGCTGGGGTATGATTGGTGAAAGAAAACAACAGGAAATCGGTATTCAGTGTCTGCGGGGAGGGGATGTTTTCAGCGAACATGGGGTCATATTTGCAGGCCTTGGAGAGCACATTGAAATTATTCATCGGGCCCATTCCCTGGAAAGTTATGCCCGGGGGGTGACCAGGGCTCTGCGTTGGATTATAAACCGCCCACCCGGTGTTTATGATATGTTGGATATGTTGGGGTTGCCGGAAGTTTTGTATTGAACCTAACTGAAGCGATCAGCTGTTAACTGTCAGCGTTTAGCTTTAAAAAATAAAGGTATTACGTTCATTAGCAATAAAACCTGACGGGTGACAGTTTGTCTAGTAAACATGATGTAATCATTGAACTAATAGCTGACGGCTAAAAGCTCAATTAAGGTTGAAGGTTATTCCCGATTCAAGGTTCCCGCAGGCTGGGTTCCTGCTGACAGTTCTGCTGCATGAATTGGCGAAACTCCTTAGCCAGCGGCGATATTCGCCGTTGTTTTGCTGAAATGAGGTAAAATTGTCGCTTAAGATTGAGCTCGGGTAGTGAGGACGCGCCCATGAGGCCTAATTCCACATCTTTTTGTACTGCCCGCCGGGAGATGATGGAATATCCAACCCCTGCTTTTACCGCTTGTCGTATTGCCTCCGTGCTGCCTATCTCGGCGATGACGGAAAATTTGTATGCTTGAAGAAGCTCTCCCGCCTGTTCCAAGGCTTTCTCAATGGTCTTTCTGGTTCCAGAACCCTTTTCCCGCATGATAAACGGGTACTTGACTAGCTCGGACATTTTGACCTGCTCTTTGTCGGCTAAAGGGCTGTCTGGCGGGGCTACCAGCAGCAAATCATCCACCAGGCAGGCTTCAAAAATAATGTCTGGGCGTTCAATAACTGCTCCGACCATTCCCAGCTCCAGCTGCCCTTCGGCTACGGCGGCCACAATTTCTTCGGTATCAGCGATTTTGAGCGTAACTTTTATAATTGGTCGATTTTGTTTGAATTTTCCGATAGCCAGCGGCAGGATATATTCTCCGGGAATATTACTGCCACCGATTTCCAGCGTGCCTTTTTCCCGGCCGATAAACAGGTCCATCTCCTGTTCTGCCTGGGCCATGAGATTGAGAATCCGCCGGGCATAGGGACAGAAAAGTTCACCGGCTTTTGTGGGACTGACATCCCGTGCTGAGCGGTTAAATAATTCAGCACCCAGGATTGCTTCCAGGGTTTTAATATGGCCGCTTACTGTGGGTTGGGTCAGGTAGATTTTCTCGGCTGCCTTACTGAAACTGCGTAACTCCCAGATGGCCATGAATACTTGCAGGTGGCGGGTTTCCAACATGATTTTTCCCTTGGTGAAACGATGATCTGGATTTCCATCTATCATACGGTTTGCCCCGTAATCTGTCAATGGGGAAAAAGATCGGTAGTCGCCTGTGATCAGCCTTTGAAAATTCCTTTTTTTATTGACTAAGACGGTGCTTATTGGATATAAATGTAGGGTTTTTTCAACGTTTACTCCGGGTTGCTACACCCATGCAGGCATAAGGAGAAATAATGGTTAAAATAATGGTTTCCGGGGCTGCCGGAAGAATGGGCCGTCGGATTATTTCGGTAATTCACGAACGCGAGCAAACAGTTCTGTCTGGAGCTTTGGAGTATGCCGGAAATCCACTTGTTGGCCAGGATGCCGGTGAAATTGTCGGGGTTGGCAAACTTGGGGTGCCGATTGTCGGTTCAACCCGTGACCTGCCATTTGCTGACAGCGATGTGCTGATTGAATTTACCACCCCGCCGGCAACCATGGCCAATCTGAAGATAGCGGCCGGGTACCAGGTTCCGATGGTCATCGGAACGACGGGAATGACAGCTGAGGAGCGGGAGCAGGTGAGGGCACTTGCGGTTCAGATTCCGGTGGTGCTGGCTCCTAACATGAGTGTTGGCGTTAATGTATTGTTCAAAGTGGTTGGTGAGGTGGCTAAAATACTGGGTGATGACTATGATGTTGAAATTCTTGAAGCCCATCACCGATTGAAAAAGGATGCTCCCAGTGGTACAGCCGTACGATTAGGAGAAATTGTTGCTGATGCTCTGCAGCGTGATTATCAGGAAGTAGCGGTCTTTGAACGCCGGGGGTTTACCGGAGAGAGGACCCGGGAAGAGATAGGCATGCAGACGTTGCGGGCCGGGGATATTGTCGGTGATCACCTGGTGATGTTTGGTGGCCTGGGTGAACGCCTGGAGATTGTCCATCGGGCTCATTCCCGTGACACCTTTGCCCGGGGAGCTTTACGGGCCGCATTGTGGGTGATGGATCAACAACCGGGATTGTATGATATGCAGGATGTTCTGGGCCTGAGATGAATTTTGGCGTTTTTTTGAAGCCATCAAGTACAAACGAAAAAAGTCAAAAATATTTATGTAACTACCGTAGATAGGGACAGAATTAAATTCTGTCCCTATGCGAAGCAGGGCGAAGCAAAAATTGTTTTTCTCTTTGATCTTATATTGAAAGCATTGTTTGCCTTCGGTGTTGCCGGTTTAATAACTTACTCCTGAATTTCTGTCACTCTTTTCAGTATCCCCTTGAGGGGTATAAAAAATAAGGAAATTCAACTTTCTGCCTGGCATTGCCGGGAATGTATTTCAGGATGTTCGGGCTTGGCTCGCAGCCGTGTCTGCCGACAGGCAGGCCATGGACGGCCGGCGAGAATGAGTGAGAGCCATGCCGGAACATCCTTAGAAAATTTCTTTTGGGTTGCGGGTGTTGGTCCGCGTTAGAACTTAAGGATTGATAATTATGGATCAAATGGAGTTTTTCAGAGAAGTGCCGGTTCCAATCAATATTGAGGACGAAATGAAGAAATCGTACCTTGATTATGCCATGAGCGTCATTATTGGTCGGGCCTTGCCGGATGTCAGGGATGGGCTTAAGCCTGTGCATCGTCGGGTTTTATTTGCCATGCATGACCTTGGGAATGCCTGGAATAAATCTTACAAGAAGTCCGCCCGGGTGGTTGGTGATGTCATCGGTAAATATCACCCCCATGGGGACACGGCCGTTTATGATACCATTGTCCGTCTTGCTCAGGATTTTTCCCTTCGCTACCCTCTTGTTGATGGTCAGGGGAACTTTGGTTCGGTTGATGGTGATTCCCCGGCCGCCATGCGTTATACCGAAGTGCGGATGGCCAGACTTTCTTCAGAAATACTGGCTGACCTCGAAAAGAATACCGTAGACTTTGTGCCGAATTATGATGAATCCCTGGCGGAACCGGTTGTTCTTCCTTCCCGGTTTCCAAATCTGATGGTGAATGGTTCTTCCGGTATTGCCGTCGGCATGGCCACCAATATTCCACCGCATAATCTGACAGAGGTCATCGATGGACTGGTGGCATATATTGGCAACCAAGATATAAACGTTGATGAACTGATGACCTATATTCCCGGGCCGGATTTTCCCACCGGTGGTACTATTAATGGTCGTGAAGGTATTATCTCTGCCTATAAAACCGGTAGGGGGATTATTCGTCTGCGGGCCAAAGCCCATGTCGAAACCCAGAAGAAAAACAATCGGGAAAGCATCATTGTGACGGAAATTCCCTATCAGGTGAATAAGGCCAGACTGTTGGAAAAAGTGGCCCAGCTGGTGCGTCATAAAAAACTTATGGGAATCAGCGATCTTCGGGATGAATCGGACCGAGAGGGGATGCGGATTGTCTTTGAACTGAAGCGCGATGCCCAGTATCAGGTTGTTTTAAACCAGCTCTATAAACACACCCAGATGCAGACTTCCTTTGGTATTATTCTGCTGGCGATTGTCAATCGGCAACCAGTAACCCTGACCCTGAAAACCATGCTGGCTCATTTTGTCAGCCATCGACAGGAGGTTATTCGCCGCCGGACAAAATTCGAGTTAGATAAGGCTCGGGATCGGTTGCATCTTCTGGCTGGGCTGAAAATAGCCCTGGAACACCTGGATGAGATTATCGCCCTTATCCGCCGGTCCAAGGCCCCGGCTCAGGCCAGGGAGGATTTGATGAGCCTGTTTCAGTTTTCCCTTCGCCAGGCTCAGGCTATCCTGGATATGAAATTGCAGCGCTTAACCGGTCTTGAACGGCAGAAAATTATTGATGAATATAATACCACAGTGGAGCTGATTGCCAGGCTGGAATCGATCTTGGCTAGCGATGCTTTGGTTCGCTCATTGATTGTTGAGGAACTGCAGGAGATCAAAAAGGTTTACGGTGATGAACGGCGTAGTGAAATCGTTGATCAAGGCACTGATTTCCAGTTGGAAGATCTCATTGTTGAGGAAGATATGGTGGTAACCATCTCTCGCATGGGATATGCGAAGCGGACCCCCATCTCCACCTACAGAAGCTATCATCGGGGCGCCGGAGGCCGGATGGGAATGGAAACCAAGGAGGACGATTTTGTTAGCCAGATGTTTGTGGCTTCTACCCATGATTATATGCTCTTTTTTACCAACCGGGGCCGGGTTTTCAGCCTGAAAACCTTTGAAATTCCCGCAAGTGGTCCGGCTGCCCGGGGCAAAGCTTTAGTGAATCTGCTGAAACTGGAAAAAGATGAGCTGGTGACCACTGTTTTATCAGCCCGGCAATTCCAGGAAGACTGTTATGTGATGATGGCTACCCATGGCGGCTACGTGAAAAAGTTGGAAATGAATGCCCTGGAAAAAATTCGCAGCAACGGGATCCGTTGTGTTACTCTGAAGGGTGATGATCAGTTGATTGCAGTCAAAGTGTGTCGGGATGATGACGAAATATTTCTGAGTACTAATCATGGCCAGGCCATCCGTTTCCCTGCTACCCAGGTACGCAGTATGGGTCGGCTGGCCCGCGGAGTTATCGGTTGCCGGATGAATCCTGGAGATTACCTGGTTTCCATGGAAGTGTTCAGCGCTGACGGAGGAACGGTCTTAAGTGTGACTGAAAATGGTTTTGGTAAACGGACCAGTATCGAGGATTATCCTTTGCGCTCACGGGGTGGTAAAGGAGTGATTACCATCAAAACCACGCCGCGCAATGGCAAGGTGGTGGGGGTGTTGAAAGTTACCGATGCGGATCAGATTATGCTGATAACCGATGCCGGTAAAATTACCCGGACCCGGGTGGCGGAAATATCGGTTATTGGTCGAAATACCCAGGGGGTAACCCTGTTCAGAATCGATCCGGAGCAGGAAAAACTGGTGGCTCTGGCTACCGTAGCCGATGCCGGGCTTTCCGGGTCGACAACTGTGGATGAAAATGCAGAGGAGAAAGCCGGTGATGATGAGACACCGCCGCTGATTGCCGCTTTGGATGAGACAAAAGAAGATCCGGGAGCCGATAAGTGATTGAAAATGTACCTCATGAGCAGCAGAAATCCCGGGCGGTACAAGAGATGTTCACTGCTATTGCCCCCAGGTATGATTTCTTAAACCGGTTGCTGAGCCTGGGGATTGATCAGCAATGGAGAAAGTTTGTCGGCCGTCGCCTGACTGATCTCGATCATCCACGTGTGCTTGATGTTGCCTGTGGTACTGCAGATTTGAGCCTTGCTATCAGACAGGGTAATCGGCAGGCAAAGGTAGTCGGTCTTGATTTTAGCACTCAGATGCTTCTCCTGGCCCAGGAAAAAATCAGGCAGCTGCCGGAAACTGATGGTCTCGATCTGCTGGCCGGCTCTGCCGAGGATCTGCCTTTTGCCGATCAGAGTTTTGATGCCTTAACCATTGCTTTTGGTATCCGCAATGTTATTGACCGGTCCCGGGCTCTGTGTGAGTTCTGCCGGGTGATGAAACCGGGTGCCAAGCTGGTTGTCCTGGAGTTTTCCCTGCCCGATCAATTTTTGCTGAGGTCATTGTACCGGCTGTATTTTCTGCGGATTCTGCCATTTATCGGTGGGCTGTTTGCCCGCAAAAGTGCTTATAAGTATCTTCCTGAGTCGGTGGTAAAATTTCCGGAACGGGATGAATTTAGCCGGATGGTCAAAGAAGCCGGTTTCAGCAAACTTCGATACCATTCCCTGACCGGTGGGATTGTCACGGTTTACCTGGGAGAAAAGGTTTCTTGATTGTTGATGTGGGGTAACTATTCGGTATTGTTTTCAAACTACCGGGATTGGGGTCATCTCTTGACGAAGGCGTTTCCTGATATCTGTTTTATTGGTGATTTTCAATAGCCTTTGTCAAGATGTGACCCCTCGCGAAGCAGGGCGAAGCGAACCAACCTAATTGTCCGCTGTCAGATAGTGTTTTTTTACGTAGCCGAATATTTGCGATGCTGGAATTTTAAATTATGGAATTTATTGATATACTTTATCAGGTTGCAGAGCCACTGGCCACCATCACCCTCAATCGGCCGGAGATTAAAAATGCTTTTACTCTGCCGATGCTGGAAAGTATGGGTCGGGCGCTGCGGCAGGCTGGGCAGACACGGCTATGAGCCAAGCCCGGACATCCTTAGGCAATTGCTTTATAAACGTGAGCTATTGATAAATAAAAGATTAATGATTTCAATATATTATAATTAGTTACTCAGAATCATGAAGTTTAGCTCAAGAAATCTTCAAGACCTTCATGTTCTTCATGGTTCCATCTTTTTTTATGTTATTTTATGGAGGATGATATGTTGACTATCGGGGTTTTGCTTTCCGGTTGTGGCGTCTATGATGGTAGTGAAATACATGAAGCAGTTCTGACTTTGCTGGCTTTGGATCGGGCCGGGGTTGCTATTCAATGCCTGGCACCGGATATGGAACAGCGGGATGTTGTTAATCATCTGACCGGCGAACCACAGGCTGAGTCACGAAATGTCTTGGTGGAATCGGCTCGCATCGCCCGAGGGAATATCAAGGATATCAGGGAAATTTCAGCGACTGATCTTGACGGTCTGATTATCCCCGGTGGTTTTGGTGCGGCCAAAAATCTCAGTGATTTTGCCCTCCAGGGAGCTTTGGCCCAGGTTCATCCTGAGGTTAAGCGTCTGCTGGATGAAATTGTTGATGCAGGTAAACCCATAGGGGCAATTTGTATTGCTCCGGCAACCCTGACCAGGGCACTTGCCGACCGACATCCAGAGGTGACCATTGGCTCTGATCTCTCTACGGTTGCAGCTATTAACTCCATGGGTGGTACGCACTATGATTGCGCCGTGGATAAAATCCATGTTGATGCCCGGTTGAAAATAGTGACCACGCCAGCCTACATGCTGGGTCCGGGAATCAAGGATGTTGCGGTAGGTATTGAGAAACTGGTGGCCGAGGTGGTCAGGTTAGTCGGCTGACAGGTGTGGTGGGCTTAGGGTAAACTTTTCTTTCAACCAAATCGTCTATTAGGTGAATTCGTTAACTATTACGCTTGACAAAAAAAGAGTTTTTTATTATATGAGACTGCAGGTTTTAATGCAGGTTATTTTAACTTGATTGAGGAGGTGTAGCGATGAAAAAGATTTTTGTGTTGTTTATTGTTGTGAGTTTCCTGGCCGTAGCCAGCTTTGCTTTTGCCATGCCGAAGGCCCCGGCTGGAAGCATGATGCTCAAAGCGGAAAAGATGAAAAAACCGCCGGTACCCTTTGAACATGCTAGACATGCCAAAGTTGAATGTTCAAAATGTCACCATACATGGAAAGGTGAAGGGACGCCTAAAAAGTGCGAAACCTGTCATACGGACAAAAAGGAAGGTAAAAAGCTGACTTTTAAAAATGCGTCTCATAAGAGTTGTCGTGGTTGTCACCGAGTGATGAAAAAAGCTGGTGATAAGACCGGCCCGACCAAATGTAGTGCTTGTCATATAAAATAGTTTTTAGATTTATTGATGTTTTTTCTAAAGGGACGCCGATACCGGCGTCCTTTTTATTGCCTGTAGCTGCCATGCCCTGAGCCGGAGTACCGGTTAACCCATGTTTAACAGCATAAAAAATTAACCTATTATAATCAATAGCTTATAGATTTCAAAAAGGTCAAGTGGCACTACACTTTCATATAATATCAATACCTTACCTATCCGAGGGGCACTACAAATAAAAAATACAGAATTTTCCTTGAAATCATTAGCTTTTTTCGGCTAAAATTGTCCGAAAAGGCAAATTTTACTAAAATCTTGTTAAACATGGGTTAAAGGAATGTGCTCAATTTTCTGACTTGTATTGCCAGGGAGATTACAGGATGTTCGGGCTTGGCTCATAGCCGTGTCCGCCCAGCCTGCCGGCAGGCACGGCGACAGGCACGGCTGTTTTTAGAACAACTCAGAAAGTTGAGATATGTAAAAATTTTACCGGGCAATAATGAAAATTTATGATTAACTTTGTCGGGAAAGTGTGATAAATTTCTCATAGGCTCGTGGTAGCAGTTCATTTTTTCTTGACAATCATGTATTCTGGTGGTAGCAAAAGAAAACAAGATTAAAAAGGTGTGGAAAGTGAAGAATAAGAATAAATCCGGTTCATCACCAATTATTGCATTTTTCTGCTCGCTGAAATTGACTATTTTTCTGTTGATTACCTTGGCGGCCGTTTCAATTATTGGTACCATTATTCCCCAAAATGAATTTAAAGAGCAATATCTGCGATTTTATCAGGAGTCCACCTATGGCATCATGAAAATGCTGGGTGTCCTCGATATGTATCATTCCTGGTGGTTTAGGGGGATCCTGATTCTTTTTACCATTAATCTTATTGTTTGTTCATTCAAACATTTTCCGCGGATCTGGAAATTTTTTAAAAGCCCGGTGACTGTATTGAGTGATTCTTTCCTGGCTACCCTGAGTCTGGACTGGAAAAGCCGCATCAGTGCTAAAAATATTGCTAAAGATAAAAGTTATGGTGATTTTCTGGCGGAAAAGTTATCGGCTTTCTGGTCAGGATCCTGGTTGCAGACCAAAAAAGAAGGTAACTTTGGTGAAGAACTGCATTTTTTTGCCCAGCGGGGTCTTTGGTCGAGGATGGGTGTTTATCTGGTTCATCTGAGTATCATTATCATTTTTATTGGCGGTATTGTTGGTTCACATTTCGGTCTCAAGGCTTTTGTCAATATTCCTGAGGGTGATAAAACCTCGATTGTCTACACCCGCAATGATGAACGGACTCCCGTTGATCTAGGTTTTACCGTCGAATGCCAGGCATTCCACGTGGAATTTTACGACAGTGGGGCACCCAAGGAGTATACCAGCGATTTGGTTATTTTGGAAGATGGAAAAGAAAAAGCCCGTAAGCGTATTGAAGTGAACCATCCCCTCAGCTATCACGGCTACACCTTTTATCAGTCAAGTTATGGTAGTGCCGGTGGCGTGGTAACGCTGCAGATGCATGATCAGAAAACCGGTAAAGTTTATCCTCTGTCCCTAAGCATAGGACGGCAGGGGACGCTGCCCACCGGGGATGGTTGGATACAGGCGGCCCAGTATGAAACAAACTATATGAATCTGGGTCCTGCGGTGCGTCTGGTGATGCCTGCTAGTGGTGACCGGATGATTCAGTTTTGGATTTTTAAAAAATATCCCGGTTTTGATCGGCAGAACCGTAAAGGAGAGCGTGATTTTGTTTTGGAAGATGTGAGCCAACGAAATTATACTGGTTTGCAGGTGACGAAAGATCCGGGTGTCTGGATCGTTTGGTTTGGTTGTTTTATAATGGTTTTCGGCCTGTTCATCGCTTTTTTCATCTCCCATCGTCGCCTGTGGGTCCGTCTGTGTCCCGATCCGGAAAAGCCTGAACGCTACCAGCTGACGGCTGGGGGCAGTGCCAACAAAAATAAACCTGGTTTTGAAAAAGAATTCGAACATTTTACCTCATTTCTTGAGGAACAGTTGAAAGGGAAAAAATGAATACCCATCTTTTCAGTATTGTCACCTTCATTTACCTGGGCGGGATGGTAGTATATATCTGTTATCTGGCATTCAGAAATCAGTGGGTCAGCCGAGTGGCAACAGCAATTACCCTGGGAGGCTGGTTGCTGCAGACTTTTGCTATTGGCCTGCGCTGGTATGAGTCATATCAGCTGGGTATGGGTCATGCTCCCATGTCCAACTTATATGAGTCGCTGGTTTTTTTCTCCTGGACGATTATTCTTCTTTACCTGATTATTGAATATAAATATAAATTGTATTTGCTGGGGGCTTTCGTGACTCCTTTTGCGGCCATGGGGATGGCCTATGCTTCCATCTCCTCCCAGGTGAATGAAACCATTCAGCCTCTGGTGCCGGCTCTGCAGAGCAACTGGTTGATTTCCCATGTGATTACCTGTTTTCTTGGCTATGCCGCTTTCGCGGTTTCCTGTGGGGTCAGTATCACCTATATCCTCAAAAAACGTCATGAAGATCAGCACAAAAAAGGCGGGTTACTGGCTAGTTTCCCTTCATCTTCCGTGTTGGATGAACTTATTTATAAAACTATTGCCATTGGCTTTCCGATGCTTTCCATCGGCATTATTACCGGAGCCGCCTGGGCAAACTATGCCTGGGGAACCTATTGGAGCTGGGATCCCAAGGAGACCTGGTCTTTGATTACCTGGTTTATTTATGCCGCTTTTCTGCATGCCCGGATTACCAGGGGGTGGCGGGGGATCAGAGCGGCTACGTTATCCATCATTGGTTTTGTGGCGGTTATTTTTACTTATCTGGGGGTCAATCTCCTGCTCTCAGGACTGCATAGTTATGGCAGTGGCTAAATAGTGTTGGTGCTTTCATAAAAGTGCCGAAACCCGCCCGGTTAAAGTAACGCAAAAACCTGGCCGGGCAACAACAAGTTTTTTTATTCAGATTATTTTTTCCGGAGCCGAGTATATCCAACATAATGTCGGATATGTTCGGATATGTATTGACTCCGGATTTTTTTTGTATATAATTGAACATGAACATAGCAGTGTCCGGTATGCTTTTTGCGTCGTCTGCAATGTCGTTAACTGATGTTGTTTCAGCGCGACATCGTGAGTTGCCGTTGCTTTTCCCGGCGAATAGAGCGTAAAAAATTGCCCTGTTTGAGCCCTATAAGGGCGAGTTTGGCAGTTTTAGCGTCATGAGCCGTTGGAAATGCAGGCAGGCGAGCGCCAAAAAGCACTGAGATCAGCATCAGTTAACAGTTGCAAGAACCTAACCGGACACCACTGACATGAACAAATTGAAATCTGTCCCATGCAGGTAGCTTGGGTGTTGTAGGTGCCGGAAATCAGCCCCGATTAAAAGAATACTATGATATTACCGGACAGCAGTAAGATATACTGATTTTTATTGTATACTAAACTTATGGAAGCGGAGGAGAAAATGGCAGCAGTAAAAGTGGCAGTAAATGGGTTTGGTCGGATCGGCAGAGATTCTCTGCGGGCCGCCGTCAATGATGACCGATTTGATTTTCGGGCGATTGTCAGTACCACCGATGATGCCAAAACAATGGCCCATCTGCTGAAGTATGATTCCGTTTCCGGAACCCTGGATGCAGAGGTGGTTCCCGGTGACAAAATGCTGACCGTGAATGGCAAAGAGGTTAAATTGGTAGCTGGACGGGATCCATCGAAAGTTCCGTGGAAGGATCTTGGTGTAGATGTGGTGATGGAATGTTCAGGCCACTACCGGGAGAGGGACAAAGCGGCGATATTTCTTGATGCAGGGGTTAAACGGGTGGTGGTCTCGGCGCCGGTAAAAAAAGCCGATACCACCATTGTCATGGGGGTCAACCAGGATGATTTTGACCCGGAAAATCATTTTGTGGTTTCTAATGCTTCCTGTACTACCAATTGCCTGGCTCCAGCGGCCAAAGTATTGTTGGAAAATTTTGGTATTATCCGTGGGATGATGACTACTATTCATGCGTATACCAGGGATCAGCAGATTCTTGATTCCCGGCATAAAGATCTGCGGCGGGCCAGGGCGGCGGCTATGTCTATGATTCCCACAACCACCGGTGCTGCCGCAGCTGTTGGTCTGGTTCTTCCCCAGTTGAAAGGTAAACTTGATGGCCTGGCAATAAGGGTTCCAACTCCCAATGTTTCAATGGTAGATCTGGTAGTTGAAGTAGAGAAGGAAACCTCTGCCGAGGCAGTGAATGATGCTTTTCGTCAGGCGGCTGCAGGGCCGCTAAAAGGAATTCTGATGGTGTCTGATGAACCATTGGTTTCCATTGATTATAACCACAATGCCTTTTCTTCCACCATTGATGCGGAGTTGACCAACGTTATGGGTGGTACTCTGGTTAAGGTTATGGCTTGGTATGATAATGAATGGGGTTACGCAAACCGGCTCAATGATCTGACTGCCTATGTGGCTGTCCGGACCGGGTTGCTATAGCCATAAAAGAAGAATGCAAAGTATTATCCCATGTGACCTGCACAATTATTGAGCTGATTCAGTGGATAGACAAAGTATCCAGTAAATTTTGCGGAGGAAGAAGTTCAAGATCGGGTAAACAGCCATAAAGCATTTTTAGCGTCGTCGTTATTGAGGAGAAACAACCATGATATGCTATGTCAATGACTTGAAGAATGGTACACTGGAAGGGAAAAAGGTTTTTGTCAGGGTTGATTTTAATGTGCCATTGGATGAGAGTGGCAATATTACCGATGATGTTCGTATTCGTCGGGTTCTGCCAACCATCAATGCCCTTCTTGATGATGATCTGGTTGTAGTGATTGCCTCCCATATGGGGCGGCCAAAAGGCGTTGTTGTCCCTAAACTTTCCCTGGCTCCGGTGGCTAAACGATTAAGTAGGCTGCTGAAAAAAGATGTGGTTTTTCTTTCTGACTGTATTGGCTCCAGCGTGCAGAAAACCTTGGCGGAAGCAGCCCCCGGTACGGTTATTCTGCTGGAAAATCTGCGTTTTCATTCGGGGGAAATCAGTAATGATCCTGATTTTTCCAAAGCATTGGCTGAAGGGATGGACTTGTATGTAAATGATGCCTTTGCCACTGCCCATCGGATCCATGCGTCGATGGTCGGGATTACCGAATACATTCCTGAACAATATGCCGGTTTCCTGATGAAAGATGAGTTGAACTATTTTCATCGGGCAATGGAAAATCCTTTGCGGCCGGTTGTGGCGATTGTGGGTGGGGCAAAAGTATCCAGTAAGTTGGGAGCTTTGGAAAATTTGATTAACCGGGTGGATAAAATTGTGCTTGGTGGAGCCATGGCCTTTACTTTCCTGAAAGCTATGGGTTTTGGTTTGGGGAATTCTCTGGTCGAAGATGATATGGTTGACCAGGCCAGAGAGATATTTAAAAAGGCCATTGGTAAAGGTGTTCGTTTTTATCTACCGGTGGATTGTGTGGCCGGAAATCGCATGACTCCCGATGCGGATACCAAGGTTATGCCGGTACAGGAAATTCCCAAGGGCTGGATGGGACTTGATATCGGACCGGCCACGACTACCCTGTTTAATGAAGTGATTCAGGATGCCAAAACCATTATCTGGAATGGTCCCATGGGGGCTTTTGAGATCGATTCTTTCAGTCGGGGAACCCTGGCCATGGTTCATAATGTGGCCAATACCTATGCCCTGACTATTGTCGGGGGCGGTGATACGGATGTGGCCGTCCACCGGGCCGGAGAGGGGGATCGTATATCCTATATCTCCACCGGTGGTGGTGCCTTCCTGAAATTGTTGGAAGGTGGAACCCTGCCGGCTATCGCGGCCCTGGACCGGGAATCATGTGATTAGAATAAAGGTAAAAGGTCAAAGGAGAGAGGATGAATCATAAAATTATTGCCGGTAACTGGAAAATGTATAAGACCCTGAATGACGGCTTTGCGTTTCTGGATGCATTTATTCCACTCTGTGACCAGGAGATGAGGGCAAAATGTTCATTGATTCTGGCCCCCAATTTTACCTTGCTGGCATCCATGGCTGAGCGTTGCCGGGAGGCTGGGATTTTCCTGGCGGCCCAAAACTGCCATCCCGAAGGAGAGGGTGCCTATACCGGAGAAACATCACTGCCCATGCTGGCTGATATTGGTGTCAGCCACGTCCTGGTTGGTCATTCCGAGCGTCGGGCCCTTTTTGGAGAAAGTGATAATTTCCTCAATCAGAAGCTGAAAGCGGTGCTGATTTCAGGGCTTATCCCCATTTTCTGTGTCGGTGAAACATTGGAGCAGCGCGAAGCTGGTGCTGCCAGGTCAGTGGTTGAGAGGCAATTGCAGCAAGGGCTTCAGGGGGCTAGTTTTGGTGAAAAAATGATGGTTGCCTATGAACCGGTTTGGGCCATTGGAACCGGGAAAACAGCGACGGCGGCAGATGCCCGGACAATGCATCAGTTTATTCGCCAATGCCTGGTATCCATGGGTGCCGGGGGTGGTGATATTCCTCTCCTTTACGGTGGCAGTGTGAAACCGGCAAATGCTGCTGAATTGTTGGCAGAGCCGGATATTGATGGGGTGCTGGTTGGTGGAGCTTCCCTGAACCCGGAAGATTTTGCCCGGATAGCTGAAAGTGTATGCTGATATATTGGCAAGAATTCTGGGTAGACACGCTTAAGGCTTGACTTTCGGCAGATTTACTGCTAGAAGTTCAGGCCTTTAAATATTTGTAGGGGAGTACACCTTGACGACCTATATTATTGCTTTACATGTGATTGTTTCATTTGCCCTTATTTTTATTATTCTGCTGCAAACCGGGACTGGCGCCGGAATGGGGGCCGCGTTTGGGGCCGGCAGCAGCCAGACCTTGTTTGGCAGCTCAGGATCCAGTAAATTTTTTACCCGCCTGACGGCCATTGCCGCGGCCATTTTCATGCTGACCTCCCTGACGTTGACCATTACTTCGGCCCATCGGGTTAAGGGAACGGTTATGGAAGGATATTCAGCTTCAAAACCGGTAGCGCCCATTTCAACCCAGGCGCAACCAGCCCAGCCAGCGGTGCCCGCGGTAGTTGACAAAAAGGTTAAGCCTGAAGCGGCTGAGTCTCAAACAACTGCTCAGCCTGCGGCAGTTGTGCCGGAAAAGGCGACGGAGCTGCCCAAAAAAACCGAGTGACCTCAATATGACCTGGATTAAGCTATTAGCTTTTAGCAGTTAGCTATTAGTTTAGTGATTACATGATGTTGACTATTGTAAACTTTCACCCGTTGGGTGTTATTACTCATTAACGTAATGTCTTGGTTTTTAAAAGCTAAATGCTAATCGCTAACCGCTAATTACTCAGTTTAGGTATGAGCAGACAGAAATTTCAATCCGGGTTTGAGGGGAGTTGGCTTATAATCTTCCGAACCACCTGATGAACCGATAAGTTGTCGGTGAGAATCTTAAGATGACATATTTCGTAAAAGGGCCTTCTTTCACTGAGAAGGTCCTTTATTTTTTGCTGCCTGAATCTTCTGTCTGATATTGTTTTATCTCCAGTGAGTAGCAGTGGTCGTGAATGGCTGCCCCCTGTCCGTTTCATGATCGTATCCAGGCTGGCATCAAGAAAAATGATATAACCTCGGTTTTGTATCAGCTGCCGGTTATCTTCACTGATGATGGTGCCACCACCAGTGGCCAAAACCAGGGGCGGATAAGCTAATACCGTTTTCAGGGATTGTTGTTCCAGCCGGCGGAAAGATGTTTCTCCTTGGTGTTCAAAGATTTCAGCGATGGTCAATCCTGTCTGTTTTTCAATGTATTTGTCCAGATCGATAAACGGCCGCTGTAGTAAAGTGGCCAGTTCCCTGCCTACCGAGGACTTCCCCGACCCCATAAATCCGGTAAGAATGAGATGTTGATCAGCTTTCATGGGAAATTCTACCTGTTAGGAACTTCTGCGTAATTAATTGTAACATATTGAAATAATTAATCTTTTTCATGGCAATATTCCACGTTTATGAAACAATTGCCTAAGGATGTTCGGGCTTGGCTCATAGCCGTGTCTGCCCAGCCTGCCGGTAGGCACGGCGACAGGCAGGCGGCATTGACCGCCGAACGAATCACCACGACGGTGATTCGCGGCGGGCTCCTCACAGCTGCACACGATGTGTAGCGAGAATGAGCGAGAGCCATGCCGGGACATCATCAAGAACAATTACTTGCTTTTCAGATGTGTGGCCGCAGCAAGTGGGGTGAAGGCGCTTTTGAGAAAATGTTAAAATGAGCGGAGATGATCAAGATATTTTTGGTAATGCGCCGCTGTTTCTTCGATAAAATCACCACCGAATTTTTCCATCAGCAGCCGTGCTATTTCAATGGCCACGGCCGCTTCGCCAACCACGGCAGCAGCCGGGACGGCGCAGGTGTCAGAGCGTTCAACCGAGGCCTGGAAAGGTTGCTTGCTGATCAAATCAACCGATTGTAAAGGTCGATAGAGGGTAGGGATCGGTTTCATTGCTGCCGTAACAATAATATCCTCCCCATTGCTGATTCCGCCCTCAATCCCGCCCGCATGGTTGCTCAGGTGGTAAAACCCCCGGTTATGTTCGTAGCTTATTTCATCATGAACCTGGGATCCCGGGGTCTGCGCGGCCTTGAATCCCAAGCCAATTTCTACCCCTTTAATTGCCTGAATACTCATGAGCGCCTGGGCCAGGCGCCCATCCAGTTTGTTGTCAGATTGGATATGACTGCCGATGCCTGCTGGTAGTCCCCGGGCTATAATTCGAAACCGGCCGCCCAGACTATCGCCCTCCTGTTTTGCCTTATCTACCGCTTTTTTGAGTTTTTCTTCCAGCAGGGGATCGGGAACCCGAAATGGCGAACTCTCAGCCAGGAGGGATAACTGTTCATCATCCTGTTGGAAAATTTCCGGTTTCAGTTCATGTATGCCAATGGAAAGGACATAGGAAAAGATTTTGATGGAAAAAGATTGAAGCAATGCTTTACACACTGCTCCTACGGCAACCCGAATAGCTGTTTCCCGGGCACTGGCCCGCTCAAGAATATTCCTGACATCCCGCTGGTTGAATTTAAGGCAGCCGGCCAGGTCAGCATGGCCGGGGCGGGGCCTGGTGACCGGATGTGCCAGCTTGGCATCAGCTGCTGAGGTTGACATTTCCTGGTGCCAGTTTGTCCAATCCCGGTTCTGGATGACCAGGGTGAGGGGATTGCCGGTGGTTTTACCAAAACGAACCCCGGATTTAAATACGACCTGATCGGTTTCTATCTGCATGCGCTGGCCACGGCCATATCCCTGCTGCCGACGGGCGAGATCTTGGTTAATCTGAGTTTCACTTAAGGGGAGGCCTGCCGGGATGCCGGAAATGATAGCGGTTAGCTGGGGACCATGGGATTCCCCGGCGGTAAGATAGGTCAACATGGTGTTTTGGCTCCTATTAATTTATCAGAGCTAAAAGCTAATCGCTAATAGCTTAACTTGGGTATTATTACATGAAAAGTTTTTCTGGTGCAATAAAAAAGCTGGCTGATAAAACCATCAGCCAGCTTTGATAAGGATTTTCCTGAAAAAAATCCTAGAAATTTGCAGCTCTTCTTTGGATGGGAATAACTGTGGGGGTGATAAAAATCAACAACTCAGTTTGTTCATTCTTTTTGTATTTGTGTTTGAACAACACATCTCCAACCAAAGGAATTTGAGAAAATCCGGGAACTTCCCCTTGGTCGTCAGATTTATTTTTTTCAATAATCCCACCAATAACCGCTGTCTCACCGTTATAGAGCAACAGGGTTGTCTGAATCTGCTGGGTATTGATGGCTGGACCATCTGTGGTCATGACACCGATGGAATCCTTATTGATTTGCACATCGATGGAGACATTGTCATTGTTGGTGATATGGGGAGTTACCTCAAGGCTTAATTCCGCTTTTTTGAATTCCGTGGTAGTGCCAGAGTCCAATGTTGTCTGGTAGGGGATTTCCATTCCCTGGCCGATGCGGGCCTGGTGATTGTCCAGGGCCAGCACCTTTGGGGTTGAGAGAATATTCGCCAGATGTTTATTCTTCAGGGCTGAAAGTCGGAGGTTGAGGTTGAAAATTCCCACTTTCCCGAAAATCATGCCTAAACCGCTGGTGGCCCCGGAAGCCGGTAGGTTGACCACGTAGTTGTTTGTGACTGTTGGGCTGCCGCTATCAGGGGTAATGTCCGGCTGGCCGGTTGAACCTGCACTGCCAGTAATACCGTAATAATGGTTGTTTTTTGTGTCTCCCCAGGCGCCACCCCATTGAATGCCGATATCCTTGACCGCGTCGGTTTCAACTTTAACAATCTTAGCTTCAATGAGTACCTGCTTAATGGGTAGATCCAGGCTTTTTAATAAATTTTTGGCCTGTACGATATATTTGGGCAGATCATTAATAATCAGAGCGTTGGTTCTGGTATCGGTATCAATGGAACCCCGGTCACTTAAGACTGCTTTTAATCTTGGAGCCACCTCACTGGCGGTGGCGAAATTAACTTTGATAATTTTTGTTTCCGTGTCCGCCAGGGTTTCACTGGCTTTTTTGTTTTGGGCCAGGGCTTCCTTTTCTTCCTTAAAACGTACCAGCGGGGCAATGCGGATAACATTTCCGCTTTTTTCCATCCCCAGTTTATTAGTTTTTAGCAGGATACTGAAAGCCTGTCTCCAGGGTACTTTCTTCAGTTTGAGGGTGACCGTGCCCTTCACATCATCTCCCATGATGAGGTTATAGTTCTTGATGTCAGCTAAAAAACGGAAAATATTCTGTAAATCGGCGTCCTTGAAATCAACGGTAATGGGATGGGTATTTCTGCTCGATAGGGACCGCTTCTGTTTTTTTTTGGTTTTTGGCTGTGGCGTAGTTTTTTTAGCTGCCGGGCTGTCAGACAAAGGGAAAGAAAAACGTAATTGATTGCCATCACTGGAAAAGGTATACGCTGGGAGCTGCTCCTGATCGGTATCAAAAACCACCCGGGTTTTGTCCGGATAGTTGTGGTAATGAAATCCCGAAAAAAGGGTCTTATCCAGGTCAGCTGAAATATCGGTAGCCTCAAAAAAAGTATCGGGAAAATCTATACCCAAACGGGGTGGATTATCTACGTGAAACAGATCGAAAGTTTTGTGCTGCTGCATTTTCTGTTCACCAGTGAAAATTACCAGTATCCTGCCTTCAGACAGACGGCTCTGGATACTGACTTTCTGGCTTGCTGCTGTTGCCGGACTGGGAATAGTAAAAATCCAGCCGGTTAAAACTATTGCTATGATCAGACAGGCTTTTATCCTTGATTTCATTTCGTTTCACCCCCCTGGGCTTCGTCAACATGGAGTTTTAAGCTAACTTTCCGTATTTGTTGCTGGTCATAGATATCCAGATAAGGTTCAGCTATGATTATTTCATTTTCTTTGATTTTCTCAACGGTGCCACTTAAATTTCCTATTTTATCGCCTGCCATAATAGTGTAACTGATCTGTTCCGGGTCTTCAACCATGGCAAAATGTTTTTCCGCCAAGAGAATGCCAACCAGTTTAAATTGATTCAAAGAATATCGTTCCAGCGGTGTCTTTGGTTCTTCGGTGGGAATTGGCCGTTCAATGGCATTGAAATTAATAAACGGGCGAAATGGATCCGGTTTCCCCAGCGAATCATAGGTAAACGATGGGTGGCTGCCTTGAGGTATTGTGATGGCTGGTTTTATTGCTTCTCCCGTCTGATCCAGGGCAAAAACCAGGTTGCCGGGAACCAGCGATAAGATACCAAAAGCCATGAACACTGCTGTCGTAAGCAATGACAGCTGTTTCAGCTTAGCTACCATTTTTATTTTCGCCTTTCTTTTTATCCGTGAAAGTATAGGTGATGGCTTTGAAACGGGTTTTAATGGTGTCCCGATTATCTATAACTTTATAGTCGTGCATGTCAAAATCACCGATTGAAACAATCCTTGGCATGGTACATATTTTGCTGAAGAAGTTGCTGATGGCATGGTAACCGCCTATAACTTCAATATCAATGGGTACTTCAGCATAAAATTCAACCGGTTTCTCAGCTTGCGGTTGAAACAGTAAAAAGTCAAGGCCGGCTTCTTTTCCAAGTTTGGTAATCTTCATCAAAAGCCGGGGTATTTCCCTGGAATTGGGAAGCTTCCGGGCTGCAATTTTGAAGTTAACCTGTAACGTGGCAATTTCTTCTTCAAACTGTTTCAGCTGACTGGCCACTTGTTTGGTCTGGCTGAGGGTCAGTTGGGCTTTTTTATATTTTGTCTGAATCCTGGTGAGTTGCTTATGCTTGGGGGCAAAAAGGAAATAGTAATACAACCCTCCTATTGCAATCACGATGGCAACCAGAATCAGGATCTTTTTGCTGGTTGAAAGCTTGTGGAGAAATTCTAAATTCAGGTCTGCCATCCTAATTCCCCTTAGACTGGCTGGCGTTGGATGTTTTTATTGCAGCAACCGAGGTCAGCATTGAGTTGATCAGAAATTCTTTCAGTTCCAGGTCCTGTAACTTATGCGACTTAAGGTAGATAAGCTCGGACTGTTTGAGGGGTAGAGATTGTTTTAAGTTATCCAGAAAATTAACAATGGTTTCATTGTCAATGGAAATTCCCTTGATATTCAGGCTTGGTCCTTTTTTGTTTAGTTGGGTAAACCATAATTTGTCAGGTTTGTATTGGTTTAGATCGTGCAGGGTATAAATTGGTTCCAATCTGGCAGAATCCAAATTATTGATAACGGCAATTTTTTTGGCAATTACATCTTTTTGCTGCTTATAGCGATTGATTTTATCAATAACAGGCTTCAAGACTGCAATTTCCTGCTGGGTCCGTTTCAGATTGCGGGATGTCCGGTTGATCTTTGTAACGATAAAAAACTGTATATAGCCAAAAACAGCCACAACCACAATAATCGTAAATATTCCAATGGCTAACTGATTCTGCAGGTTGTGCTTTTTTCGTTCAGCGCGAACCGGGAGAAGGTTTATTCTAATCATTTAATTCTATCCTTCCTCAGTGCCAGACCTACAGCAACACCAGCCAAAGGGGCGATATCCTGAATATACTCGAGATCAAATTTTGCTTCAGGGATGATTAGATCGCGAAAAGGATTAATAATTTCTGTAGAGATATTGGTGATCTCCTGAACCGCTTTAACAATACCAGCCAATTTGGCGCCTCCACCAGCAAGGTAGATCTTTTCCACCCGACTTCCGGATGCGGATGTGTGATAAAAATCAATGGTTTTGGCAATTTCATTAATATAGGTAAATGAGGCATCAGAGATTAATTTGCTGGTGTCTTCTGCATTGAGTCCTTCAACGGGAACGCCAAGCTTTAGTTGCTCGGCAGTCTGGTAATTCAGGTTCAGCTGTTTTTGTAACTGTTCAGTGATCTGTCGACTTCCTACCGTAATGTCGCGGTTGAAATTTGACATTCCATCCTTAAGGATATTGATATTGGTAAGATTGGAGCCGATATCCACCAGGGTTACGATTTCTTCTGTAGCATCCTCATAATTATATTCATACATATTTTCCAGGGCAAAGGTATCCACATCCACGACTGCCGGCTGAAGGCCAGCTTCTTCTATGACTCCCAGGTAATCACTGATGACATCTTTTTTGACCGCCACCAGCAGAACATCCATTTTGTCATCAGCTTCCAGACTGGGGCCTAAAATCTGAAAATCAAGATTGACATCAAAGATATCGTAGGGAATGTGGTGGACGGCTTCCTCATAAATAGTACTTTCTACCGTGTCCTCATCCATTAACGGCATCAGAATCTTTTTGATGATTACCGAGTGGCCTGAAATGGAGGTACATATCTGCTTTTTCTTGATTTTCAGGTTTTTAACCAGGTTCTTGATGGCATTGACAATGGCCATGGAGTCCATGATCGTGCCATCAATTATGGTATCTGATGGCAGAATTGCATAACCAAAATTTTGCAGAGTATATCTTGGCCCTGAATTCTTCAGCTCCACAATTTTAATGTAGCTGGAACCGATATTGAGCCCGAGCAGGGTCTTTGATTTTTGGAAAAACATGGCCCTCCAATAGTTTTATCTAAATTAAAAAGCCGCTGAAAAAAAGGTGATGTTACTTCGGTTGTCAGGTCGAAAAAGACAGAAAACGTTTTACCAATCAGGCCGAGATATTATACCTGTCGACCGTTTTATCAATAATTTTAGCTTTTTTTGAATTTTTTTAGAAAAATAATGAGCAATATTAGTGCCACTGGTTTTTTTATTGCCGGCTAAAAGGTCCTAAAGATACCCTGCGAAAGCCATGAGATGCTGAAATCATTATGTTTTGTAGCTTTTTCCCTTTGGTGACTGGGTTGAAAAAGGTAGGTTAATGTATCTTGAAATACAAATTAGTAATTTTCTTTGTTGGTTAAATTAAGCAAAAAATGAAGGGAAGTGGAGGAATGCTGACTATCAAAGGGTATTATCTACCCAGCACTTTCAGCTTTCGCCTGGCAATTTCCGCTTGATCGGAATCGGGATAGTCAGCGATGACTTTTTCCAGGATGATTTTACCATCGGTCTTATCACCAAGCATCAGAAAGGAGAATCCCTGCTTCAGAAGAGCGCTGGGGATCTTTGGATTGTGAGGATATTTTGTGATAATTTGATCGTATTTTATGATAGCTTCTTCGTATTGTTTCTCCTTGTAGGAGCACTCGGCGATCCAGAACAGGGCGTTAACCCGAAACATGCTCTGGGGAAAGGCCGTAAGAAACTTGGTGAATTTCTTCCTGGCAGAGGAATAATTACCCCGTTTAAACACCGCGTATGTATCATCATAGAATGCCTTTTCCCGGGCACCTGCAGTTGCTACTGTTTTAGTTACTTCTTTTTTCTGTGGGCTGGTATCTGGGGGGGGGGTGGTTGTTGCTCCTCCGGCAATCAGGGGTGGTTTTACAGCAGCAGGACTATTTCCGGCCTGCTGCTGTAATTGTTGCACAGAGATTTCCAGTTGTTTTAAACGGGCGTCAAGGCGTTCATAGACCAGCTGCACATCCTTGGCTTCGACTGCTGGAAGTTCCCGTGGGGTACGGTGATTTTCTTCCAGGTTGGCATTCATTATTTGTACTTCGGTTTCTAGGCTGTCAAGTCTAACGTTGACGTCAGCATTTAACCTCTGTAGTTCAGCGCCGCTCTTGCGCTGACTTTTCGCCTGTCTGGACTCAACATCATTAACCCGTCGCTGCAGGTTGCGGACAGTATCATCAAGCTGGACGTATGACTGATCAGTTACACATCCGGTTCCGCAAATGACAACCAGTACAAACACCAGAAAAAAGTGCTGATGACGGATGTTCATACTACCCCTTCGATCTCAACCCACGACCTGCATATGCATGTCTGATATTTTTACTGACTGCCATTAGCTGTCAGTCAGTATGTACCAAGAATCTTAAAAATTTGTAACAGGTACTATTTTTCGACAATAACAAAATCATCACGACGGTTTTTCCACCAGCAACCTTCATAGTGGCCGCCACAAGTCGGTTTTTCCTCACCATAACTGATGGTTTCCAGCTGGTTAGGAGATATTCCCTGATAGACAAGGTATTTTTTGGCATTGGCTGCCCGCCGTTCTCCCAGTGCCAGGTTGTATTCGTTGGAACCCCGTTCATCACAATTGCCTTCAATCCTGACAACTGCTTCGGGATTGTCCTTTATCCACTGGGCGTTTTTGGCCAGCTGATTTCTGGAAAGGTCTTTGAGATTATACTTGTCAAAATCGAAATAGATGGGGTCCAATTTATCCCCTACAGCAAGCATTGGTGCGGCAGAAAGGGTAGCTTCCTTGACCGCCGGTTTTTCCGGGATAATTTTTTCCGGTTCGGTCATGGCTACTGGCTGTGATACGGTTTCTTCTTCAACCTTCTTGGTTTGACAGGTGGCACATGCGGAAAACATCACCGCGACGCTTGCCAGAAGAACAAATAGCATCGCCATTTTCATATGTTTCATAATCATGCTCTCTCCTTTCCATGCTCATTTGAAAAAAGTTAATTGTCAGCTAATAATCCCTAATCACCCATCAATAGCGTCTTTTTTTTTAAAAATCAAGTTAATAAGCTGGGTTTATCGATAATGAAAATCATGTTTTACTGGTTTCCGCTTTCATTGTCGAGGGTTGCAGATGCTTCTTTACGAAGTCATCACTGGTTAGCTGACCATGTGGGACTCTTCTTATCCAGCTTTCCTCGGGTCATTGGTTTAATGTCCCGGCCATGAAGGTTCATCACCATCAGTTGATTGATATCGGTGGAAGATGAAGTAAAAACAATATGCTGCCCGTTGGGAGACCATGTTGGATCTTCATTATTTCCTTTCAGGTAGGTGAGCTGCTGCAGGCCACTGCCGTCAGGGTTGATGACACAGATTTGGAAGCTGCCGTCAATAATGGAGGTAAAGACAATTTTATTATTGAATTCTGACCAGTTGGGATGAGCATTGTAATTGCCGGAACAGGTTATCCGGCGTAAATTCTTTCCGTCCATATCGATGGTGTAAATTTGGGGGCTGCCGGCCCGGTCTGAAACAAAAGCAATTTCTTTTCCTGATGGGGACCAGCAGGGGGAAGCTTCATTAGCCCAGTTTTTCGTCAACCGTTTCAGTAGCCTGCCGGTGTTTGCTGAAATAATGCTGATCTCACTGTTATCTTTAAAACGTTGCATGAGTACAATCCGAGAGGCATCACTGGACCATTCAGCCGCCGCGTTGATCCCCTTTTTGCGGGAAATAAGCCGTTCTTTCCCCCGGTTGAAATCAATGACGTAGAGGTCGGGGTTCCCCTTTTTGTAGGAGGTAAAAGCAAGTTTTGTTACCTTCGGAGCCCAGGATGGCGAAAGATTGATGGCTCTGTTATGGGTAACCTGTTTCAGACCGGCACCATCATAGTCCATGATGTATATTTCCTGGCTTATACCATGGCGATCTTGTTTTTTACCAACAAAGGCAATTTTTGAAGAAAACTCTCCCGGCAGCCCGGTGATGGCCTTGACCACTTCATTATCAAATTTATGGGCCATGAGCCGCTGATCCTGCAGGTGTCCACGGTATCGTTTGCCGATGATCATTCTGCGGCTGAAGATATCAAACAGGCGCAGCTCAAGAATAAACTGATCACCCGTCTGGTAATAACCGCCTTTGATGAGCAGCTCGGCACCGATCAGTGACCAGTCCCTGAAATCAAATGTGCCCAGGGAAATGCCGCTTTTCCGACCGTTTTCCAGGTAGGTGCTCGAATCTCCCAGAACATTGAAAAAAGTTGAGAAATCCAGGTCCTGGATCATGACCTCCCGGCAGGTATCCGCCAGCTTTCCTTTCTGTCCCCGGCCATCAAGTGATCTCAAGGGAGCGATAGCCAGGGGAATCTTGCGGATATGGGGTTGATTGATTTCCAGATATACTTTGCTGCTGGCAGACTGGGGGGCGCACAGGAGAGCGAAAACCAGCAGTATCAGCATGCTTAAAGATTTCTGCAGCCGGATAAATTGTTGTTTATGAGAGTGTTTCATGCATTTTCCATCATTAGTTATCTATTTAAATTGAGTTGTTAGTTGAATGGTTACAGGATGTTGACTATTGCAAACTGTAAATATTTGGTATTGTTTTAGAACTACCGGGATTGGGGTCATTTCTTGACGAAGGCGTATCGTGATATCTGCTTTTATTGGTGATTTTCAATAGCCTTTGTCAAAATGTGACCCCTCGCGAAGCAGGGCGAAGCGAACCAACTTAATGCCCTGCTGTCAGATAGTGTTTTTTACGTAGCCGAATATTTACTGCAAACTTTCACCTGTTGGATGTTATTTCTCATTAACGTAAGCCGGCATAGCCGGAACCAAAAAGAGATTTGTAAGTATTCAGGTTGCTGTTTTGGCAGTTGATTTACCATGAAATTGTCGAATTTTGCTTCGCCCTCTCCGACGGGGTCAAAGCTTGACAATCGGCGGGTTTGGATTCCGATGTTTCAAGGTGATTTCTTGCCGCCGGTAATCAAGCACTGACCCCAATCGAGACAGCTTGGAAATAGGTACTGAACCGTGACAAAGATTTTATATGAATAACAACGTCCCTGATTTTAACGTAATGCCCTGGTTTTTCAAAGCTAAATGCTAATAGCTAAACGCCAATCGCTCAATTATCATTGTATATCATTTGGATCAAAGGTTATGACGAACTCTTCCTGGGTCTTATCCATTGCCGGCGGGAAGGAGGGGAACGGGGCGGCGCGGGCGATGGCCCTTAAGATGGAATCATCAAAAAGCCGGTTTCCGGACATTTTTTCCGAATTTTGTTTGACCAGGTTCCCGGCGGCGTTGATGGTTAAGGAAACCGTGGCTGAAAGCTTTTCTTTCAGCAGCAGTTCCGGCAGTTGCCAATGGTCGGTAATCCAGGCTTTCAGCTGTTCTGCATAGTGATTTAACTGGTAGTTGTCAACCGCGGAAATCGCTGCCGGTGGATTTGCCGTTTTGTTTTGGGCCAGCCGTGTCTTGATTCGGCTGACCGCTTTTTTCTTTTCTTCCTTTGCCAGTTTCTGGCGGATTTTGCTGAGATCCGGTTTTTTGCTCCGGGCTGCCGGCTTGGTTTTTTTTATGGAACTTCTTTTCAGTGCCGGTTTTTTGGCGACCATGATCCGCTTTTTTTTGCTGATCGCCGATTTTTTTCGGGGAATTACCTTTTTTGCCGGGGCTGCCTTGCGGGTCGATGGCTGCTTTGGCTGATTCATCAGCAGTACTGCGATGCGATCCATGTCCCGAAGTCCATAGTTCCTTGGCCGGGGCCAGCTAATCAGGAAGAGCAAGTGAACCACCAGTGACAGGAGAAGAAAAGAACGGATGGGCTCATCACGAAAAAACCGGGTCATGGACTTGTGTCCGGAAAAATTTTGTGTGAATAGTGCCACTTCGTTACCGTTGCGGCAATTTGCGTGCCGTAACCACCGCATAGGCTGCTATTCCCTCTCCCGTGCCGGTGAACCCCAGGCCTTCGGTTGTGGTTGCTTTGATATTCACCTGGCAGGGGATGGTTAAGGTATTGTTGATGGCCTGGCGCATTCGGGGCAGAAATGGCACCAGTTTGGGTTGTTGGGCGACAATGGTTATGTCAATGGACTGCAGATAAAAATACTTTGTTGCTGCCAGGTCTGTCGCATAGGCGAGAAACTCAAGGCTGCTGGCATTTTTATAACGGGGATCAGAATCGGGAAAATGCTGACCAATATCCCCGGCAGCTATTGCTCCCAGGATGGCATCAACCAGGGCGTGGATAACCACATCCGCGTCAGAATGGCCTGCCAGACCGTGGGAATGGGGAATGGTGATGCCTCCCAGAACCAGTTTCCGTTCGGTCGTCAGCCGGTGAACATCATAACCAAAACCGGTAGTGATAATTGGTTGGGTCATCTTCTGTTCCTGGTTTTCCGGTTGCAGTAAAAATTCAGCCAGTGCCAGGTCTTCGGGGAAAGTAATTTTAATATTGCGGCGCTCTCCATCAACCCACCTGGCCGGGGTGCCGGGCCGGGCATTTTCTACCAGATTAGCATCGTCAGTTGCCCGGGCCCACATTTCTTCATTTCCCACTTGATAAGCGTCCCATAAGAGCGAAAAAGGAGCCCCCTGGGGGGTTTGGGCCAGCCCGATTTGTTGCCTGGGAAGGGTGCGGGAAATGCTGTCATTTCCGGCCAGAAGTTTAACCGTTTCAGCGGCTTTGATGATTGGGACGATAACTGTGGCCGGGGTGCCATGATCAATCACCCGATTAATCAAGTCCGGGGTGACCAGCGGCCGGACGCCGTCATGAATCAGAACCAGATCATCGGTGCCGGCCAGCGGTTTCAGGACAGTTAATCCTTTGAAGATTGAAGCTTGCCGGCTGCAGCCGCCGGGAATTACGGCAATGACCTGCTTGAAAGCTGCCGCTGCTAATTTCATTTCTTCCAGGGCCTGGTCATCGTCGGCCGGGCCTACTAACACTATGCCGGTCAGGCGTTCAACCTGGCTGAAGGCTTTCAGGCTCCAGGTGACCAGTGGCTTGCCGAGCAGGGGCATCAATTGTTTACGCTTGCTCCCGGGACAACGCTGTCCGGAACCGGCGGCGGTAATGATGGCAAAAACCCGAAAAGCTGAAACTGGTTTCATCACTGTTTTTTAGCAAAAATCATTCTGCCGGCCGTGGTCTGTAAAACACTGGTAACGACGACGTCCAGTTTTTCCCCCACCAGCTTTTTAGCATGATCCACCACCACCATGGTGCCATCATCAAGATAGCCGATACCCTGTAAGGGTTCTTTTCCTTCCTTCATGATCATGATCTGCAGGGTCTCCCCGGGCAAAATCACCGGTTTGAGCGCGTTTGCCAGCTGATTGATATTGAGAACATCAACCCCCTGTAGGTCGGCAACTTTATTGAGGTTGAAATCGTTGGTGATGATCTTGGCCGATTTTTTCTTGGCCAGGGCCACCAGTTTAGCGTCCACTTCCTTGATGCGGGGGAAATCTTCATCGATTATTTTGATCTGGATAAAAGCCTGATTCTGCATCCGTTTGAGTACATCCAACCCCCGGCGGCCCCGGGTGCGACGCAAAGCATCAGGGGAGTCGGCAATAAATTGCAGCTCCTGTAAGACAAACTGGGGAATGATGAGTGTTCCTTCCAGAAAACCGGTTTCCGTCAGGTCGGCAATCCGACCGTCAATGATAACTGACGTATCGACAATCTTTTCACTGTCCTGTGATCTTTTAAGGGCCAGCGAGCGCATCAGGTCAAATTCATCCCCTTTTTTCAGGCCGATTTCAACTGACGCGTAGGCAAAAAGGGAATAAATAAAAATATAAAAGATAAAATTAACTCTTGGATTATCAAAAAGATTGAACAGGATGCCATGAAAAAGTAAATTGGCAATAAAAAGTCCCACCAGCAGGCCGATCAGCCCCCCCAGAATGGTGCGCAACGGGGTTTTTTTCAGTTGGGCAACCAGGTAAAAGAGGTAGAGTACCAGCAGCAGGGCGGTGAAAAAACCGATGACCGAATAATCCACCCGGTAGGTTTGGCTGTAAATGATCTGGTATGACAAAAGTGAGCCGACCAGAACCACCAGTAAACGAAAAAATGTCAATCATGCCTCCTGATTATTATGAATATTGTCAGATATTAAGGGCTCACGCAAAAATAAATGAGGAGATATGAGCTGATATGGACATTTAGGGACGTGATCTGATTGAATACAACCGCGAGCGTAGTAACGCTACGTTGAGGATTGCGTGATTGAAGATCGCTTTTATAAATGTTCAGAGTGCGCCTCAGAATACTAAGTTATTTTTGTGTAAGCCCTAAGCAGGGTCAGCGGGGAGGGAGGGGTAACCGAAATGAAAACAGGCTTCACATGAAAATATTGGCAATTTTCTCTTCCACCACCTGTTCTTTTTTTGCCGTTGCCAGGGCAAGCTCCTTGATCAGCAGGCTTTTGGCTGTCTCCATCATTTTCCTTTCCCCAAAGGACAGATCCTTATTGCTGCTGATCAGGCTCAGGTCGCGTAAAACCTCGGCAATTTCAAAGATAGAACCTCTTTTAATTTTATCGTGAAAAAGTTTATATCGTTTATTCCAGGTTTGATGATTTATTTTTACTTTTTTCTTTTTCAGAATTGCAAATACTCTGGGGATATCATCGGCATTAACCAGCCTGCGCAGACCGACATTTTTGGTGTTGGCTTTGGGAATCATGATGCTCATCCCGTTTTCAAGGGTCAGAAAGATATAGTATTCCTGACTGTGTCCCATAATTTCTTTATTCTCAATGGATTTTATTTCCCCAACCCCATGACCCGGATAAACCGCTTTGTCACCGATTTTCCACATGCGCACCCTCTTCCTGAATGTGTCTGAAAAGATAACTGTTGATTTACAGTTTCCGCTCTCCGGTATTTGCTACTTTTTTAGGCACTGGAATTGGCTTTGCATTATACTTGATTATAATACTTTGATAATGTCCATATCCTAAAAAGCTGTTTTGCTTGAAATAACCACCAAATACCTACCAATCGCAGTAAACTTCTGAATCTATAGCATATTTTGACGCGGGTAGTCAACTAGGAATACGACAGTTATCCTTATTTTCACCACCGGTGGCGGTTTAATTTACAATTGTTTTCCCCTGTGTTAAAAATGCCGGTTGCCGGTTCTGGCCTGAAAAATTTCCCCATTTCCCGGAGAAAGCCGTGAGAGTTGCCGCTTTGGAGGTGAATATGATAGAAATAACCAGGTCAATGATGCAGCTGATTGTCAATGGACTTGTCCTTGCGGAGGTTTGTTTTCTGTCCCTGTCCCTGTTCCCCCTTTTTCGGTTTGTCAGGTAGCTGCCCGGAGGGACCTTACAGCGGTGCTGGATTTTTCTCATTTTATTGGTCATCCTTTTCATTTCCGGTTACACTACTTATGGCCTTCATTTCAGCAATCGCTATGGAGATTTTCATGACCTGATTGTTCCGGTCATCTTTTTTTGCGGATCTGTGTTTGTGTTTATGGTCAGCATTCTGGTCCAGCAAACGGCCATCGATCTGTGGCGCATAGCCTGTTTGCAACGGGAATCCATCACCGATGCCCTGATGTCCATTTACAACCGCCGCTATTTTGACCAGCGCCTGGCTGAAGAATTCCAGCGGGCCTGGTGCTATCAGCTGCCCCTTTCTCTGCTGATGCTGGATATAGATTTTTTTAAGAAGGTCAATGCCGCTTGCCTGTCGGCAGACACGGTTATGAGCCAAGCCCGGACATCCTTAGGCAATTGCTTTATAAACGTGAGATATTGATAAACAAAAGATTAATGATTTTAATATATTATAATTAGTTACTCAGAAGGCTTCAGTTTGTTGCCCTGTTGCCGAAGATATTTTGGTGGGTTATGACCGTGGTGGCATGAGGAACAGATACGGGTTTGCCACCCCCTGAAAATAGTTAAATCTATTCAATCTGAGGTGAATCATGGAATCTTCGTCAACCCCCGGCAACTATGCCGGCTGGCTGAAGCGCAACGCTATCCTGGTTGGAATTTGTGGACACTGGTGCTGGCTGGTTGTCCGTTTGCCTTTGCCGGCCAGAGTGGAAGATCAACCCCGGTCTGTTTAGTAGGGAGGCAAAAGATGAAACGACAATATAGCTGGTTACCGGCGACGACATTCCGTGGTTTAAGCAGTAGACTTTTCTTTTTCCTGTTTTTTTCCGGACTTCTGTTGATGACCTCCCCACTTCTGGCTTCCGGCCAGCGGCAGGTGATAAAAATCGGGGTGCTGGCCTATCGCGGTGTCAGTCGGTGTTTTGAGGAATGGAAACCCCTGGCTGATTATCTGACCGACCATACTGACGGGAACGTCTTGTATTGGATTGAACCTTTGCGTTATCAGGATATTGAGGAGG
>CAYZIS010000005.1:0-131915 GCA_964478545.1 uncultured Thermodesulfobacteriota bacterium
GGCGGGATTGCCGATCATGGCGATTATCTGTTCGGGTTCGAGTTCCTGGTAGGCGCCGTTTTGACCGGTGATGCCGGTGATCAAAGCTTTTTTCATATTTCCTTACCTTTATGGAAAGGTTTCAGTTCCCGGTCTCCCCGGCGCCCGGCTCCAGAAAAAAACGGGGTTCATGACCGCGCATCGCTTGGGCGATGATAGTGCCGGACAGTGCAACACCTATAGCACACTTCGCACCGGAGGAACAATCGGCAGAAAGTATGAAAAAAACTGTGTTGCCGCTGCCTTGCTACTTTTAGGTTATCGGCAGAAAGCGGAAATTTTTTGAGGGGGGAAAGGAACAAAAAGATGGTTGACGCAGGTAGATATTTTTTGGATTAGCTCGGATTTAAGGTCGGTCAACGTGGGGCATGAGAGGTCGTGCGGAGACTCGGAATTGTCACAATGGACCTCTCCGGCTTAGACGTCCATGTCACAGGTTTGGAACGAACTTAAAAGATGATCCTGGCGCCTCGGCATAACTCTTTCGTTGGAGTGCGAGAGGAGCGGTTCATGATCCCAGAGGCCGCATTCGGCAAAGGCGCGTTTGCAACTCCAGGAAGCGGGTTCAGGCTTACTTTTCCCAATCTTGCATTCTGATAGCAGAAATTCGACAAAACTCTCCGGTATTGTGGGTTACCAGGGTCGCATCATACGCTCGAGCAACAGCCGCAATCAGCAAATCATTAGGACCAATAAATTTACCTTGAACTGTTAAATCTTCTCTAATTAATCCATATTCTTCAGCACAACGGTCATCAAAAGGAAAGCTGGCCAATGGTGCGAAAAAAATTTTTAAACGTTGCAAATTGGCATCTACTCTCTGACTATGTCTGGCTCCAAAAAGCAACTCTGCTTTAACAATACTGCATAAAGCGATCTCTGATGGCGAGTGTAAGCGAAAATTTCGCTCAATTTCCGGATGCCTTGCGTTGAGCAAGTTAATACAAACATTACTGTCAAGCAACCACATTTACCCTAACTCCTCTCTCTTCTCATAGATACCCTGCTCAGGGCGTTCAAGAGGACCTCCTTCCCAGGAGCCAAAAAGGTCAAAATAACCTTCTGGCCATTCACTGGCAATTTCATTTTTTATAAGTTTTGCCAGATATTTAGAAACTGATAAATGGGCATGTTTAGCTTTTTCCTGGAATTGCGCGGCTACTTTATCCGGAACATAACAGTGTAATTGCGGCATGATACCTCCACATATATTCTATGTATTTGTTTTATAGTTTATAAGCCGTAAGTTTTGTTTTTGTCAAGAACAAAAACAACTACACCTGCCGTTTACGAACACATGAGTAATTGGGAGTAATTGTTCAATTGATTTTGCCAGAGGGGAGAAAGGAAACAAACCAATGGCTGGAAGCACATCTTCACGTAAAATCTCACCTGGATGAACCGGTGAACGTTTTAAAGGACGCTTAACAAAATATTCTCCCATGACTTCACCTCAATGATATTGTTCAAGATCGACCCGTAGAACCTCACCCTCTTCCCATTCAAAGGTGATACGCCATGGACCGTTAACATGGATACTGTAACGTTTAGGTATTCCCTGTAAGCCGTGGAAATTGAATCCAGGTAAGTTTAAATCCGTCAATGACTCTGTTTGATCCAAAGCTTCCAAACGTCGCAGGGAGCATGATTGTAAAGCACTTTTAAAGGTTTGAGCCGGGCCGGTTCAATATAGTGCAGCAAATGTTAGCTGTGACAATGGTAGTATAAACTAAATTACGCCAAAAGTTATATTATTTTATTGACAATAGTATAATTTAAAGCCATAATAAAGCAAATCAACGATAGTATTCGTCAAAGGAGGCAAGTTATGACAACAAGTGTAAAGACCGCAATATCCATCCAGAAAGACCTGTTTCAAGAAGTCAATAGAATAGCAAAAAAACTTAAGGTCTCAAGAAGCAAGTTATTTGTTTTGGCTGTGCAGGAATTCATCAAAAAACAAGAAAGTCAGGAATTGTTATCACAAATAAATAAAGCATTTAGTGATTATCCCGATTCAGAAGAACGAATAATTCAAGGTGGAATGCGGAGGAAACACATTGACAACCTTGGTAATGAATCATGGTAATTAAACAAGGAGAAATATACTGGGTTGACCTTGGGTTACCGAGTGAGTCTGAACCTGGCTACAAGCATCCTCATATTGTAATTCAGAACAATCTATTTAATGCAAGTAATATCAATAGGGTAGTAGTTTGTTCTTTGACATCCAATTTAAAAAGAGGGGCATCACCTGGTAATGTAACTCTAAAAAAGGGTGAGGCTAATCTACCTAAAAAGAGTGTTGTGAATATTACTCAAATTTATACCGTAAATAAAACTGATTTGGTTGAAAAAATAGGCACAGTATCGCAAGGTAGGATACAAGAAATTCTACAAGGAATTGTCTTGTTAACAGAACCAAGAGAAGTTAATGTAGTTTAATTTTAACGGACGTGAGACCATGCCTCCTCCTCTGGACGATTCCAATCTTCAGAAAGTGCTGTCTCGCTAATGACATCTGAATCTGCATCAAGAATAGAAAAGAAAATAGGGGACAGACCACGGTTTAAAAACCGTGGTCTGTCCCCTATTTTCTTTCTTATCCACTCATATTTACGCAATCTATGCCTTTAACTGCCGCTGGCAAAAACAAAATCAACCGTCAATTTCCGCTTTTTCCTCAATAAATACTTTCGGAGTTACAATGTACTTCTCTGCTGGAAAATGTTTTGTGTTACCGGTTATTAAATATTCAGCATTTCCACTTATCGCTACTTCAAGAAACATTTTGTCATCTTCATCTGTAAAATTAGTCTTAAGTGGATCTGAGGTTATAAATTCCCCCTCATACTTTATGAAATCGAGTAACGGCTCGATAATTTCAGTTGGAAAGTTAAACTTTTCCCGGCTTAAGACCACTCTATATTCACCCATTATTCGATTATCATACAGGGTAATTAGTTTTCCGTTCAATATCATATTTAAAATTTTTGCCGGCATACCTTTGGGGTTTATTAATGCCGAAACCAAAACATTAGTATCAAGGACAATTTTCATACTTTCAATTTTTTCTTGACTCACTTATTTCGTTTTGGATCTCCTGACCATTTAATAATGAGTTGCCATTCCGCATTGAAATTTCTTGCATACGCTTAACCGCATTAAGAGTTCTAGCCTTCCTTACAGCCTTTAATGTATCTTCAATATTTGCATCACTTATGGGGGTTAACAAGGCAATGGGTTTACCATTATTGGTTATCACCATCTCTTGTTCTTCCGGCAATTGTTTCCATATCTGCGCGGGTGATGTTCTAAAGTCCCTGACTGTAACAAACTTCATAATATGTTCTCCTTACCACCAAACTTAACGCATTGTCACCCATTTGTCAACAAGTCTGAGAAAAGGCAGTGTCCAAATCATCTTTTGCTAAGGGAATCGATCATGCTTCCCATTCATCCAACAGAATGAGAATCTCCCCACATTTCCCACGCCATCAGCTCCCGGTCTCCCCGGCTCTCGACATTGAGGCGCAACAGGGGTTCAGTATTCGAGGAGCGGAGAGTGAAAAGTTTGGCAGGTCTTGCATAGCTCAATCTTTGAGAAAGTAGAAAATAGGGGACAGACCACGGTTTAAAAACCGTGGTCTGTCCCCTATTTTTTCCTATTTTTTCTCTATACGAACAAGCAATTGGAAGTACAACCACAATCTCCGGCTTAGAACAATTTAACAGTACACCCAATCTCGGTTGCGACTTTAGCCATGACACCATCTGCTGTCGCCACTGATGCAATCCCATAGCTTCTGACAATCGCCAGGTGCAGCGCGTCCAGCGTTCTTAAGGGATGTTTTGGATAACGGTTAATAAGATCAGCAGCCGCTTTCACATTAGAGTTTTCTACGTGGTAAAGCTGAAGATGGCCGTGGGAAATATCATCTTGAAACACGGCATAAATAGTCGATTCAAGTTCAACATCGATTTCACTCATCCTTCTGCGACGAGCCAACAAGGAGCGCATCTCAATACAAGTCAAACTGCTGATTATTGCAACATCCAGTTTCTGGATATATACAGAAAACTCGTCTGAATTTTGCTCGTTCAGATACCATTTTGCCAAAGCACTGGTATCGAGATAGGCAATATTGTCAGCGCTCATCTCGATCCCTGCGAATCAAAGTTTCTGAAGCAGTACTGAGATAAGGCATACAACGACGTAGATCGGCATGACTTGGCCTTTTTTTTTGTTGACCGATAGGAAAAATTCTGGCGATTGCCTTCCCATGGCGCGTAACAATCAATTCACCGGCTTCCTCTAAAAGATGATCCAATCGCCCCAAAGACGAGCGCATCTCTCTAATACTTAAGCGTTGCATAGTTACCCCCTGCATAGATTTGACACAATCATTTACAGTGTAGCACATTGTAAAAAATTGTGTCAAATTTAATTTCCCTGGTAGCACACAAAAAGGGGGCGGAATTGGGTAAAGAAAATAGTAAGAAAATAGGGGAAATTTTTTGAGGAGAAAGGAAACAAAAAGATGGTTGACGGGCAGCGATAGGCCAGCGGTGGAGAGCTGCCGACCAAAAAATGAGCTGAAAGAACGGTACACTTCATTAGACACTGGATCCTGCTGATGCAACTGTTTCAATCTTAGATAGCTCATCCTTCATCCTCTGCTCAGCGTACCACAAATCGTATGCTCGCTGCATACGTAACCAGAGACCCGGCCCATTGCCTGCAAACTTACCAATCCTAAGCGCCATATCCGTTGTAATTGGATGAGTACAGGCTAAAACGCGATGTAACTGCTGGCGAGAAATACCGAGACGTCTTGCAACTTCGCTTACTGACAAACCAATGTTTGGAAGCACATCTTCACGTAAAATCTCACCTGGATGAACCGGTGAACGTTTTAAAGGACGCTTAACAAAATATTCTCCCATGACTTCACCTCAATGATATTGTTCAAGATCGACCCGTAGAACCTCACCCTCTTCCCATTCAAAGGTGATACGCCATGGACCGTTAACATGGATACTGTAACGTTTAGGTATTCCCTGTAAGCCGTGGAAATTGAATCCAGGTACGTTTAAATCCGTCAATGACTCTGTTTGATCCAAAGCTTCCAAACGTCTCAGGGAGCGTGATTGTAAATCATGTCTTACCCGACGGGAACCACCCCGCTGGAACAGTTCAGCGAGTCCTTTGTGCTTAAAGCTTTTAATCATTTTTGTATTGTATCATATTTTGTTACATTGTCAACATATTGGTTACACTAAAAAGTGAAATCAGCCACTTATTCCAGTCGAAGCCAGCCAGCAATTCCAGTGGAAAGCTGAGATTTCCCTATACCTTCCAAGGTGTCCCCCCTTTGGCCCGGCAAGACCGTGAATCAAGCACGAAGCTTCCTTTAATTACATATACTGTCCCTATAATGCGGGTTCAGGATGTTTGATGCATAATTTCCGGTAAAGTTTTCACCCAGACGTTATCGGCAAAAGGATAGCCTTCGTTAACCGGAGCAATGATCCAGGCTTCATCGACATCAAGGTCTTGCAAGGCGTTCCAAAAACCCCGGCTCACGGTCGGCACGGTAGAGGCCTTGCACTCAATGGCAATCCGTTTTTGGCCACGCACCAGAACCAGGTCAATCTCCGCTCCGGCCGCCGTCCGGTAAAAAAATGGCTCCCAGCCAGGATGGGTGGCGATCACATTTTCGAGCACCAGGGTTTCCCAGGAAGCGCCGAAAACTGGGTAGGCCAGCAGGTCATCATAACTGTCTATGGCCAGCATGAAATGCAGGATACCCGTGTCCCTCAGATAAATCTTCGGAGCCTTGACAAGCCGTTTTTTGACGTTGGCGGCAAAAGGCGGCAGGATGCGCAGCATGAATGTTTCGCTGAGCAGTTCAAGGTATGATCGCAGGGTCGTGTGGCTGATGCCAAGGGCTGAACCAAGCTGGGAGCTTTTAAGCAGCTGACCCTGGTTGTGGGCACACATTTGCCAGGTCCGCCGCAAAGCCGGTGCCGGGATTCTAAAACCCAATTGGGGAATATCGCGCTCTAAAAAAATGCGCATAAAGTTGTCACGCCAGCGGAGGCTGACTTTCTGATTGCGGGCCAGCAGACTTTTTGGAAAACCGCCCCGCAGCCAGAGATCCCGAAGGTTGAAAAGTGGGGGTTCCCCGACAACTTCGGAGCAGAGAAATGGAGTCAGTTCCAGGTAGGCGAGGCGACCGGCCAAGGTTTCGGAACTTTGGCGCAGGAGATCACGAGAAGCTGAACCGAGGAAAAGGAACTGGCCATGGCGATTTTGGGCATCGATAATACTGCGCAGCGGAGCAAAGATTTCCGGCAATCGCTGGACTTCATCCAGACAGACCAGCTTGTTTTGATGACCGGCAAAAAAAAGCTCGGGATCGTGCAGCTTTGCCAGGTCTGACGGGTTCTCAAGATCAAGGTAGATGGCTCCACCTGTTTTTTTGATCAGGGCTTTCGCCAAGGTGGATTTACCGCACTGCCGCGGTCCCAAAACCACAACGGCAGGAAAATCACGCAGGTAGTCACTAAGTTCTACTTCGAGCTTTCGAGGAAAATATTTACCTTGCATATTGATTGGTTAGCACACAATTTAGACCCAGGAGTGTCAGGACAGAAAAAGGGGGCAGATCCAGATAAACAGACCGGGAATTATAGTTGGCGTTGAACACTGCGGCCTATCGGCAGGCTGGGAGAGGAAACAGTTTCGAGGAACAGCTCACCAGCATCACCTATGTTTACAACAATGCCATTTCAGGCCGCAGAACAATTGGCAACCTGACGTTTCAATGTATAAAAATCGCTGACCAGCGCCTGGGCGGGCACCCAGAGCTTCACTACCAGGGAGGGCGGCAAAATTATCTATTCATCCAAAACAAGAACCCTGATGGATTCCGTCTACGACTGGTCCCGTTTCAACAGCTTGCCCAAAGGGTATGAATAGATACGACAGGAAAGCGGGAAGGACAGTCAGCTGCTGGAGGATTTATCCAAGACTGCCAGTTTTTCCTGTTCAGCCAATGGCGCTTAAGGAGGCATACGCGGAAAAAGTGCGGGCGGCACTAACCAGAAGGAAACCAGCTATACGTGATTTTTATGATTTATTGTACGCTGTTCGGCAATTGCAACTTAATGTGCGGGAAAATAGGTGTGACCCCATTTTTCTTAGAGATTACGATAGACATCTTTCCGGTTTCCTACTTTAACAATAAAAATCGTCAAAATTTCATCTTCAACTTTGTAAAGTATCCTGTAATCACCAAAACGGAGCCGGTATTTATTCTGACTGGAAAGTTTCACACTTCCTGAAGAATGGGGATTATCGGCAAGACTTGCGATCTTTGCCAAAATTTTTTGCAAACTTTTAGAAGGGATTTTTTGCAATTCTTTCGCGACCGACTTTTTCACCTCAATTTTATATTTTGCCATCGGCCTTTAACTCTGCCAGCAACGCTTCGAAGGAAATCGTCGGCTCCATAGCTCTCTCTGCAAACACCTGAAGATCTGCAGCATCATCGGCTAACTCATGCAAGAGCGCTTCATTGACAATATCCGAAATAGACTGTGAAGTTTCTAAAGCCTTTACCTTCAAAATCTTATGAATTGCCGGATCAAAATAGACTGTGGATCGCTTGGTTAATGCAGACATCTTCCCCTCTCTCTGTAAATTACCGTGAGTTAGTAAACTATTGGCTTTGATTCAGACACGATAACATCATAATGTTGTGATGTCAAAAAAAAGGTTAAAAGTGAAAGGATTCTGCGATATTCCGTAGGCACCGTCATGAAGCCCGAGCAGAACAAATTTGATGGTTTTGTTCGGTGTTTTCCGACAATCCAGGTAGGCAACTACGGCATCATCGCCTTTTTTCTGACACACTTCGCAATCACAGGTAGATGAAGATGATAAAGTTGCGCTTCACCGAACACGAATAAAACCCCCCTTTAACAGCTCACTGGAATGTAATTGCTTGAGGTTAGAAAAAACTGACCTGAATAGTCACACAAAAAGAAAGAAATCGTCCGGCTGAAACGCGGTATCTTCATGGTTCCAACCCCACCTGCAGGCAGGCGGCAGATACAGTCCTGGAGAATTATGGGGACAGTATGGAGAAAGGGAGTTTATGGTTTTTCGCAGACCCGGTAATGACCGTGGAGTTCAGTATCTTGGCGGTGGTCAGCCAAATCAGCAGCAACTCCGTCAAGTTTATCACCCAAACGTTTATCAACCGCGTCTATCTTAGCATTCAAGCACTGATCTACTGAATCAATCTTGGCACACAGACGCTGATCTACCGAATCTATCTTAGCACTCAGGCGCTGATCTACTCCGTCAATTTTTTCGTTAAGGGCTTTGATCATCGTAGTATTGAGATCAATCTTTTCATTCAGTTCTTCCCGAGTGCGCTGAATTTCGTGACGCAGGACGCCATGACCTTCCAGAACCAAGTCAAACTTGCCACTAATATCTTCAAGCAGGATTTCCAGATGTTTTTCTTCCATTATCTCTCCAGGGAAGCAGCCGGCGCCGACCAATTATCTTCTGAGAGGACATATTTATCAGCCCCGACCGGCCAAGTCAAATGAATAAGGTGGAGTAGTAAAATAGGGGACAGACCACGGTTTTTGCTTTCGGTACATCTTTGCAAGAAGTCAAATGGGGTCAAATCTTTAATCTTGACAAAAGCAACCATCCCGTTAAATTTCTCCTCATATCTCACTCTCTTCGCATTCAATATCCGGGAGATTTTTATCAGGGAAAATCGGGAACAGACCTTGATGACCCGTCGGCATGCTGAGCTACAAGAAGGGGGGGGCACCTTTGGTTTAAAAATACTCACAGCGAAGACCTGCACGGGTGGCGGCATCCCATTGTTTTCTGTCGGAAGTCACAAATACATCGGCCTTCCACTCAAGAGCGTAGGCAACATGTAAGGAATCCATGGCGCGCAGCAGCGTCCGTTTTCTTTCCCTGCTCTATAATCTGCCGATTTCTGTTGACCAGGAAACTCCCGATAGGATGATGAGAGAAATTGTGGCCTTGGCCAGGCACCGCCAATTGTCAACATATGATGCCTCATACCTGGATTTAGCGATGCGCAGGAACCTCCCTTTGGCTACCCTGGATACGGCTTTAAGGAAAGCTGCGGCACAAAGCCAGATACTGATTTTTGACCAAAGGTGAAAAGCCCTCTACGGTGGCGGGCATAACTTCGTCAAGGGAAGAAAAGGGAAGAAAGCGAACTTGAGCAAGCTCTTGAAAAAAAAGGCCGGGAATTAATGCGCACCTTACTCCGGGAACACCTGGATAATCGGAGTCCCGGAGGCTGATGCAACTGTTTCAATCTTAGATAGCTCGTCCTTCATCCTCTGCTCAGCGTACCACAAATCGTATACTTGCTGCATACGCAACCAGAGGCTTGGCCCATTGCCTGCAAACTTGCCAATCCTAAGCGCCATATCCATTGTAGTTGGATGAGTACAGGGTGTCCCGGAAGTCAAAATAGTTGAAAATCTGGGAGGACATAACTCTTCCCGGCAATATATAAACTATCTGGAATATCATTCCGGGAAAAAGAGTAGCGGGGCTGGCCGGAAAGTTAGTTGGTACAAGGTGTGTGGTAGAAAAACCGGAGACATGATACCTGTTTTTTTACGATTTTAATTTCGGTGTGGGTAGATTTTTCGGCGATATCCTATAGCGAAAGCTATAACAATTAATTTTTCATCCTGTATTTCACATATTATGCGATAGTCACCAACACGGTAGCGCCATAAACCAGCCAGGTTGCCACGTAAAGGTTCGCCGAAATGTCTTGGGTTTTTACAGCCATCGATACGTTCTGAAATCCAATCGAGAAGTCGTTTTTGCACAGATCGATCCAGTTTGTGGAGTTGCTTTTCGGCAAAGCTGTCAATTTCAACTGTCCAGGCCAAGGTCTATCCTTATCTCCTTGAGCGATTTTCGTTGTCCGGGTTCACTAAGTGCTCGGTGTGCCAATCTCAAGTCTTCATTGTCTTCCAGATAGTGGACTATGGCTTCACGCACAACGGCACTGCGATTGCTGCCCTTAGCCTTAGCCAGCAGATCAAGTTCTTGTTTGAGTTCCTTGTCCAAACGGATAGCTAACATTTTTTCCTCCCTAGCTCAGTGTAGTATAACTTTGTATAACAGGCTTAGGTGTTGTTGTCAAGATAGGCACTATAAAACCTGGAATTTTGATATAAGGAATTTTCGTGGTACTTTTGAGCCTGTAAAAATCAGGCTGTTTTGATCACGTATTTTTCAGCCAAGCGCGGGACTGGTATTGGAACAATACCGCTTTGCCGGGGTCCATTGCAATGTGGGCGGCGGCTACCGGGAAACCAGTTTGTTGGACATCACTTTATTGTGGCTGGTGGAACTGACAGAGCGGGCCGGGATGGTTTTTGATCGAAATTACCTGGCGGCGATTGCCAGGCCGGACGTGCGTGTTTTCCCCAATAGCGCTTATATAATTCCCATAATTCCCTTTTCTGTTAGATATCAAAAGCAAAACGGATCGCCCGCCCGACGTCGGCCATTTTCTCCGGGGGCAGTGATGTAATGATGGAACCGATTTTCCTCTTTGATACCGTTTGCAGGTGATCACAGTTGACGGCACAATCCCGCGGCATGCTTTCGTCCTTCGAAAGAAAAACCTCAGTGGGGATATCACGGACCGTACGGGTAATGGGAGTGACAGTAACCTCACCAAGATATTGCAGCACTGAATCTCGTGTCAGAATAAGAACTGGTCTTTTTTCATCCGGTTGGGGAAACTTGTACCAGCGAATTTCACCGTGTTTCATTCATCACCCCAATCCTGTTCTGTTTCCCAGACCGAAAACTCATCGGCTGCTGCGGGGTTTTTCTGGTACCCTTTACGGTGCTTTTGCTCCAGTTGTTCAATCCTGAGGCGGGCAAGTGCCATGCGAAGAGCCTCTCGGGTGAAAGCAGAACGATTTGTGTGGAGCTGCTTCGATACCTGGTCAACCTCTTTGACAAGATCCTCATCAATAGTCATCTGCACAGTTATCATAATACACCTCTATCATGTTTATGCTGATAGCTATAATAATCCATATACTAATCCATGCCAAACAAAGTTTCCAGAAAAATAGGGCCCCCCATTTCAGGACAGCCTCCTAGTTGAAGAACTGCTAAGAATTGTCGGGGATCATCTGGTACACCCTCTTCTATCAATTTTTTCCATCTCCCCGCCAGGCCCTGAAACCAATTCCAGGGGTATTTATCAGTAACCGGGGACTTGTTGTTGCCGTCCCGGCCCACCACCCAGCCCACGTCTCTATGCTGATCGCATTCCTGGTTGCCTGTGCAGGGATTTATTTTCTCCGCCGATGGGCTAAACAAAGACAGGAACAAACCGGAAAATCTTTTCTGCTGTTTCGCATATCTCTATTTCTCATCATAATTCTACCCCTGTTAGCCTGGGCTACCGGCGGGGCGCCAACAACAATGAACACTCCGGTTTTACGGGGCTTCAACTTCATTGGCGGCCTAAATATCTCACCGGAATTCACCGCTCTACTTCTGGGATTCGTTCTCTACACCGCCACTTTTGTGGCTGAAATTGTTCGGGCTGGGATTCAGTCCGTCAGTCGTGGCCAAACGGAAGCCGCCATGTCCCTCGGCTTGAAACCCGGGCAGATACTAAACCTGGTTATCCTTCCCCAGGCCCTGAAGATTGTTATTCCGCCAACCGTCAGCATCCTGATTTCTGCTTTCATGGATACTTCGCTGGTGGTTATCATTGCCCTCTATGACATCCTGAAAACCACTCAGTCCACCCTTTCCAATCCCAAGTGGATGGGGTTTTCCACTGAAGCATACCTGTTCGTAGCCCTGATCTATTTTATCTGCTGTTATTTCATGTCAACCTGGAGCAGGCGACTGGAAGTAGAATTGAATACGGACAGATAATCTGCCAATAGTAGTATGAAGATAACTATGAGCGATACCCGACCAAAAGAAAAAATTAACCACATAAGTGATGATCTCATTATCAAGATCACCAGAATGCACAAATGGTTTGGGGAGTTTCATGTATTACAGGATATCAACCTTGAGGTTAAAACCCGGGAACGCATTGTCGTTTGCGGGCCATCCGGGTCCGGTAAGTCCACCATGATCCGCTGTATTAACCGGCTGGAAGAACATCAACGGGGTCAGATTATTATCAATGGCATCGAATTAAGTAAAAACTTGAAAAATATTGAAAAAGTCCGGGAAGAAGTGGGAATGGTCTTTCAGCATTTCAACCTTTTTCCTCACCTGACAATCCTGGGCAACCTGACTCTGGGACCAATCTGGGTTCGAAAAATACCGCGGAAAGAAGCCGAAGACCTGGCTATGTATTACCTGGAAAAGGTGCATATCACTGAGCAGGCAAAAAAATTTCCCGGTCAGCTTTCAGGAGGACAACAGCAAAGGGTAGCCATCGCCAGAAGCCTGTGCATGAAACCGAAAGTCATGCTCTTTGATGAACCCACCTCGGCCCTGGATCCGGAAATGGTCAAGGAAGTGCTGGATGTCATGATCAGCCTGGCCCATGAAGGGATGACCATGATTGTGGTAACCCATGAGATGGGATTTGCCAAGAGCGTCGCCCACCGGGTATTGTTCATGGACGAAGGCAGGATTGTAGAAGAAAATACCCCGGATGAGTTTTTTGATCATCCACAACATAAAAAAACTAAATTATTTCTCAGCCAGATTCTCCATTAATCATTATACCAAAAAAACAACTTCCAACAAATCGCTAAACGGTACATTTAAGGTTGCCAATGGTAATACTCGCAAAGCAAATTGAAATATGGTAAACAATGCTCTTATATAAAAATGCTCTCAATATACTGGATCGATACGGAAAAGAGGCCGCATGGACCAAGCACTGTCTTGCGGTTACTGATTTAGCATCCATTATTTCCACGGCTTTATGGGAGAAGACTGAACTTGACACTAAATTCCTGCACTCTGCAGCACTCCTGCATGATATTGGCCGATATGTAACTCATGATCCAATTCTTCATGGAGTGGAAGGCTATAAACTGCTTACAAAACCAGGGTATCACAGGGATGCCTTCGTTTGTGCCTCGCACATCCTTTATGGTCTCAACCGCCGGGAAGCGGTACAATATGGTTTGCCAGAAAAAGACTTTATCCCCACTTCATTTGAAGAGAAATTGATACCTTTAATCGATTTTCTGGTTGAATTCGACCAGCCTACAACTTTAAAAAAGCGATTTTCCTCTTTGCGGAAACGCAATATCGGCAATAAATATTTTTTGACTAAACTTGTTGAGGCCGAACTGAAGGCAACCTCATTTCAGCGGGAAATCAATGAAAAATTTGGCATTTTATTGGAGGATATTGTCAACAACCAAGAAGGAGGAAAAAATGGGACAACAGATTAAGATTATGCCATGCCTCGATATGCAGAATGGCCGGGTTGTCAAGGGGATTCATTTCATCGACATCAAGGATGCCGGCAATCCGGAAGAATGCGCTAAAGCTTATTGTGAGGCCGGAGCCGACGAGCTCGCCTTGCTGGATATCACTGCCACAGTAGAAGGCAGATCCACTATGCTTAACGTGGTTAAACGGGTCTCTGAGGTTACCACAGTTCCGTTTACAGTTGGCGGAGGTATTGCTGATGTAAGATCAGCGGAAGCGGTGCTGAGTGCCGGAGCAGACAAAGTATCCACCAGTAGTGCCGCCTTTCGGAAACCTGAAGTAATCGCGGAAATGGTGAAAGCTTTTGGTGCTGACAAGGTAACGGTTGCCATCGATGTGGATCAGAACACCGCCTTGCCCTCAGGCTATGAAGTCTATATTGACGGCGGGCGTACAGCCACCGGCTTTGATGCCATTGAATGGGCAAAACAGATTGACGGTTATGGAGTTCCGGTCATCCTCCCCACCAGCAAAGCAGGAGACGGTGTCCAGACCGGCTATGACCTGCCAATAATCAAGGCTATCAAGGAAGCAGTTTCAGCGGAAGTAGTAGCCTCTGGTGGGGCTGGAAAACTGGAACATTTCTTTGACGCCGTTCAAGCTGGTGCTTCCATTTTGCTAGCTGCGTCGGTATTTCACTTCGGAATTATAGGGGTTGGCGAGGTCAAAGACTACCTTCGTAGCCGAGGTATTCCTGTTCGGTGAAGCTGATAACTCAACTTTCTGACTTTCATTGCCAGGGACTTTACAGGATGTTCGGGCTTGGCTCATAGCCGTGTCTGCCCAGCCTGCCGGCAGGCACGGCGACAGGCAGGCGGTTTTTTAGAACAATTCAGAAAGTTGAATTATTACCCTTATCCATAAATCTATGGGATTTTCAGAGATCATCTTAACTGGAGAAACCGGGGTCTGACCCCGGTTTCTCCAGTTTCCAAAACCTACCCTGGATTTTTTTTTGACAAATGATAAATTGCCTGATATCTTGAAATATGGGGTGAGCTGTATGCCAAGCCAGCAAGTTGATAGCATAATTGCTGGTGGTTGATAGAGACAACCATACGTAGACATTTCCAGGTTATCTTCCTCTTACTACACTTTTTAATCAAGGAGGCTGAAATGAAGAAGGTGATGGCAGTTCTTTTATTCGTATTTTTGACGACTCCCTTATATGCAGCTTCAGATTTTTCCTACACTTACAAAAACCCGACGTCTGAACATGCAGATGATTACATTGTTCAGAAAATCAATGTAGAACTGAACTCCGAAGGCAGTGTTACTTGCTGGAAACCGGCCAAGGGGGCGGAAACACTCGCGCAGACATCCCCGGGCATTATCGTCTACCATTTCCCCTTCAACCACCCCATCCAGAAAGCTGATCTATTCATAAGCACCTGGACATTTCACTGGAACTACAGCCAGGGCCGAAGTTTAATTTTCGGATCAACGGATAGAAACTCCTGGATAAAGATTGCTGAAGCTGCCCCCCCTGAATATGGGCAGGCAAACAGTGGCTCCTTTCAAGGTTCTTTGCCTCAGAGCTTCATTGGAGCCAAAGACATCTGGCTCAAGGTTGAACTCTATTCGTATGGCACCAGTGCAGCATCCGGCGGAGCGTCGACCAACACCGCCCAGCATTCCAGATATGATAGCAATAGCGACAACACAACATTCCAACTCGAGGTAGATTTTCAAGAACCCCAGGTTCAGGGGACCAAGCATCAACTGGACATTAAGATGAACGCTGATGTAAACATCCCTGACACATCCTTTGGCTGTTCACTGGCAGTCGTTCCGGGGACTGTTTCCGGCAATGTCGACTTGTACATAGCAATCGTTCTTCCGGGGGGAGCAGCCTACCTGCTTGGCCCAACCGGATTGACAACCGATTTAGTTGCCTACAAAACAAACATCCCGGCCCAAAGCGCCTCCGTTCTAATTCTGCCTGAGTTTCCATTGCCGGCCTCTTTACCGAACGGGACCTATAACTTCTTAGCTCTGCTGGTCAAAACCGGGACTGATTTGGCCAAGGAACAGAACTGGATGAGCAATATTGCTGCTCGCACCATGGTTTTCACCCCCCTTTCTCCGGCTCAAAAAGCCTTTATCGACGAAATTGGCTACCCCCTGCAATTCGTGAAAATGTTCAGTCATGATGGAAAGGATCGACGCATAGATGAAAGCTGGATCTACCTGAAACAAGGATTAGGGGAAAACTTCATCAATGGAGTATTTGTCCATGAGGAAGCTTTACAAAACAAACTTGCAGACGCTCCGGAGGGGGTAAATCACCCGGAACGCTACCACATGGACACCACATTGAGCCAGATCAAATCCTGGCATGGTGAACCCCTGAAAACCTTTACCGAGAACCTGGATATTGGAGTGTATAAAACATACCTATATGATGGGATCATCTTTGGATTCCTTGATGCTCAGCTCATCTCAGTCATTTCTGGAAAATAGGAGGGATGGATCATGGCCTGGTTGAATCGATGTCTACATATACTGCTCAAACCTTCATCCCGTGAAAAGGGTTTTGTTTCTCTCCTCCTTATTGGAGCCCTGGCTGTTGGAACTCTACTTTGCGCGGGCTATTCCAGCGATTTTGTTCCAAAATTGCTTAAATTTGGAGATTATGCGCGTGATGCTGCTGCCGGCGACCCTAATACTGATCGTAAAGCTCTTGAAGAGGTCTTGAAGGCTGGGAAAGAAATTGTTGCTCCCAGTAAACCCTGGACTTCTCCGTTTGATCTCAATGCCTGGATAGAATGGTTGTTCTATAGTAGAGTGATTGATTTAGTCGAAAAAAATGTGAACACCCCCACCCCGAACCCCGGGGGACGGGGACGGCCCGGTCAGACGGGTGCCTGCAGTCTGTCGGTTGAACCGGCACAGGTTGTTCCTGGAGAGTATGTAACCGTTACCGTGATCGTTCCAATTATTTTCAAGTCCAAGATAGCCGGTATCACCGGCTCAGCCGGGGTTGCGGGTTTCAGTATTCCTCCAACCGGTGGGTCGACACCCGTCTTAATACCCAGTGGAATCTGTGAACAAACCCTTCCGATCTCTTGCGAGGCTTATGGAAATGAGGGTACGGTCTTTTCAGGTTCAACCTCTGTCAGGGTGGATTTTTCCGGCCTGCCGGATTTCGACGATGACGGCATTGTGGATCGTTGCGACCCCGACGACGACAATGATGGCTCACTTGATGACGATGACTGCGCCCCTAAGGATCCGGAGCGCTTTCCAGGCAACCAGGAAATCTGTGAAGACGGTATTGACCAGGACTGCGACGACGAGGACAAACCCTGTGAGACGCCTAGTTGTGATCCTCCGGCTTGTTGCCCGGAATATCCTATAAATTGCGGCGATTATTGCATCCCAGCAGGAAATATTTGCTGTCCCGGTGGTTACTGCCCAGACGGAACTACTTGCTGCGGCGATTATTGCTGCGAAGCAGGAACCTTTTGCTGCGGCGGTCGCAATTGCTGTCCAGACGGTGCGGTCTGCTGCAGCGATGGTAATTGCTGCCCGGCAGGAGATCATTGCTGCCTAGATCATTGCTGCCCAGACGGTAAAGCCTGCTGCGGCAATGGTTGCTGCCCGGCAGGATGGTTTTGCTGCCCAGACCAGTTGGGATGCTGTCCTGTGGGGACAACCTGTACAGAAGATGGACACTGCAAATAAAGAAATCGCTTAAATCGGACTATCCGAGGCCAGAGTTCTTGGTATTTCATCCGATTTATGGCTACGTCACCGCGATTTCAAAAGCATTCAAGCGGCAGAACCGTTTTATTTTTACCAGGCCCAGAGGACCTGATTTTAATGGTGCAATAATCTCGCTACGTTTGTCCCTGAGGAATTCACAAAGATTCATAACACCCCTTTACTTGTCGGCATCCAAAACCAGCCGATAAAGATCTTTTTTCCGCCAACCGGAAAATTCGGTCTGTAAGGCTTCCACCAAATCCCTGGTAGACATTTCTCCGGAAGCAAACAATTGTCGCAGGTAATCAATTACCTGTTCCGGATCAGCCACTGTCCGGTGGTCATCTTTTATGGCACCGGCAACCAGCAGAGTAATCTCCCCCCGCCAGTCACGTTCACTTTCCCGGACAATAATATCCTCAACCGGACCACGAATATATTCCTCATAAATTTTGGTCAGTTCCCGGGCAATGCAGATTTTCCGATTACCAAAAGTTTCCGCCACCGCTGCCAGAGTTGCCTTCAGACGCCGGGGTGACTCATAGAATATCATGGTGGCAGGTATCTCAGCCAGTTCGGCCAGGCGTTTGTTACGAGCGCTTTTCTTTGCTGGCAGAAAACCGACAAAATAGTATTCATTCATCGGCAACCCGGAGGCAGTCAAAGCAGTAATGGCCGCACAGGGACCAGGCAGGGAAACCAGGGGGATATCAGCAGCAATCGCCGCCCGGATCAGGGCAAAACCAGGATCTGAGATACCGGGAGTTCCCGCTTCCGAAACCAAGCCGATACTCTGACCTTCTTTCAACTGTTGCACAAAAGATGTTACTCGACTTGCGGCACTGTATTCATGGAATGGAATCAGGGGAGTATCAATGCTAAAGTGGGTAAATAATTTTCGGGCAGTGCGGGTATCTTCAGCCGCAACCTTATCAACCTGTTTCAGGGTTTCTAAAGCCCTTGCGGTCAGGTCACCAAGATTGCCAATAGGAGTGGGAATTATGTAGAGGGTTCCAGGAACGACATGATTCATCAGACTACCTTAAAAAATGGTCTTTTTGCTCGATTACGGCATTAGGCTCACATTATAATCCTCAAAATATAACATATATTCCCGCGGTTATAATTTTCGCCCGCCTTGTACTCAAACAATAATTCTCATTTTTCAAGACAGTCAACTGTTTCAATTCAACAGCTGCTGTATTCGGTCTTTCAAGCGTAACTGATAGAGAATATCCGCCAGTTCAGGATCTTTCACATGACGGCATATTTCTTTTTTTATCTTTTTTTTCTCCCATTCACCTATCAGGCGGGAAGGACAGGTCGTAACGATGGAATCAGGTTTAGGCTGGTTTTCAACTTCTATTTCTCCCAGCTCAAAATGCAGGTGAGTAATAAGTATTTTATCTCCAGCTAATTCATTGAAGCGATCAATAATCCGATCTTGGAAAAAATAAAGCTGATGCATCCATGCATGATTGACAACCTTGATATGAAGTTTTTTCCGATTGATAAAGAGAGGCTGACACTTTTTTACCAGCTGCGGACCCACCACCTCCGGCCATCTGGCAAACAACTGGTAAAGTGACATTTTTTTCCGCAGGCGATACTTATCGATAACTCCTGGCAGCAGATCACCGACATAACCACCTTTGCCACCGCGCTGCGGGTTATTTCTTTTTGCCATAGCCTACGTTTCCATCAGCCAAAATTACCGTATATTTACAAACTCAACTTTCTGACTTGCATTACCAGAAACATTACAGGATGTTCGGGTTTGGCTCATAGCGGTTTTGGTCCCCGGGGCGAACACCAATATTTTTTCCAACTAATCCAAACGCGGGAATAATGATTTCCCTCGTGCCACCATGGTCCCGGACGGTATCTTTCCCCAAGAAAAAATCTCTTCTGCTTGAGAATAATGTTCCCGGGTCAGGCCCAGTTGCCGAATCATTTCCCCGGATCGTTCCGGCATAAAAGGTAAAAGATAGGCAGAAAGCAGCCTGAGCACTTCAGCAATACAATAGAGTACCTGGTCTAATTCCTTCGCCTTTTCATCATCCTTGGCCAAGGTCCAGGGAGCCTGCTGATCAATAAATTTATTTCCCTTGACCACCAGTTTCCATATTGACTGCAGAACCTTTGAGAAAGCCAAATCTTCCATCCCGGCGGAAACTTCAGCAAAGATTTCAGCGGCAAGGATGGAAAAACCAGCATATCGCTGGTCTGAAGGATCGGGAAGCGGAACTTTCCCCTGGCGGTATTTGCCGATCATGGAAATCGATCGGCTGAAAAGATTGCCCAAATCATTGGCAAGATCGCTGTTCAACCTGCCTTTTATTGCCGATCGTGAAAAATCTCCGTCCAGACCAAAAGGGACTTCTCGTAAAAGAAAATAGCGAAAGGGATCGACGCCATACTCCTCAGCTATGGCTACCGGATCCACCACATTCCCCCGGGATTTGGACATTTTTTCTCCTTCAACCGTCCACCAACCATGGGCAAATACCTTGCGGGGCAGAGGCAGACCGGCGGCAAAAAGAAATGTCGGCCAGTAGACGGCATGAAAGCGGAGGATATCCTTACCAATCAGGTGGATGTCGGCCGGCCACAGACGGGAAAAGCGCTTTTGATCATCGGGATAACCCGCGGCGGTAATATAATTGATCAAGGCATCGAACCAGACATAAATCACATGTTTCTCATCACCGGGAACCGGAATTCCCCAACTGAAACTGGTGCGGCTGATACTCAGATCACGCAATTCTTCCTTGATGAAACTGAGAATTTCATTACGCTTGGACGTTGGCTGAATAAATTCAGGATGTTCTTCAATATGGGCCAGCAACTGTTCCCGGTAGCGGGACATACGGAAAAAATAACTTTTTTCTTTTACCTTTTCCGCCGGTCGGCCACACCCAGGACAATTGCCGTCATCCAGTTGGTTCGCCGTCCAGAACGTTTCACAGGGAATACAGTACCAGTCTTCATAACTTCCCAGATAAATATCCCCATTCTCCTGAACTTTTTTAAAGAAAGCACTAACCGCCCGGGCATGACGTTCTTCGGTTGTGCGAATAAAGTCATCGTGGGAGATATTCAACACTTCCCAAAGATGTTGAAACCGCTCAACAACCTCATCCACCAACTCCTGGGGTGTCATGCCTCTCTGGTCCGCGGTTTTCTCTATTTTCATCCCATGTTCATCCGTCCCGGTCAGGAAAAAGACTTCCCTGCCCAGCAAACGCTGATATCTGGCCACAACATCAGCGGCAACGGTCGTATAGGCATGTCCGATGTGGGGAACATCATTAACATAATAGATGGGGGTGGTAATATAAAAAGTATCCTTGGACACCATAGTCATATCTTATTTCCCTTTTTCATCCTGCTTGGCATGAGACTGCCTTTCTTTTCTCATCTGCAGATAATTTTCATATTCATAGCCAAGACAACACATGAGACGACCACACAAACCGGATATTTTAACCGGGTTCAGAGCCAATCCCTGCTCCTTGGCCATTTTCACGGTTACCGGATCAAAATCATAAAGAAATGATGAACAACATAATTCCCGGCCACAAACGCCAACGCCACCAACCATTCCAGCAGCATCACGAATGCCGATTTGCCTCATTTCAATCCGTACATGAAGCTGGTGAGCAAGATTTCTGACCAGTTCACGAAAATCAACCCGGTTTTCGGCCATGAAATAGAAAATAGCCTTGCTGCCATCATGAAGATATTCAGTACGGATTAATTTCATTGCCATTTGCAGTTCATCAATTAGACGAGCACAAACCTTAAACGCTTCATCTTCTTTGATTTTATTTTCAGCCAAACGCTTATAATCATCCTCCCTGGCTTTGTGTATTACTTTTTTCATTGATTTTTTATTCGCCAGTAGTTTTTTTGGCAGCTCATTGGTTGGCAAGACTTTAACCGTACCGATATTTACTCCCCGTTCGGTCTCAATAACAACATCATCTCCGATTTCCAGAGACAATGCTCCAGCCTCAAAATAAAAAATTTTTTTCGAACCCCGAATACTTATCCCTGCATATCTTTTCACATCATCCCTCAAATGCGGGTTTGAAGCCCGCAACCAAAAAAATTTAATTAATGCACCCACAAATAAGTGCTCTTATCAGAGCCTTGCATAAGTTTCTTCATCAGAACCTTTGCCTGACGGCAAAGAACCCGTGAAGCACTTAACATTTTCTTGTTTTTCAAACCAGGAAACAACCTGTAAGGCACTAAAAATGAAATCACATTATCTCTTCGTTATTTGCAACGCTACCAGCTTCATCAATAATGCCTCCCAAGCCAGTTTAATATTTATATTGAAAAGCAAGCGACTTTGCAAGCGATTTAGCTCTTCCAACCAGAAAACCAGTTCTTCCGGCGTCCGATTGGCAGCAAACTTGCGTAACAATTCAAGCTGGCCGGCATGGAATAAAACCAGACCATTGACGTCCGATGAATTAGCCAGGATCAGCGCATCACGAACAAAGGTTTCCAGTACATAATGAGAGACTTCAACATTCTCTGCATCCTTGCCTATTTCATCAGCAAGAGCAAAAATATCTTCAAAATTTTCAGCCGATAAAGCGCATATTCTGGCAAGAAAATTATTACACCAGACCAACCGGTTTTCATCCAGGAAATATTGTGCCCTGGATACGCTGCCTCCACCCAAAGCAATCGCTTGATCCATTGATTTTACATCAACATCTTTTTCCCGGGAGGCTAATATCTGCCTGAGAACATCATGGCTCAATGGTTTAAAGGACAAGGAAATACAACGGGACAGAATGGTAGGCAAAAGTAGCTGCTGACGGTGAGTAACCAGGATGAAAAGAGTCTGATCTGGTGGTTCTTCCAGGGTTTTCAGCAATGCATTGGCCGCCACCGCATTAAGCAGGTGGGCGTCATTGATAATAACAACCTTAAACCGGCCGTTTAATGGGGCAAAACCAAGGTAATGGTGGAGTTCCCTTATCTGATCGATTTTAATCTGATTTTTTTCCGCTTCAACCAGGAGTACATCAGGATGTACCCGTCTGGCAATCTGCCGGCAATCCGGACAGACACCACAGGCATCATCAGGAGCCGCATGGCGACAGTTAACCACCTGCGCCAGTTGAAAAGCGGTAAAACATTTGCCAACACCTTCCATACCAGTCAACAACAGCGCTGCCGGGATATTCTCTGAGCGGGCCATGGCCGCAAGTTGGGTAACTGCCTGCTGCTGGCCGATTACTTCGTTAAGCGACATAGAAGTCCTGTAAAACCTGACTAATCTGTAGATGAATGGCCTGAATTTCCTGGGAAGCATCCAGAGTCATAAACCGTTCAGGATGCTCTTTTGCCAGCTGCAGAAACCCATCCCGTACCCGCTGATGGAAGGCAATTTCCAACTGCTCAAATCGATCCTCTTTCCCCTGGCTGCCATCTGTCAGATTACGGTTCTGGGCTCTTTGCAAACCAAGCTCCGGCGGACAATCCAGCAGAAATGTTCGGCGGGGAAGGAGTCCTCCGGTTACCAGTTTATTTAATCGGGTAATCAGATTCAGATCCCCGTTTCGGGCATATCCCTGGTAAACCCAGGTTGAATCAACGTATCGATCAACCAAGACCAGACAGCCCTGTTCAAGGTAAGGCTTAATCACCTTCTGCACATGTTCCTGACGGTCAGCAAGATAAAGAAAAAGTTCAGTGATGGCTTCGGGTGAAAAATCAGGGGAAAGCAGCAAACGGCGAATTTCCCAACCCATTGTTGTCGCCCCAGGCTCCCTGGTAACCAAAACCTGCAACCCGTATTTTTCAAGAAATTCAGCCGCCAGTTTTATCTGGGTTGATTTCCCGCAGCCTTCGATTCCTTCAAAAGAAATCAGGTCGCCTTGTTTTTGACTCATAATCACCTGCCACCTGAATAATCAATCACCTGAATTGAGCGATAAGCTTTTAGCTGTTACTTTAATAATTACAGGGTGATCAGGATTGCAAACTTTTCCCCGTTTGGTGTTGCTTCTGCTTGACGTAAAAACCTGATTTTTCAAGGCTAAACGCTGATGGCTAACTGCTAATCGCTTAACGTGGGAATCAGTAAGGGAGGGTTTCCCCTCCCCAGTCAGATACTTTTTCCCAACAGTCAAAAATCCCGCCATCATAATTTCTTCATCAGCAACTGATCACGGATAGCCAGGATAGTACGAACATAAAGTTTACTGTGATTATAAGACCAGATTGCCTTTTCTTCTTTTTCAGGGGTCATTTTCCCTCTCCAACCGTGCCGGCTTAGATAATTCATCACACTGGCCGCTGCATCCTGATAGAGATAAAGGTCGATGATACCATCAGCATTACCATCAGCAGCATAACTAAGAAAACTGGAGGGAATAAACTGAGGGATGCCAAAAGCACCAGCCCACGACCCTTTCAATTGAGCTATATCAACCTTTTGCCGCATGTTGAGCAGGGCTTTCAACTGACCATACGCCCAGGATGATTTCCGGGCGGCCCGCTTAGCCAGCCACTGGTAATCAATTTCTGGATATGATTTTTTTAAAAGGTCATAAGTCTGGCACAGTAACGGCTCCCGGTCGCACAAGGATAGTGAAGTAAAAACCTTCAGCAGAGGATAGCGGCCACCATTACTGCCAAAATGTGATTCCACCAAAAATATAGCGGCCACCAGTTCTTTGGAAACCAAGAACCGATCTTCCATTTTTTTCAGCCAGGATGCATTATTTTCCAAAAACTTCCGGGCCAGACTCAAGGGTTTTTCATTCAGAAAATAGTCATAAGATGCCTGTTTTTCAACCTGTTTCAAATTTTTAGCCACTATTGCCGGATCAATAGCCAGACTGGCTTCGGTCAAATAACGTTTAACCACCTGCGGGCCAATATCCTTTTCCGCTCCCAGGCGATTGACAAGCACCGACACAGCTGTTTTTTCTGAAGCAACAACAGGTTGAGTAAAAACCGAGCTCAACACCGATGAAAGTAAAAACGGAAAAAGCAAAAACGGAAGACGACAGGATTGTAAAGTTTTCATGAGTAAACCCTAAAAAAAAGGGGAAAGACTGATGGCATAGAACATCAAACATTTTCAATTTAACAATTATGTGAAAAAAAATCTATAAAAATACTTGAATATAGCCACTCGATTTGTTATCTGAATATAATAATATTTTAGTAGAAAAAATCTCATCATACCTGTCAAGGAGCTGCCAGTGGACGTTCGATATATCAACCCATTTCTTGAGGCTACAATTCACGTCTTGAAAACCATGGCTTTTGTCAATTCCAAACCGGGAAAGCCATATATAAAAAAGGATGAAATAGCCAAGGGGGACATTACCGGAGTTATCGGCATATCCGGAGATCACGAAGGCTCTCTATCCATTTCTTTTTCTTTCCCCTGCATTAAAGGTATTCTGGAAAAGATGCTGGGTGAAGTCCATGACGAACTGGATGAGGAAGTCAACGACGCGGTAGGTGAGCTGACGAACATGATCTGTGGTCAGGCAAGGACGAAGCTTGAATCCATGAAAATTAATCTTAAAGCCGGTATCCCAACCATTATTGCCGGCACCAATCACACCATACGTCACATCACCTCATCACCAGTAATCGTCCTGCCCTTTTCTACTGATTATGGCTCTTTTTCAGTTGAATTCTCACTGATCAGCTAAAATAGTGATATTATATGATCCTAATGCTCGATAATAAATGGACAAGTTTTTCAAGATGCTCTTAAAAGAAGAAACAAAGAGGAAAGGCGGCCTTATGGAGCCGTCTTTTGTTAGTGGTAATTCATCTCAAGTTTCATCAAAGACTCTCAGTCTTTAGTTTTTCCATCAAATAAACCGCATTTTCAACCAGGTTTTCCAGATCATCAGTTATGCTTTCTGGCTCAATATCTGCTTTACATTCCTCAATAGCTTCGAGCTGCTTTTCCAGACTTGGATTATCCTCAAGAATAAAGCTGCGGACCACCTCTTCAAACTCCATATACAAATTCAATAAATTTAATACATTATCTATCTTATCGTTCATTATCTTCAACTGAACATCCAATTCATTGAGAATTGACACATGTGTTACTTGTCCCGCTGAGTTCCCGCCTCTGTTTATGGCATTATTATTCATGATCTCCTGATCCATTTTTTTATCATTACTAACACTGATTATCATCGTCAGACTGAGGATAGAACTTTAGATTACCTTGAAAAATGGTTTTTAGGCTTCTTGCCCTTCTGTATTCTTGTGTTTAGCCGTAACTTTTGAGTCCAGATGAAAAGACATTAATTCCCCAGACAGCGAACCAAAAGATATCCGTCATCTGAACCATAGCAGTTTATCTCGTTTTTAAGGATGATACGTTCTCCAGACAATACTTTTTCAGTGATATCCGGAATACCAAGCACTATAATGCCATCCGGGTCACATAGATTGACTATACCTCCAGCTACCATATTAACCATTTCTTTCAGAACATCCAAAACCTGAGAATTATTGACATCGCAGATTTCTACTCCGAGAAAGTTTGCGGCCATCTGTTCAGCAAGAGAAATTTGAAAAAAGAAATCAAGATTCAACTTTTTTTGAGGACCGGTCAATAAAATTTGGACCTGATGAAAATTTACTCCCGCCAGGTCCCTGGCACATTCACGGGCGGAAACCGATTCAATAAAGATGAAAAACATATTTTCCAAAACATTAGAAATCACCTTCCTCAAATTCTGTCTTGTCATCTCCAGCATCTTCTACTCCTAAAATCTTCTGCAATAACCGTTTTATCTCTTCAGGATGAAACGGTTTGGTTATATAGCCGGAAGCTCCCAATTCCATCACTTTATTGACCAGTTGCTCCCGGGCTTCCGTGGTCACCATAACAACCGGTATGTGACATAGGGCTTTATTTTTTTTAACCTTTTCAAGCAAGGTAATACCATCCATCTCAGGCATATGGATATCACTGAGAACCAGATCAACCTTCTTGCCGGCAAGGACTTTAATGGCCTCCAAACCGTTCCCGGCTTCATAAATATTACCGGTAACAAAACCAGAAATGGAGATCACCCGCTTTATAATCTGCCGGATAGAAACCGAATCATCCACTATCAAAAGGTTAAAAGTCATTACACCGGTCCTCCTTGATAAAATCTATCTTAGATTCAACTATCGTCATTTTTCTCACAATACATCCTTAACATCAATCATTTCCTGAGCCTTGTCCATTTCTTCCTGAAATTCCATCATTAAAGCCTCAATATCATTCTTTTTAAGTTTAAGCTTATCAACCAGCAGGTGAGGAACATGATAGGACAAACCATCAACCGAGGTGCCATAACCAACCATCAGGACCAAGCCATCAGATAATGCTATAAGTTCACTCAACAAGCGAAAAGTTTTCGGTGATTTTTCAGGTTCATGATGAAAGCGAATCGCAGCTACAATTGAATCTGGAAATTTCCATAGTTCCGCCAATCGACCGCCAATCTCTGCATGATCAAAGCCAAGCACCCGACGTTCGGCATCATGAAACGACAGTTTTTCCTCTTTCACTATCATTTCAATCTCGGCAAACTCCTGGCTGACATAGGTACTTAAAACAACTTTTCCCACATCATGAAGCAAAGCTGCCGTATAAATACTATTCTCATCCAATGGCAATCGCAGATGCCGCGCCAGGACCTGGGACATCAAGGCACAGGCAATGGCATGCTGCCAGAGTTCTCCAACAAAATATGAATATCCTTTTTCAGGACGATCATAAATATCTTTGGCACCACTGGCTAAAAGAACCTGTCTCAATTGGATAGTCCCAAGGTAAACAACTGCTTCCTTTAGAGATGAAACTTTGCGGGGCAAACCAAAATAAGCTGAATTGCACAGCTTCAGGATATTGGCGGTAATCGATTGATCAAGACGAATCACCTCAACCAGATCACTGACAATATATTGTGGATTGCTGATAATTTCCATTGCCTTGACAACCACTTGCGGAAAAGGTGGAATCTGATGAATGCTTGCCAGAATTTCGTCCATGTGTTTCATAGCAGCACCATTTCTTCCCGCGATAACTTTACCATTACCTGTCCATCTGATAACCGCAAATACATGGTCCGATTATTACTCCCACCAATACTTTCAGCATCAATCATGACATTATTTTTCCAAAGGATTTTTCGCAAAAAAGCATAATTACGCTTTCCTATATTAAACATTCCACCTTCATTCATCACCTGTCCGCCACCGGCAACCTTGACAATTAATCGCTTCTTTTCAGCTCCCAGCTGATAACAGGCCTTAAAGAGCCGAGGGATCCCGGTGCTGCCAAACATGTAGGGTTTTCTTTCTCCCTTTAACGGATTGATCGAGTCACTGGGCAGCATATAATGCAGTATTCCACCCACCTTGGCCACAGGGTCATAGAGAGAAAGCCCGATACAGGAACCCAGACAATAGGTTGTCAGGATATCTGCCGAATCGTCACTTGCTTTCATATCTGCGATGCCAATGGTAATTTTCGCCATTCACGTTCCCCTGAAAAAAGCTTAAATATGCTGTATAAAGCCAGAGGGATAGCCTCTAAGCATTCCCCTTGTCTTTTATTATTTATTGCTTTTTCGGTATTCTCCCGGAAATATTTACCATTATTTAGTATCCATCCGGAAACATTCATTTCCTGATAAACGCTTTCAGCGATAAGACGTCAGTAAAACATTGGAAAAACAGATGGTTAAGCTGTCTGCAGAAAGCTGAGAGCTGATTGCCCATCCGGAAACACCAGTTTCCGGATGGATACTATTTAGTAACTTACTCCTGAATTTCTGTCACTCTTTTCAGTACCCCCTTGAGGGGTATAAAAAACAAGAAAATTTTACTTTTTTTCTGGCATTGCCGGGAATGTATTTCAGGATGTTCGGACTTGGCTCGCAGCGGTTTTGGCCGCCTGGTGGTGTTGGATGTGGTCTGTGAAACGGAACCTGATCCGGCAATCCGCAGTGATGAGATTTTGCGTGGTGAATGCATCGCCGGCGCCCAGGGAGTCAGTATTGCTTTTGGCCTTATCCTGCAATCAACACCGATGAAAGCCGCCGCCCGTCAACAAAAATGATTTTTGCTGGACGACGACCGAAAGTTCATGCTACATTGGGGACAAATAAAGTATGATTAACATTTATTCAACTTTCTGAGAAATTATGTTACCATGAAGAACACGAAAGGCACGAAGAAAAACAAATTTCATTAAAACTTCGTGTTCATCCTGATCTTCGTGGTGTCTCTGTCATTGCTTTACTGAAGTATTATCATTGGTTTAGCGTAGGCCAGGAAGTTAAGACTTTCAGGAAAAATAAGATGTTACTGGGAATCGATGTTGGCGGCACCCACACGGACGCGGTGGTTATCAATCAGCAGGGAATTGTGGCAGCGGCAAAAGTTATTACCGTCCATGAAAGCCTGCTTCATTCCGTGCAGATGGCACTTGAAGAAGTATTGAAGAGCGTTAGCCCCCGGCAGATACGTAAAATAAACTTAAGTACCACCCTGACCACCAATGCCATCATTGAGCAGAAGCTTGATCCGGTAGGCATGTTTGTTTCAGCAGGACCCGGAATTAATCCGGAACAGTATAAAATCGGCAAATACTATTTTCCCTGTCAGGGATCCATTGATCACCGAGGGGTGGAACGTGAGCCTCTGGCAGACGACCAGATTGAAAGCTATCTTCAGACCTGCAAAGCGAATGATGTTCGACACTATGCCGCCGTCAGCAAATTTTCCCCCCGTAATCCCATTCACGAAAAGATTTTAGAGAAAAAATTGCAGCCCTACGCAGATTTCATTACCTTGGGACACCAACTTTCAGGGCGATTGAATTTCCCTCGCCGGATTGCCACTGCCTATTACAATTCAGCCATCAGGCAGCCCTTCAACCGCTTCGCGGATGCCATCGAAGACAGCGTGAAAAAGCTGGGCATTCAGGCTCCCATTAACATCCTGAAGGCTGACGGTGGTACCATGCCTTTTTCAGTCTCCCGGCGTTTGCCAGTTGAATCCATCCTTTCAGGGCCAGCTGCCAGCGTTATGGGCATTGTAGCCCTTTGTGATATCCATGAAGATGCCATTATTCTGGATATAGGCGGCACAACCACGGATATTGCCATTTTTGCCACTGGCGCACCGCTGCTGGAAAAGGAGGGCATCACCATTGGTGGTCATTCTACTCTGGTTCGCGCACTTATCACCAGATCCATCGGCATCGGCGGCGATTCTCTGGTTCAGATCAACAAAGGAAAACTTACGGTAGGGCCACAACGCCAAGGCCCGGCAATGGCCCTTGGTGGCACAAAACCAACGTTGATAGATGCCTGCAACATAAAGGGGTTGGCCACCGCCGGCAATAAACAGGCTTCCATTGACGGCATAGCCTTATTAGCAGAAAAATTACAAACCACCCCGCCGGAGCTGGCCGACCGGATTATTGAAACCGCTGTTTCCAGCATCATGAACACGACCCGGGAATTAATTCAGGAAATAAACAACCGGCCGGTTTACACGGTCCATGAAATGCTTACCGACCGCCAGCTGGCTCCGGAAAAAGTCTATGTTATGGGTGGTCCGGCGGCGGCCATGTCCGGCACGCTGGCCACAGCGTTCAACATACCGGCAACCGTACCCGATGATTATGCCATTGCCAATGCCATCGGCGCCGCTCTCACCCGCTCCACCATGGAACTGGAACTTTTCGCCGACACGGAGAAGAAAACCCTGATCATTCCGGTACTGGACATTACGGAAGAAATACCTTCCCAGTACTCCCTTGATGATGCGGTTTCCAGAGGCAAAACATCCCTGGCAGCTTATCTGCGAAACTTTGAACGGCAAGATATCAATGAAGATGACATTGAAATAACTGAGGCTGATTCTTTCAACATGATCAGCAACTATTTTATGGTCGGCAAAAATATCCGGGTCAGCTGCCAGCTGAAACCCGGGATCGAACAGACATACCGAAAGGGATTGGAAACCTCATGATTTCCGCTGACAACAAACTGGGAGTTATTTTTTTCCCGGCCTATGACTGGGCCATCGACGCCACCCATCCTGAGCGGGAAGAACGACTGCTCTACACCCAGGACCAGCTGCGGGAGGAGGGAATTTTTGATATCAGCGGCATCAATGAATACAAACCGGAGATTGCGGCCCAGGTGGATATCAATCGGACCCATTTCTGCTATCCGAACGTCGAAGCGGTAACCACAGAATCTCACCTGATTGCCGCCGGAGGAGCTATTAAAGCCGCCCAACTGGTGATGGAAAAGAAGGTTGATAAAGCCTTTGCCATCGTCCGGCCTCCCGGGCACCATGCCATGAAGGTGGTACATGGGAATCGTGGTTTCTGCAACATCAACAACGAAGCAGTTATGATTGAATATATCCGGGAAACCTATGGTCAGTGTAAAATTGCCATCGTTGACACGGACTGTCACCATGGTGACGGCACCCAGAACATCTACTGGCATGACCCCAATACACTGTTCATATCCCTGCATCAGGATGGTCGTACCATCTATCCTGGAACCGGCTTTGTAAGTGAACGAGGAGGACCAAACGCCATCAGCAAAACCATTAACATCCCTCTGCCACCCCAAACATCCGACAGCGGTTTTTTATATGTTATAGATGAAGTCGTCCTACCAATCCTGGAGGATTTCAAGCCTGACCTAATCATCAACTCCGCCGGCCAGGACAACCATTACACCGACCCGATTACCAACATGAGTTTTTCAGCCCAGGGTTATGCCAGGCTCAATGAAAAGCTAAACCCTGACATTGCCGTCCTGGAAGGCGGCTATGCCATCCAGGGGGCCCTGCCCTATGTCAACCTGGGCATTGTATTAGCCATGGCCGGGGTTGACTACAGCCATGTGAGAGAACCGGACTATGATCCGGAAAAGATACGTCAATCCACAAAAATAGATGTTTATATTGAAAATCTCTGTCGGGAAATCATGGACCAATACCGACAGCCGATCAAACCGGTCGGCCAGGAAGGTGATTTTTCCAGCCGCTCAAAATCAGTCTATTACGATACCGATGGCATCAGTGATGAACAGACAGAAAAGGTGATGATCTGCTCGGCCTGTGCCGGTTTGAGGATTATTGAAAGCAGATCATCGGTTCATGACCGCTGTCTGGGCATAGAAATTCCCATCAATGCCTGTCCACGGTGTCAGGATGCCGGGCATCGTTCTCTTGAAGATGCCAAGAATGCCATGCGTTATCGTTTCATCAAATTGATTAACCGGGTGGACCGAGAATACCAGACATTCAACCAGGAAGAATTATCACCCCTAAGTAAATATTTCTTTTAAGTTCTCCCATTCCATCATGAAACCACTCTATCGCCCCCGCTACTGGCCATCATGGGCGGCCGTCTGGCTTGCTAAAGCATTTGGTCTGCTTCCCCTCCCACTGCTCTGGTACCTGGGAACCATCACTGGTCGCCTGGCCTACTACCTGCTTGCTTCCCGACGTCGTATTGCCCACCAAAATATTGAGCTTTGTTTTCCTGAACTCTCTGCCAAGGAGGTTAGCCGCTTAACCCGCCGGCATTTCGCCGCCTTGGGGGTGGCTTTATTCAACAGTGGAGTCAGCTGGGTTGCCTCGAAAAAGCGGCTGAAAAGACTTATACATTACCGCAATCGTGAAATCTATGACCGGGTGGTTGCCGAAGGCCGCCACATTATTTTCCTGGCTCCCCATTTTCTTGGCCTTGAGCTCGGGGGCATGTGTTTTTCCCTCGAATTCCCTGGGGTCAGCATGTACCAGAAAATACATGATCCGGTTATTGACCGGCAGGTATACCAAGGACGCTGCCGATATGGCGGCATCATGATCGAGCGTAAAACCTCACTAAAAACCCTGGTGCGCTTATTACGCCAGGGATTAACTTTCTATTATCTGCCAGATCAGAATCCTGGTCGCCGTCGGGGAATTTTCGTTCCTTTTTTTGGCATCCAGACCGCGACGTATCCCACTCTCGGCCGGCTTGCCAAACTGGCTGATGCCGTGGTCATTCCCTGTTTCAGCCGTTTTCTGACTTATGGAAAGGGGGTGGAAATGGTCTTCATGCCGCCACTTGAACCTTTTCCCACCGATGATCCGGTAGCAGATGCGACCCTGATGAATCGTCGCATAGAGGAAGGAATCCGACTGATGCCGGAAGATTATTTCTGGATTCACCGGCGGTTTAAAACCAGACCGGTAGGCGAACCATCACTCTATGAAAAGTGATTTTAACTTATTTCTCAACTTTCTGCCTTGCACTGCCAAGAATACATTACAGGATGTTCGGGCTTGGCTCATAGCCGTGTCTGCCGACAGGCAGGCGGTTTTTAGAGCAACTCAGAAAGTTGAGTTATTTTATTGAAAAACCGAGGTTTTCTAAAATCTCACCGGTTTCCAGATCAATAATATTTACTGTTCGTTGCAGGGTATCTATCACTCCCACTGAGCCATTAATATGATCTTTAGGTAAAGCTGCCGACCCGGGATTTAGATGAATCACATGATTCTCTTTTTTCAACCTGCGGATATGGGAGTGGCCAGTAATCAGAAAATCGGCCCGGTATCGATGGCCCAAACGAAGAAAATCCGCCATCCCACCCCGGTCTCCATGGGTGACGCAATAACGCACGCCTTCCAATTGGGAAAACACCAGTGGCTGGATGGGATAATTGAGCACGGTTTCATCCACCGCCGAATCACAATTTCCCTCGGCAATCAAGAGGGGAACCGGACTACTGTTAATCAAGTCGGCAAGTTCGCTGGTCTGGTAACCAAAGGGGAAAGGATTCCTGGCACCATGATATAACACATCTCCAGCATGAAAGATGAAGTCCACATCATTAAAGGGACCATCAATGGCCTGCGACCAAGCCAATGCTGAACCATGGGTATCACTTATTATGCCAATTTTCATTCGCTTCTCCTTTCAAACTGTACTATACAGAAAAACATCTAAACACTTGACCCTCTCCTCATAATTATAATCGCTAAAATAATAATTTCAAGGTAGCCTCAAGATTTTTTGAGATATTGTTGGATAAGCTCATAGACACGGGCACTCAACACCAACCTGAAATGGCCAACAAGGTGAACTCTACGATGTTCAGCATCTGGATAATCAGCATGCTCGTTGGGAATAACCAGCTCGTCAAAATCAGAGGCAATGGAAAGCCGTTGAGGTGGATATTGTCCAACCGAAAATTCTTCTAACTGCACCAGAAAAGGTGATCCAGGCCTCAGGTCACGAACCACTGCCCCGATTCCAGCCGACCAGAGCTTGGTACCACGGTGAGGAGTACCAAGGGTAATCAACCGGTTCACAGTCGGGAGTCCATAACTATATTTCGCCACATACTGGCGACACACCAACCCTCCCATGCTGTGACCAATCAAAGTCAAGGTAGGATCGCCATTAATAGTTGTATCAATAAATTCACCGAGTCGGCGAGCCTGGTTATCAATCGAAGACATTTTATCCACTGGTTCAAAAACTCTAACCGTAAAACCATCCCGCACCAGACGCCACCTTAAAACCCACATACAACCATCATTCATCAGGTAACCGGGAACCAGGACAATCACCGGTATCCGGCTATCGGTCAGTGATTGATTTTTAACATGAAAACATCGGCACATGAGTTTCCGCAACCAGGCAGCCAGCAGCAGCACCACCATAATAATGCTGCTCAGTGATTCAATCAAAGCTGCCCAAATGACGGCAAAAGAAAGGTGCCCACAAAAAGAAGGAAAGGAATTAATTGACGGAGGATTATAATCAGGACGATTGCTGATTTCAAGCCAGCGGAACAGATAAGCCACCAGCCTGAAACCCAAAAGTAAAAACAAAAGCAGGCAAAGAAAAATTGTAATAATAATGGCCATGGATCATTGATGTCCGGTTAGTTGCTTACTCAACTTGCTGACTTGTGTTACCAGAATACATTATCAGGATGTTCTGGCTTGGCTCATAGCCGTGCCTGCCGGCAGGCACGGCCACAGGCAGGGCTGTTTTTTCATAACTCAGAAAGTTCAATTACTTAACAATAAAGTTTTGCGCAAAACAGTCAAAACGTTGAATCAGGGGGTACACGATCCTTAATTATTGGGAACCCATCAATAATTAAGGTCATATCCCCACAATTCGCAGACCTGCTCAAATATTCTTAAAAATCACCTATTTGCTTCCGGCTACGCCGGATTAGGTTATGACATTTTTTAAACAGCCTACAACTTCCCGGGCTGCCCGCGCAGCACCACCAGCCGGCCCCAGCAGAGTTTTCACTTTCTTGAGGTCTTGAACAACCCGATCAAAATTTTCTTGATGATCGATAATTTCCTCTGTCCGAAGGCATATATTTTCAGCATTAACTTCGTCCTGAATCAGTTCAGGAACCACCTCACGACCGGCAATCAGATTGACCAAACTGATATGGGGTACGGAAATTAGCTTTTTTCCGATTACATATGACAACTTTCCCACCCGGTACACCACCACCATGGGAACTTCGGCCAAGGCAGTCTCCAAGGTGGCCGTTCCCGAAGCAACAATGGCAAAAAATGCACAACGGAGAGAGATAGATAACGGTTTGCGAACTGTCACTACCCAGTTCCCAAAACCTGCAGGAATAACTTCTTTCAGGAATTCATCCTCAAGCGATGGTGCCAGCGGCAAAATAAATTCCTGTTCAGGATGCGTTTTACGAATCAGGGCAGCAGCTTCCAGCATAGTTGGCAAAAGACGCTTCACTTCCGTGGGGCGACTGCCAGGCAGCAGGGCAATATAGGGCCGCTGCGACCTCGGTAAAACTTCAAAGTCAGCAAACTCATCAACTAATGGATGGCCGGTATAAGACACCGGGACTCCGGACTGTTGGTAGAACTCTTGTTCAAAAGGTAAAATCACCAGCATACGGTCAACCAGAACCCGAATCTTTTTTATCCGCCCTTGACGCCAGGCCCAAAGCTGAGGACTGATATAATACACCAGGGGAATCCCGAGTTTTTTTACCTGGGGAGCGATCAGGTGAAGATTAAAATCCGGGAAATCGACCAGCACCACCAAGTCGGGATGCTGCTCTTGAAGGTAGGTTTTTATCCTGTTCCATCCTTTGACAATGGATGGAATACGGCCTATTACCTCGGTGATTCCAACCACTGACAAGCGTGAGGATGGAAAAATCAGGAAAACGCCGGCAGCAGCCATGCGTGAACCGCCAACCCCATCAATCTGAACTCCGGGGAGTATCTCCCTAATGGCCAGGGCAAGATTAGCACCATGAAAATCCCCTGAATCTTCCCCGGAAATGATGCATATCCTTACCGCTTTATGAACCACATCCCGGGAACCTGCAGCTGAATTCATGGACATTTCTCGTCACAACCTGATCACTACTATTGAGCCGCGGCAATGATCTCTTTAATCCTAAAAGCTACTTTCAAGGCTGCCAGGCCATCGGCACCGGACACCGCAGGAGCGCAATGATCACAAACAGAGTGCGTAAATGATTCAATCTCCAGCTTTAAAGAATCAGCTTCAGGATATTCATGTTTCTGTACACTAATATTTGGAATGGGCGAGTAATAATCCAGCTCTTTTTTTTCGCATTGAACCAGGGAAAAATTGGCCAAATCCATCGAAATATACACATCCGGCTGAAAAAGACGTATTTTACGTTCCTTCTGAACGGACACCCGGCTGGCGGTGAGGTTGCAAACCGCACCATTCATAAAATGAATTCTCACATTAGCAATGTCAACCTGATCAGAAAGTACCGGCACTCCAACGGCAAATATTTCTGAAATGGGACTTTTCACCAGACAGAGCACTAAATCAAGATCGTGAATCATCAGATCCAGCACCACATCCACATCCACGCTACGAAAAGTAAAGGGAGCTAAACGGTGAACTTCCAGAAAGCGTGGCTGTTTGGTTATCTCAAGCCCGGCAACAAACGCCGGATTAAAACGCTCCAAGTGACCAATCTGCAGAATACGCTGTTTTTCCTCGGCCAACTGCACCAGCTCTTCAGCTTCCGCTACCGTTGCTGCAATCGGCTTTTCCAACAAGACATGTAGCCCGCCATTCAAAGCCTGGCAGGCAACCTGGCAATGGTCAACGGTAGGAACGACCACGGAAACGGCATCAACCTGAGGATAAAGCTCTTCAGCAGTGGCAAAAGCCTCGGTATGGTATTGATTGGCTATTTCTTGCGCTTGTTTCTGGTTGATATCTACAATGCCAACCAGATCAACATCAGACATTTGGGCATATTTCTGAACATGAAAACAACCTAAATGACCAACGCCGACAACACCAACTCGCAGTTTTTTATGATTCATGATTTCCGACAGATTCCCCGTTCAGACCCCCGAATGAACTCCAGCATATGATTAACTTCGGGAAATTGCGAGTACTCTTTCTCCACCTGTTCCATGGCCTGGGCCAATCCAATCCCAGGTAAACGGTGAAAAAACAGGAGAAAGACCTTTTTTAAAACCCTGATAGTCTCTTTGGAAAATCCCTGTCGCCTTAAACCAATCAGGTTAAGGCCATGCAAACGTGAATGGTTTCCCGATGCCAGGCAATAAGGCGGTACATCCTGGCTGACCCCAGCCATCCCGGCAATCATAGCAGAACAGCCAATCCGACAAAATTGATGGATGGCCGCCAGACCACCTATAATCGCTTGATTCTCAATAATAATATGGCCAGCCAAAGTCGCTCCATTTGCCATCATGACCTGGTCACCCAGCTGACAATCATGGGCCACATGACAATAAGCCATCAGAAAACATTGTTTTCCCACCCTGGTTATAACCCCACCGGTAGGCGTACCCCGACTGATGGTAACATATTCCCGGACAATCGTCTTTTCCCCGACAGTCAGTTCACTATCCCCACCCTTGTATTTCAAATCTTGAGGGTCGGTACCCACCAGAGCATAGGGATATATCCGGCAACCGGCATCAATCATTGTTTTGCCAGTTACGGTAGCATGGTGATCAACTTTAACTCCATCACCAAGAACAACCTCACCTTCTATAACTGCATAAGGCCCAATAACAACATTTCCGGCTATCGATGCCGCCGGGGACACTATTGCTGTGGGATGAATTTCGGCCACAGTTTCTCCTTCGAACGAGTTTCCACTCAAAAACAAATTAAAAAAGAATTACTAATTAGCTTTCAGCGATTAGCGATTAGCGATTAGCAATTAGCAATTAGCTTTCAGCTTTCAGCAAAACCTTGGAAAAACAGATAGTTCAGCTGACTACAGAAAGTTGATTTCCCATCTGGAAACACTGGCTTTCCCGATGGAAACTAATTTATGCTGGCTACCATATCCGCTTCAGCTGCCATGATTCCATCAACTTTGGCTTCGCCATGATATTTCCATATATTTCCCCGATTTTGGATGATTTTCACTTCCAGAATCAAAGTATCTCCAGGCTGCACAACTTTTCTAAAGCGGGCTTTATCAATACCCAGAAAATATACTTTCTGATCACTACTCCCATCACCCAGGGAAACCCCTCCACTATGTAATGACAATATACCACCAGTTTGAGCCAGGGCTTCGATAATCAAAACACCAGGCATAACCGGATTCCCGGGAAAATGACCTTGAAAAAAGGGGTCATTAATAGACACATTCTTCTTGGCAGTAATCTTTTTTCCTGGCTCTAGTTTCAAAACCCGATCAACCAGCAGAAAGGGATAACGATGTGGTAGATAGGCCATGATTTGGTTAATATCAAACATGATTTTCTCCAGTCATAGCTGCTAATTGTTCACGAAGAGTCATCATTTGTTTTTCCAGCTCACGCAATTTCTTCCGCATTTCCGGCAGCCGGGGGAAAATAGAAGCGGTTTTCAAAAAATTCCGGTGGGGCATCTGGGGGGAACCTAACACCACTTCACCCGGAGCAATATTGCGAGTGACCCCGGTCTGGGGGCCGATAATTGAACCGTCACCAATGGAAATATGCCCAGTCACCCCGGCTTGGCCAGCCAAAATAACATTCTTCCCGACAATCGTACTGCCGGCAATCCCTACCTGGGCCACCAGCAGCGAATTCTCTCCAACCTGGACGTTATGGGCAATCTGAACCAGATTATCTGTTTTCACCCCATCGGCAATCCTGGTCACCGTCAATGCCGCCCGATCAATGGTATTATTTGCCCCGATTTCCACATCATTGCTAATTTCAACAATCCCCACCTGGGGAATTTTACGATGTTGCCGGCCATCCCAGGTAAAAGCATAGCCATCACTGCCAATCACCGTTCCAGCATGAATCAGGCACCGTTCACCAATACGACAACCATCATAAATGGTTACGTTCGGATAAATAATGGTATCGACACCAATTTCACAATAATCGCCAACAACCACTCCCGGGTGGATGACCACTCCGGCATGCAAGATACTACCATCCCCGATATAAACTCCGGGGAAAATGGTAACCCGGTCATTGATAACCGCGCTATCAGCGACATGCGCCTCAGCTGAAATGCCCGAAGGGTATTCTTTTGACGGATAAAAGAGTTCCAGGATCTGAATCATGGCCAAATCTGGTTGTGGAACAATAATCTGTGGTCGTAGGCAACCGGGAATCTTTTCACCGACCACGATAACCCCGGCCCGGGCCGCAGAAATAAATTTGGCCAGTTTACGATCATAAAAAAAAGTCAGGTCGTCAGGACCGGCCTCTTTCAATGGCGCCACCCGACATACCTGGAGTGTGGGATCATCAGCCAACAACTTGCCATGAACCACGTCGGCAATTTCAGCAATGCTAAAGGCAGGAGTTTTCATTCTTACCGGCAATATCTTTTCTACTTTTTCTTTTCAGCCGCTTTTTTCTCTTTCTTTGCAGCTGCTTTTTTCTCTTTCTTTGCAGCTGCATTTTGTTCATTTTTCCAGGCATTATAGACATCAATCACCTGTGGGGAGACATCATAGGTTTTATCAGCGTAAAAAATACTACTCTCCTGTTTTCCCAGGATCATGCTGTAATTACCATCTTTACCAAATTTTATGATAACTTTTTCCAGATCCTTAAGAATTGACTTGGTCAGTTCCTGGTAGGTTTTTTTCAGCTCCTGTTCGGAATCGGAAACAAACAGCTTAAAGTTCCTGACTTCTTTCTGGTATTCAGCTTCTTTTTCAGCTTTGGCCGCATCACTGAGCATCATCCCCTGGCGCTCAAGCTCTGTTTTCTTCTGATTAAGCTGCATTTCCCGCTCTTTGATTTTTTTGCCCAGATCAGCCCGCTTTTTTTCCAGGATTTCACGGGATTGCTTCCCTGCATCAGATAAGCCCATAACTTTCTGTAAATCAATATAGGCAATTTTTAGACCCGGTGCGTTTTGCGCCAAGCTGAGCAAGGGACAAGCAAGCATAATAAAGGCCGCCAGCAGTAAAGTTCCAAAGATTTTGTTATGTTTCATTGAGAGACTCCTTTCAGAATAAAAGATTCAGGTTATAATAACACTATTGTTAAAATTATTGCATTACTTACAGCCATAATAATACCTTTACTCAACTTTCTGACTTGCATTGCCAAGAGTACATTACAGGATGTTCGGGCCTGGCTCATAGCCGTGTCCGCCCAGCCTGCTGGCAGGCACGGCGACAGGCTGGGCTGTTTTTAGAACAACTCAGAAAGTTGAGACCCTTTAATAAAATGCCCCAACGGAGAAATCCCATACCCGGCTCTTTTCATCATCTTCAGGACTTAAGTTATATCCCCATTCAACCCGCAATGGTCCCATGGGTGATTTCCAACGAATGCCGAAACCAACACTTTTACGCAAATCAAAATCAATGGATTCATCATCATCAAACGCCTTGCCGGCATCGAAGAATACCACCCCCCGCAGCCCCATACTTTTGACCAGCGGGAAAATCCATTCGGTGTTGAAATACAACTCACTAATTCCACCCACAACATTGCCATATTCATCTTCCGGACCCGCTTCACCATATTCAAAACCCCTGACTGAATTCATTCCGCCAACGTAAAAGCGCTCATACAGGGGTAAGTCCTGGCCACCAAATCCATCAGCATATCCAAACAATCCCTTCAGGTGAAAAGCGCTGTCCCATTTAAAGGGAAAGAATTTATGGGCCTCCAGAATCAGCTTATAATATTTATTATCAAACCCCAGCGGGCCACCAGCCAGAATTGTGGTTCCCTTCAGCCGGTACCCGTGCCGAGGAAAGAGATAGTTGTCCCGTTTATCACGAATAAGACTGAAGTAGAGCTGACTGGTAGTGGTAGTTCCTTCTTCATCCTGGATATAATCGGAGACATAATAATCTATATTATAAATTTTTACGTTTTCCAACCGGTAACCCATGGACCAGCTGGTATATTCATCAATGGGTTTGCCAAAGGTAACCCGAAATCCCTTCTGCTTCGTATCATAAGCGTCATATTCAACTTCTTCATTATAGAGGGAGAAACCGGCAGACAGGGGGATATCCAGAAAATAGGGATCGGTCAAACTAATATTATATAAACTCCTGGTACCGGAGAGTTCCACATGAAAAGCCATGTTCCAGCCTTTGCCAAGAAAGTTTTTCTTGGAAATACTGGCCATCCCGATAATTGAATCAACCGAGCTGTAACCCAAGCCGACACTGAATGATCCGGTCTGTCCCTCAATAACGGAGACATCAACATCCATGGTCTCATCATCACCTGGTTTTGTTTTTATATCGGCTTCAGAAAAAAATTCGGTATTCGTTAACCGTTCACGACTTCTTTTCAGCCGGGAAGCACTGTAGAGGTCACCTTCACCAAAGCGCAGTTCCCGGCGAATAACTTTATCCCTGGTCTTGGTATTACCATTTATCTCAACACGACCGAAATGAAACTGTTTCCCACGGTCAATACTGTATTTGATGTTAACTTGATGCTTTTCGGGATCAACACTGGAAAGCGGATTGATGTCAACAAAGGCATATCCCTGATCCGCATAATAGGTATCCAATTTTTCGATATCATCATGGAGGTTTATATTGCTGAACACCTCTCCGCTCTTGCCTTTGAGCCTGCCAATAATTTTTTTCTTTGCCTCTGGATCAAGTTCTTTATCACTGATATCAATATCGCCCAGGTTGAAAACATCCCCTTCATGAACATCAAAATCCAGATATATCCATTTTTTGTTATCACCCAGCGATATTTTCGGTTTGCCGATTCGAGCCTGGACATATCCTTTACTGAGATAATATGATTTTAACAGGCTGGCATCGTGCTCGAGCATTTCCTGCTTCAGGATACCGGCGTCAGTAACCCAGGTCAGGAAAAATGAATAGGTTTTGGTCTGGAGTTGTCGACGCAGACGCCAGTCACTAAAAGCATCATTTCCGTGAAAGCGTATTTTCTTCACATAGCTCTTTCGGCCTTCTTTGATGGAAAAAATAACTTTTACCCGATTTTTTGCTGCCGGTTTAATTTTAGTCTTGACCGTAACGGAAAAAAATCCCTTATCATGATAAAATATGCGAATTTTTTCCTCACTTTCAGAAATTTTTTCGGCACTCAGGATGGCAAATGTTCTGACAGTAATCTCTTTAAGCAGGTCTTTTCTTTTTATCTTCCGGTTCCCCGTGATGACGATCGAGGCAACAGAAGGCTTTTCCACCACCACCACTGCCACTTCAACTTTTCCCCCTGAGCCTGTCAGATTCATCAGGATATTCTCAAAAAAACCCAGTGAATAAATAGCTTTCAGGTCATCGTCAAGTTGAACATCTGAAAATACAGCTCCCGGCTTGGTTTTCATTTTATCAAGAATAGCCTTTTTGGCTACCTTCTGATTTCCCAGCACCACCACTTGGGCAACAGGATAACCATTATAATCAAGATTCTGGGACCTGGCTAAGCCCGGATACAGAATGAAAACCAGAATGAAAAGGATAGGAAAAAAAATAGAGGATATAGACTGACGAGTCACTAAACAATACCCTCTCTCATTGACCCGTCTTCAAGGTAAATAATTCTACTCATGCGGTCAGCAAGGCGCTGACTATGGGTAATCACAACCAGGGCTAAGCCAAATTCCTTATTCAGTTCGAACAACAAGCCCTCCACTTCCAGACTATTTTTACGATCAAGGTTTCCCGTCGGCTCATCTGCCAATACCAGAGAGGGCTTAAGAACCAGAGCTCTGGCCAAGGCTACCCGCTGCTGTTCTCCCCCGGAGAGCTCACCTGGTTTATGCTGTAGACGGTGCGACAAACCCACCCGAGTCAAAATAGTTCGGGCTGACATATCAGCCAATTTACGGCTGTCGCCCCGTATCAGGGATGGAATCATGACATTTTCCAGGGCAGTAAACTCTGGCAGCAGGTGGTGAAACTGAAAGACAAAGCCCACCCTGGCGTTCCGCCAGTCAGCCAGCTTCTCCTGGGACCAGCTAAATACATTATCACCAGAAAAAAAAAGACTACCAGAAGTTGGCTGGTCAAGGGCCCCCAGGATCTGGAGCAGGGTACTCTTCCCGGCGCCGGATTCCCCGCAGATAGCCAACCGTTCACCAACATTAACTGATAGATTTATCCCCTCCAGAACCGGGATAGTTTCACCATCAAGATGAAATTCTTTAGACAATTGTTCAACCCTGATTAATTCCCGTGACATAATCCACCAATTAATCAGTTTGATAATGTTCTATCATACAACTCATGGTCTGCTGATTACGCTTTTTAAGTTTTTCCATAACTTTGCGCAGGAAATGGGGAAACTGAGTAGCAATCTCGTCAAGAAGTTTCCGGTCCATGGAAGCCAGTAAACCATCAGTGAGGGCAAGAACTGTCGCAATAGCCGGCCGACCGGTGATCATAGATATCTCACCAAAGAAACTTCCTTTACCCAATTCTGCCAGCTTAATACATTTTTCGCCGGACTGTATCTGTACCTGCATTTCCCCGGAAAGAATAATATATAAGGTCTGATTTTTTTTGCCTTCTTTAATCAGACAGTCACCTTTGGTCACCGGCATTATTTCCAGCCGGGAAATAATTTCTGAACGGCGGTTATCCGGAAATCGATGGAAAAACATCAGGGAGGACAAAACCACATCAATCATCCTTTTATGGTAGCCGTCAACAATCAACTGCTGCAACTGCGGAAACTGCCGCTCAATCATTTCAAATTGTTCCTGCGGAATATTCAGCAGGTGGCAATCCGTCAAAGCCCGTACGGTAGCCCTCCTGGCTCCTCCCCCCAAGATACTCATCTCACCAAAGAAATTACCAGGCCCCAATTGCACCACTTCATTTTCCTGATGATCCTTTTCACGCAGAACCACTCCTACCTGCCCTTCGATAATAACATAGAAAACATCGCCAGCATCTCCCTGACGAACGATATCATCGCCGGCTTTTACCTGGGAAGACGGGAACACTTTGCTTAGTTGTTCCAAATCATCCAGGGATATTTGTGGCAAAAGGTTAATTTCTTCCTTAATTTCATGTTCATCCCCCAGAGATAATTCTCCGAGGGCAGCAGCCTCTGCCGTAAATCCCTTGTAGCTGTAAAGATTTGCCAGGATATCTCTGATCTCAATATTGTCAGGATCATAGCGCAATATCAGCTTATAGACCGCGATAGCTTTATCCACTGCCCCTTCACGGGCATCTTTCTCAGCCATTTTCATCAACAACGAGATGCCCCGGTCAGAATCACCATTCTGGATGTAGGCTTCAGCCAACTTGACCTGGAGATGAAAACTTCCTGGATTTTTAAGCAATTGCTCATTGAGACGATCAATGCGGGAAGCCGGATGATCAGTTCTATCTTTTTTACCAAAAAACATGGCACTCATAAGCTACTCATATCTCAGGGCCTCAGCAGGTAGCATTTTAGACGCCCTATACGAAGGATAAATGGTTGCCAGAAAGGAAATAAGCAAAGACACAAAACAGATTAAAAGCACATAAAATGGTTCCAGATTAACCGGCAGGGTAGTAACATAATAAATGTCACTGGGCAAATTAATGAAATGATAGTTTTTCAATAACTCACAAATACCGATGCCAGCTCCCAAACCTAACAAGGTACCCATAACGCCAACAATCATTCCCTCCCAGACAAATATTCTCATGACTCTCCTGGCCGGCATACCCAGGGTTTTAAGGATGGCAATATCTTTATGCTTTTCCATTACCACCATAAAAAGGGTGGAAACAATATTAAAGGCTGCGACCAGAATTATCAGCATTAAAATTACAAACATGGTCACCTGCTCGAGCTTGAGCGCCGAAAAAAGATTACGGTTCATATCCGTCCAATCACGGGCCCAGAAAGGATACCCCAACAGTTGCTGGATCTTTTTCCCCACCGCACCGGCACCGTAGACATCGGCAACCTGGACAGAAATTCCTGAAACTTTTTCATCCAGCCCAAACAGTCGCTGAGCGGCTGCCAAATCCACATAAACCAATGAAGAATCATACTCATACATACCGGAAGAAAAGATCCCTTCAACCTGGAACAGCTTCATTCTTGGAACCATGCCCAACGGTGTCGGAGAACCAACCGGCGATATAATCCTGACCCGCCCGCCAACCGAAACCCCAAGGTTTTTGGCCAGTTCACTGCCTAAAATAATGCCCGGATAGTCATGGCTGCCCGAGGAAGTATTTACAGCGGCTTTCATGAATGAACCGGCAGTTATCTGGCTGCGGACATCCTTACCAAGCGGATCAGTTTCCAGGTCAATACCCCGGAACACCACCCCGCTGACCGTCCGACCATGGGCTATCATCACCTGATTAAGAACAAAAGGGGCAGCCAATTTAACCCCGGGAACCTTTTGCACCTTTTCAATAACTTTTTCATAATCGGAAATGGCACCACCATAACGCATCACGACAATATGGGCATTATTCCCTAAAATCCGGCTTTTCAGCTCCGTCTCAAAACCACTCATCACTGACATAACCACAATCAATGCTGCCACCCCCAGGGCAACCCCAGCAATGGAAATCATGGTAATTAGTGAAATAAATATCTGTTTCCGTTTAGCAAGCAGATAACGAAAAGCTATGAATAACTCAAGGAACAAGTTCAGGACTCTTTGTTTTCAGGTTTCAACAGGGGAAATAATATAACATCACGGATTGAAGGGGAATCGGTGAGCAGCATAACCAGCCGGTCTACACCTATCCCTTCACCAGCAGTCGGAGGCAAGCCATATTCTAAAGCCCTGATATAATCCGCGTCATACTGATGAGCCTCCTCATCCCCAGCTTCTTTTTCCTTTACCTGCTGAATAAAACGTTCACGCTGATCCAGAGGATCGTTCAACTCAGAAAAAGCATTAGCCATCTCCCGGCCAGCAATGAAAAGTTCAAATCGATCAGTTACAGCCGGATTCGTTTCACTTCTCCGGGACAAAGGAGATATCTCAACAGGATAATCCGTAATAAAGGTTGGTTGGATCAGTTTTGACTCAACAATTTCATCAAAGATTTTCATCAGCAGTTTCCCATAGCTGCTGTCTTTCTCCTCCACCTCAATATCCAATTCCTTTAATACCTGCAACACAGAATCACGGGTTTGAAGCCTTTCCGCCGGAACAGCGCCATACTTTTCAATGGATTCAACCACTGTCAAATGGTCCCAGGGCGGGGTCAGATCAATTTCCTGCCCCTGATAGACCACATTGTGGCTGCCACAAACCTGCTCAGCCAAAGAAGCAAACAATTCTTCCGTAAGCTGCATGAGATCCAGATAGGTGGCATAAGCCTGATAAAACTCAAGCATGGTAAATTCAGGATTATGCTGAATGGAAATACCCTCATTACGAAAGTTACGATTAATTTCAAAAACCCGCTCAAAACCACCGACCACCAGGCGCTTCAGATAGAGCTCTGGGGCAACTCGAAGGAATAATTCCATATTCAGAGCATTATGATGGGTAACGAAAGGACGCGCAGTTGCCCCCCCGGCAATGGGCTGCATCATCGGGGTTTCCACTTCCATAAAATCACGCTGTTTGAAAAAGTCGCGGATTCCATCAATAATTTTCACGCGTTTTTTAAAAGTATCAACCACATCCCTGTTTACGAGCAAATCAACATATCGCTGACGATACCGGGTTTCCACGTCCTTCAATCCATGCCACTTCTCCGGCAAAGGTCGCAGGGATTTTGTCAACAAACATAGCCGCTCAGTCAAAACCGTCAATTCACCGGTCCGGGTCCGAAATATTTTACCTTCTACCCCAATAAAATCCCCGACATCACATACCTTGAAAATCTCAAACAGGTCTTCACTGATTGTATCCTTACGAACATAAATTTGAATTTGACCGGTCCGGTCTTTCAGGTGGGCGAAAGCCGCTTTGCCGAAAAAGCGCAGGGACATCAGACGACCAGCTACTTTTACCTGGGAAGGATGGTTCTCCAACTCTTCCTTTTCGACCGCCCCAAAACGGCTGACAACATCCGCGGCTGTTTCCCCGGGGACAAAACCATTGGCAAAAGGATTAATCCCTTGCTGCCGTAGTTTTTCAATTTTCTCAATCCGCTGCTGCCGAATATTAGTCTTTTCCTGTATTTCGCTCATGGTATTTTTTTCTTTCCTGGCATTGTTTCAGTTGCCGGCAATTCCTGCAACTCCACTTCGGCCTGTTTAGCCACTTCTGTTTGAGGACTGACTTCAAGTACTTTTCTGAAAGCAGCCCGCGCTTTTTCAAACTTTCCAGTTTTCTTCAAAGACATCCCGTACCGCAGCCATACCTGGGGCCATCGTGGGGCCAAGGCAGTCGCCCGTTCAAAAGCTGTCGTTGCCTGAGTGAATCTATCAGTATGGTAGAAAAGCATCCCAAGGTTATAATAAGCCTGAACAAAAGCGGGTTTATATTTGATAGCCTGTCGGTAATATTGCTCGGCAGCAGCGGAATTATCCTTGGCTTCCATCACCTTGCCCAAATTCACCAGAGCCTTTTCAGGCGTCAGGTAGAGGGGGTTCTGCAATGCCTGATGAAATGATGCTTCAGCCTTGGAATACTCTTTATCCTGCATATAAAGAATGCCCAGATTATTATAGGCATCGGAATATCCCGGGTCGAGGTCAACCGCCTGCTGGAAAGCTGCCTTGGCCTGCACATAATTCTGTGACTGCCAGGCAAGAATACCACTGAGGAAATAGAGACGCTTATCGCGAACTCCACTTTCCTGACTCCGGGATATATACTGCTTTACCAGATCATATTGATGATTACGGTAATGGGTCAAAATCTCTTCATAAACATCATCGGGCAAGGTTGGTGCCGCTTGTTCTTCAATATTACCAGCGGCACAGCCAATTAAAACAACCATCCACACAAACAATGCTATAATTCTGAGTTTAGTCATCGCAACTCACTATCTGCCTTTACCTGTTTTACCCGGCTATCAGTTTAAAATACTCTAGCCGTTCATCAACCCAGCCTTTATAGCGGGTATCAGGAACAAACTGGACCAGATTTTCATAAGCAGCTTTGGCCTGTTCATATTTTTTCAGGTTTTCATAGCTCATTCCCAGCAATAGATAAACATCTTCACTGGTAGATGTATGATCCGCCTGTATTTTGGCCAGGATTTCCAGACAACCAAGATAATCCTGTTTTTCAAAGTCAACATATGCCATACCAAGACGACACAAATCAGCAATATATGTGTCAGATGCGGCCTTATCCAAAGCTTCCTGATAAGCCTGATTGGCTTTATCGTACTGTTTCAATACATAATATCCATTACCTCGCAGATAACAGGCCAATGGATAGGAGGCCGCCAGACGTGAAGTTCCGGCACCCGCCTCCAGCTTGGCAATTCCAGTCTTCAATGAGTCTGGCTGGCTCATATCATCAAAATATTGCAGTCCGACACCCAATACCATGGAAGCCTGTTTATTCTGGTATCCGAGATAAGCACGGGTTCCCAACACCATAATCAATAGGGTTAGAACAACTATCCCTCCCACAATAACTTTTTTACTGTGGGATTTGGCGTATGCCTGCACAGCATTGACCGTCTTCATAAAGCCATCTGGTTGCCGCAATTCCCTTCTGACCGATATTTTACTTTTTGCCATTTTCCGAGGAGACTCCCTTCTCACACACTACGACACCATCGGCTATAATTAAATATACCGACGGCCATTTATTAAAATCATCAATAATACCGCTAAAATCAGAAGCATCCATAGCATAATAAAAGACATTAATCAATAACGAAACCATCGCTATATCGCTTTCGCACAAGCTGCCTCTCGTGAGTTAGTTTCTACTTGAAATCATTTTCCACCAAACCGGCAAATGCTCTCTGGAAAAACCAGAAACAGACAAAATCTATTGACACCATTTCCACAACTGGTTAAGATATTATTACAGGCTCTCTTGAAAAGTTAGTAACGTACGCCTGAATTCCTGTCACTCTTTTCAGTACCCCCTTGAGGGGTATAAAAAACAAGAAATTGTCGGGAATACATTCAGGATGACCCGGTACATTGATTTTGGTTGCGGGCGTTAGCCCGCGTTAGGATGTTATTATCAGCGTTTCTGAATACAACTGACAAGGAGATACCTGCGAATGAGGAAAAGTGCTCTTAACAGTGAAGCACGGAAAGCCATCACCGCCATTACTCAGGCTGACATTCTGGTTGGAATCCCCAGCTATAACAATGAAGAAACCATCGGCCACGTTGCTGAAGCCATTAAACTTGGACTAGCCAAATATTATCCTACTTCCAGGGCGGTATTATTTAATTCTGATGGCGGCTCTGATGATCAGACCAGAATGGTTTTTGAGCGTATTACCAGAACCAATTCTTATGATACCTTTTTCATCAAGGAACCGCAATTTCCCCTGGAAAGCGTAAGCAGCGAATATATTGGCACTCCTGGCAAGGGTTCGGCATTCAAGGCCATCTTTGAGGCGGCACACATACTTGGAGTCAAAGCCTGCGCAGTGCTGGATTCCGATTTACGCAGCATTACCCCTGAATGGATACAATTACTGCTGACTCCCGTACTAACAAAAGGGTATGGTTATGCCTGTCCCTTCTACCAACGCTACAAGTATGACGGAACTATCACCAACAGCATCGCCTACCCTTTTACCCGAGCCCTTTACGGTCGGCGGGTTCGCCAGCCTATTGGGGGTGATTTCGGTTTTTCCGGCAAGCTCCTGGAGCTTTACCTTAAGCAAGATGTCTGGGAGACGGATGTCACCCGTTTCGGCATTGACATCTGGATGACCACCACCGCCATTGTCAATGGTTTTAAGATCTGCCAGTCATTCATGGGGGCGAAAATCCATGATGTCAAAGATCCCGGAGCGGATCTGGGCCCCATGTTCATCCAGGTGGTCGGTACCATTTTCTCCCTGATGACCATCTATGAATCCAATTGGCAGAAAGTTGTCGGCAGCCGACCGACGGCAATTTTGGGATTTCAAGCGGAAACCGCACCCAAGCCTCTGAATGTTAACGTCTCCCGGATGATGACCAAATTTACTGAGGGAATTTCAAACCATAAGTCTTTATACCAGCAGGTTTTTTCTGAACAGGTTTTTACGAAGCTGATGGAAGTTGCTGAAATGGCCGGGGACAACATAGACTTCCCGAAAACACTATGGGCGAAAGTAGTTTTTGATTACGCTGTGTTTTACCAGACAGCTCAGGACCGCCAACAGGTCCTGCAGTCTTTAATTCCCCTCTATTATGGTTTTATTTCATCATTTGTACATGAAACTGAGAACTTGGACGACTACCAAGCTGAAGAAGTAATCGAAGAACTCTGCCAGATTTATGAAGACAGTAAACCCTACCTAATTGAACAATGGCAACAAAATAAGAGCTAATGCGGGCTGCGCCCGCAAGTAAGTAGCCTTATCAGAACATTTTCTTGTTAAAAAACAAGAAAATAACCTGTAAGTTACTAAAACTTAAATTGAGCAGTTAGCTTTTAGCCATTAGCTATTAGTTCAATGATTACAGGATTTTTACCATTACAAACTGTCACCCATCAGGTCTTATTGCTCATAAACGTAATGTCTTGATTTTTTAAAACTAAACGCTGATAGCCAACGGCTAATCGCTTAACTTAGGTAAAACTAGGGGAGTCAGGAAAATGAAAAGTAAAAAAAAGATTCTCTCAATTGACGATGAGGAAAATATCCGTTTACTGTTATCCTGTGAGCTCGAGGATGAGGGCTACGAGGTAATCAGCCTCGGGGACCCACTGCAGGCAATGAAGATGATCGAGGAGGAACAACCAGACATCATCATACTGGACATTAAAATGCCGCAGTTAAGCGGCATTGAACTATTGAAAATGATCCGGGACAAATACTACGACTTACCGGTTATCCTCCTATCTGCTTACAGCTCTTTCAAGCGGGATGTCACAGCCATGGCCTCCGATTACTATGTAGTTAAATCGGCAGACCTGAACGAGTTAAAAAAACTGATTAAAAAAATTTTTAAAACCCACATCTAAAAAATGCTATTTCTTTTCAGTCTCACTGGCAGTCGTTTTTTCCACCGGTTTTTTTCTGGGTGCCTGTAGCGTTGTAGTTCTGGGCTTTTCTGCCGTTGAGGCGGCTGCTTTTGTTGTGGTCTTCCTAATCGTCGAACTTTTTTTCACCGGTTTGTCTGCGGGACTATCAGCAGCAGCAGCATTACTTTCTTCCGTTTTTGCCGCCGATTTATCACCGGGAGCCTGGCTGTCAGCAACCGGTGTTTCCACCGTTCCCGGATTTTCAGGGGTTGAAAAAGTTTCCGTACAACTTTCTGCCTCTGTTGCAGCCATCTCCTCTGTTTTTATCTCATTAATTTCCTGAAGCAGCAATTCCTGCTCTTGATCCAGGTCTGACAAAGTCAATAATAGCTGAGATATCTCCTCTTTATCCCAGACATTATCTTCTTTTTGTAAAACCTTGAATATGTAAAGGCGTTCCCCCAAATTTTGAAAGTAATGTTTACGTTGACGGCGAATGGAAAATAGTTTCACCCGCCGGGTAGCAACGCGACAAAGCTTTCCACTTTCATGGGTAAATTTTTTTAGCACAGATTGGCCAGTCTTGATTGCTGAATCACTCATTTTTTCCCTCCCCAGTTAAAAACTATATGAAAAATCTGTATGGTAATCCCTTGAAACACTCACTTACATATCAATTCAGGTTTCTGCTATAGTTGAGCACCAATTGCTTAAATATTAGCTGGAAAACAACAATTTACTACAGATACTCTAGCGTAAGATCAAGCTAAATTAATAACTATTGCTTTGTCAAGGTTTTTCTGCCAGATACTATGGTAATGATGATATTTCTTAAAGAGCTATTTTCATAACTCAACTTTCTGAGTTATGAAAAAACAGCCGTGCCTGTCGCTCATTCTCGCTGCACATCGTGTGCAGCTTCGAGGTGTTCGCCGCTAATCACCATCGTGGTGATTCTTTCGGCGGCCAAAACTGCCTGCCTGTCAGCAGACTCGGCTATGAGCCAAACCCGAACATCCTGTAATGTCCCTGGCAATGCAAGTCAGAAAGTTGAGTAACGATTGAACTGTTCTCAAGATATAATTGAAGGAGCAGGCGATGTCAGAACTGATGATTGTCATCCCGGCCCGCTACCAGTCATCCCGTTTCCCCGGTAAGCCACTGGCCAAATTACTGGACAAACCAATGATCCAGTGGGTTCTGGAACGGTGCCAGCAATCTAAGCTTGCCGACCAGGTTCTCGTTGCCACCGATGACCAGCGGATTTACCAGGCGGTTACCGCCATCGGCGGAGAAGCAGAGATAACCGGCACCGACCACCAAAGCGGCACAGACAGGATTGCCGAAATCGCCGCTCGGCACCCGGAAACAACCTGGTTCATCAATGTCCAGGGAGATGAACCGGATATTTCCCCTTCACTGATCGATGGAATTGCTGCGGCTCTGCGAGTAGGTTCATCACCTAGAACCATCATTACCGCTCGCAGTCCGATCCGTTCGGCTGCCAGCTTCAGGTCACCGCATGTTGTTAAAATTGTCACTGATCTTAATGGTCAGGCACTTTATTTCTCCCGGTCCCCCATTCCCCATAACCGCTCTATTCCTGTTGATGAGCTGACCTTTCCCAACCCCACCTGCTGGCAACATATCGGCATTTACGGTTATCATCGATCTTTTCTTCAACGGCTCCCTGAATTACAACCAGGAGAACTGGAAAAGATTGAATCTCTGGAACAATTACGCTGGCTGGAGAACGGTTATACCATTACCCTCATCGACAGCGATCACCAGGGTCATGGAATTGATACCCCGGAAGACCTTGAAATGTTGGCTCAATGTTGGAAAGCAAAAAAAATGGCTGAAACCTTTTAAGATTTCAGCCATTCATCATCAAATGGTGCCGAAGGCGAGACTCGAACTCGCACAAGCATACGCTCACTAGACCCTGAACCTAGCGCGTCTACCAATTCCGCCACTTCGGCAACTGGAAAACCAACGTTTAAAAAACAAAAAGCACCGCCGGCTGACACCGGCGAGAAGTGTTGACTTAGTAATCCAAAATAATTATAATGTCAAGCTGCGATTGTCAGGAATAATCAAAAAATTCACCCCCAGACGACAGGAGTTTTTCTTGCAGATTTACAATACCTTAACTAGAAAAAAAGAAGAGTTTATCCCCCTTCATGACCGGAAAGTGGGCATGTATGCCTGTGGAGTTACCGTGTATGACCTCTGTCACATGGGCCATGCCCGCTCCCTGATTGTTTTCGATGTCATCTACCGATATCTGGTCTACAAAGGCTATGACGTTACCTACGTCCGTAATTTTACCGACGTGGACGATAAAATCATTAAGCGGGCCCAGGAAAAAAAGATATCCTGGAAAGAACTGGCCGATACCTTTATTCATGAATTCTATGTAGACATGGATCGCCTGCAGCTAAAACGCCCGACCGTGGAGCCCCGGGCAACCAATTACATTAAGCAAATCATCGAGCTGGTGAAAAAACTGGAAGCCAACGGTCTGGCCTATGAGGTCGATGGGGATGTTTTTTACCGGCTCAAGGAATTTTCCTCCTATGGCAAGTTGTCCGGCAAAAAAATAGATGATTTGCTATCTGGAGCCCGGATTGAAATTGATGACCGCAAGGAAAGCCCCCTCGATTTCGCTCTCTGGAAAAAAAGCAAACCTGGGGAACCTTCCTGGGAAAGCCCCTGGGGTCAGGGCCGCCCGGGATGGCATATCGAGTGTTCAGCCATGAGCCAGGAGATTCTGGGTGAAACCTTTGATATTCATGGAGGTGGAAAAGACCTGGTTTTTCCCCACCATGAAAACGAGATCGCCCAGTCCGAGGGAGCCACCGGTAAAACTTTTGTCCGCTACTGGATGCATAATGGTTTTGTCAATATCAACAAAGAAAAAATGTCAAAATCGTTGGGTAATTTTTTTACCATTCGGGATATACTGCAAAAATATCATCCGGAGACCCTGCGTCTATTCATCCTTTCCAGCCACTATCGCTCACCCATTGATTTTTCCTGGGATACTATGGATGCTGCCGGAACCGGTTTAACCCGCCTGTATCAGGCTGCAGAGCGACTGCAGGTCGCGGTCGAAGCAACGGCAGCGTCACCTTCAAAATCCGCACAATCTTCCGTGCCACCATTGAATAAAGAATTGGCAACGGTAAAAGCAGCTTTCATCAAAGCCATGGATGATGATTTCAACACCGCCCTGGCGATTGGCCAGCTTTTCGAAGCCGCTAAATTCATCAATCGCTACCTGGACAGTCATCCACAAAAATTATGGCACCATGATGATCTAGTAGCAGCATTATTACTGTTCAAAGAACTGGCTGATATTTTAGGAATTTTAGAGGCAAAACCGATGGATTTTCTCAAAAATCAGGGGGATGAAAAAAATCTGCCAATTCCGGAAGAGGAAATCCAGGAATTGATTGCCCAACGCAACCAGGCACGCAAGGAAAAACAATGGGCAACAGCCGATGAGATACGTGACCGTCTGGCATCCCTGAACATAATTTTGAAAGATTCTCCGGATGGTACTCAATGGCAGAGGAAAAGATAAGAACAGCGAGAAAAACCCTTGACAAAACAACAATAAATCGTTTAGAAACAAGGCCTTGAAAAAAAGGGAGAGTTCATTTATAGACAGGCGCATAGCTCAGGGGGAGAGCGCTACCTTGACACGGTAGAGGTCGGCGGTTCAAAACCGCCTGTGCCTACCACTTTGATGATAATTGATTCCTCATTATATCCATGGCAGAATAAATTCGGCCTGGCACTTTGTTGTTAGGGCCATCCAAGGCATCGGATCCCGAGAATTATCGATGCCTTTTGTTTTTTTACGGTAGATTATTCATTATGAGCATATATTTGGCCCCGGAGTTCAGCCTTGAAATACCCCAAGATGGTGAAAAAACCATTGGGGAACTTCTTATTGAACATAAAAAGGAGCTAAAATCACGGATTGTTGCGGCAAAGATTGACGGTATATCCAAAGATTTGTCAACTGTTCCTCAACCTGGAACCAACATTGAGCTTATTGCCATTGATTCACCGGAAGGGCTTGACATTCTACGCCACAGTGCCGCCCACGTGATGGCTGAAGCGGTAAAAGAACTTTTCCCCAAAGTCAAAGTGACCATTGGACCTGCAATAGAGAATAGCTTCTACTATGATTTTGACCGGGAGCAGCCATTTACCCCTGAAGACCTGAAAAAAATCGAAAAAAAGATGAAGGAACTGATCAAGAAGAATCAGCCCTTCAGTCGCCTGGAAGTCAGCCGGGAAGACGCCCTGAAACAGTTTGCGGATTTTGATGAAAGCTACAAGCTTGAGCTAATCAATGAATTGCCCGAGGGAGAAATCATTTCCCTTTACCGAGTGGGAAATTTCATTGATCTCTGCCGGGGACCTCATATCCCAAAAACCGGTTTACTCAAGGGCGGAGTTAAGCTTCTCAGCGTTGCCGGAGCCTACTGGCGCGGTGATGAACACAATAAAATGCTCCAGCGTATCTACGGTACTGCTTTTGCCAGCAAAGTAAAACTGCAGGAGCATCTGAACATGCTGGAAGAAGCCAAGCATCGTGACCATCGGAAATTGGGTAAAGAACTGGAGCTTTTCAGTATTTCGGATGAGGCTGGGGCTGGTTTTATTATCTGGCACCCGAAAGGCGCCCTGCTGCGCACCATCCTGGAAGATTTTGAAAAACGGGAACATCTCAGGCGGGGATACCAGATTGTCATCGGACCCCAATTATTGAAACAAGAGCTCTGGCAGAAATCCGGACATTATGACCATTACCGGGAAAACATGTACTTTACCCGGATTGAGGATCAGGTGTATGGCATCAAGCCCATGAACTGCCTGGCTCATATGCTGATTTATAAGGCGAAAATTCACAGCTACCGTGATCTTCCCCAACGTTACTTCGAGTTGGGAACGGTGTACCGCCACGAAAAATCCGGGGTTCTGCATGGCCTGTTGCGGGTCCGGGGGTTTACCCAGGATGATGCTCATATCATCTGCACCCCTGAACAGCTCCAGGATGAAATTACCGGGATCATTGCTTTTGTCGCCGATATCATGAAAGTTTTCGGTTTCTCTTTTAAATTGGAGCTGAGTACCAGGCCAAAAGATTCCATCGGCACCGATGAGGACTGGGAACGGGCAACGGCTGCCCTCACCCAGGCTCTGGAAAATAATAAACTTGACTACGAAATCAATGCCGGTGACGGGGCCTTTTACGGGCCGAAAATCGATATCAAATTGAAAGACGCATTGAACCGCCAATGGCAGTGCGCCACTATTCAATGCGATTTCACCCTTCCTGAGCGCTTTGATTTGAACTATATTGGCGCTGATGGCGAAAAACACCGACCCATCATGCTGCACCGGGTCATCCTGGGATCCATTGAACGTTTTATCGGCATTCTGATCGAACACTACGCCGGCGCTTTTCCCACCTGGCTGGCCCCGGTTCAGGTTAAAGTTATGACCGTAACCGACGATCAGCTGGAATATGCCAAAACAGTAGCTCATACATTGCAGCAAAATGAAATCCGAGTGGAAACCGATTTTCGCAATGAAAAGCTGGGGTACAAAATCAGGGAAGCACAGGCGGAAAAGATACCTTACATGCTTATCATTGGCAATGAGGAAGTAAAATCCATGACGGTCACCCCCCGGAAACGGGAAAAAGGTGAAAATCTTGAGCTCATGACAGTTGAAAAGTTTATCGCCCATTTGCATAAAGAATGTCAGCAACAAATGAAGATTTCGTAAAATAAAAGCTGTCGACCAACGGTACTGCAGGCCGGCCATTTTGAACGAAACCTGAAACAGCTAGCAGGAGGTAATTCCCATAGCAACTGAACGTACAAGAATCAACCGACAGATAAATGCGGATAATGCCAGAGTCATTGATGAAAGCGGTGTCCAGCTTGGCATTTTAACATTAGGCGAAGCCCTCGATATCGCCGGTCAACGCGGACTTGACCTGGTGGAAGTGTCTCCCAATGCCGACCCGCCAGTTTGTAAAATCATGGATTATGGTAAGTTTAAATACCAACAGAGCAAAAAAGCCCAGGAAGCGAAGAAGAAGCAGACCAATATCCAGGTTAAAGAAGTAAAGATGCGGCCGCGTACCGATCAACATGATTTTAATTTTAAGATCAAACATATTATCCGGTTTTTGGAAGAAGGCGACAAAGCCAAAGTTACCATCCGTTTTCGTGGTCGGGAAATGGCCTATACTGATCAGGGTCTGGCCTTGTTGGAACGGGTGGTGGATACGGTTAAAGAATATGGTGTAATTGAGCAAAAACCTCAACGGGAAGGACGCCAGCTTTCTCTGGTTCTTGCCCCAATCAAGAAAAAGCGCTAATCAGTCAGCAAGCCTATGTCAGGAGAATACAATGCCTAAAATGAAATCAAACAGCGGCGCACGTAAACGTTTCAGAACCACTGGAACGGGGAAAATTGTCCGGAGAAAGGCTTATTCCAGCCACTTGTTAAGCTGTAAATCGAGAAAACAAAAAAGAAATCTGCGCAAGTCAGCCATTGTCGACCCGGCAAACAGGCGGGGAATAGTCAGGATGCTTCCCTACCTCTAAATAGAGGTGGCAGAATCGTACCTGATTTTATTATTTATGATCATTTAAGGAGAAAACAATGCCTAGAGTAAAAGGTGGGTTCAAAGCCACTCGCCGACATAAAAAAGTTTTAAAACTGGCTAAAGGTTACCGTGGTGCCCGAAGCAAATTATACCGTAATGCAGTGGAGACTGTTGACCGGGCCTTAAACTATGCTTATCGTGACCGAAAGGTCAGGAAACGTGACTTCCGCGGTCTCTGGATTGTTCGGATCAATGCCGCTTCCCGTTTGCACGGCATGTCTTACAGCCGGCTGATTAACGGCCTGACCAAAGCTAATATCGCTGTTGACCGTAAAGTTTTGGCTGATATTGCTGTCAACGATCCCGCGGCATTCGGTAAATTTGTTGATTTTGCATCAGCGGCTCTCAACGGCTAGGGGTAATGAAAGACAAACTCCAACAACTGCTTGAAAAAGCTACCCAGGCACTAAACGATTCAACCCTGATCGACGAAGTTGAAGCGCTACGAGTGCGTTTTCTTGGCCGCAAGGGTGAAATTACCACCCTGCTCAAAGCCCTCGGCACCCTGTCTGCTGATCAGCGGCCGGTTATGGGACAGCTGGCCAATGAAATCAAGGAAAAGCTACATAACCGATTTGAAGAGGCCAGGAAAAAGCTTGCCCAGGCAGTCCGCCAGCAACAAGTGGCTGCTGGCACCATTGATATTACGCTACCCGGTCGACAGCAATTCCATGGCCATATCCACCCCACATCCCTGGTTATTAATGACATCACTTCTATTTTCACCAGAATGGGATTCAATATTGCCAGAGGTCCGGAAGTTGAGCTGGACTATTATAATTTTGAAGCCCTGAATATCCCAAAAGACCATCCGGCCAGACAGATGCAAGACACCTTCTATATCAGCGAAGATATCGTTTTGAGGACTCATACCTCGCCAATGCAGATTCGGGTGATGGAAAAACAGGAACCCCCGGTTTTTGTCATCGTTCCAGGGAAAGTGTATCGCTGTGATTCCGACCTCACCCATACCCCGATGTTTCACCAGGTAGAAGGGCTGATGGTTGATACCAAAATAACCTTTTCCGACCTTAAAGGGGTGCTGACAAATTTCCTGCACCTTTTCTTCAATCCCAATGTCAAGGTCCGCTTCCGTCCGAGCTACTTCCCTTTTACTGAACCCAGTGCGGAAGTAGATATCGCCTGCGTTATCTGCCATGGCAAGGGATGCCGGGTTTGCAGCCATACGGGCTGGCTCGAAATACTGGGATGCGGCATGGTAGATCCAGCCGTGTATAAGTTTGTCAATTACGATCCCGAAAAAGTTAGCGGTTTTGCTTTTGGCATGGGCGTCGAACGATTAGCCATGCTCCGTTACGGCATTGATGACCTGCGGTTGTTCTTTGGTAATGACATCCGCTTTCTGCAACAGTTTTAGAGGCAAGAGATGAACGTCAGCTGGAAATGGATAGGTGATTTTGTTGAGCTTGACGGTATTGATCCCGTTGAGGCCGCTGAACGTCTGACCATGTCCGGATTGGAAGTGTCCGGGGTAAAACCGCTCTTTGATCCGGAATTAAGCCGGATCGTCACCGCCCGCATCACCACCATGGAAAAACATCCCCAGGCTGACAAGCTCTCACTTTGTTCTGTTTTCGATGGCCAGGAAACGTTTTCCATTATTTGTGGCGCCTCTAACATGAAGGCTGGTGACCAGGTAGCCATGGCTCCCATAGGTACCCACTTTCCCAACGGCCTGACCATTAAAAAAGCCAAAATCAGGAGCATAACTTCATCCGGCATGCTTTGCTCAGCGGCTGAACTGGGGCTGGAAGAAGAATCAAGCGGTATCATAGTTCTGCCCGAATCCGCGCCTCTGGGAATACCGGTGATGGAATATCTGGAACTTGACGACTATATTCTTGAAATTGAAATTACCCCAAACCGGGGTGACTGTCTCAGTGTTATTGGCGTTGCCCGGGAAATTGCCGCTTTGTACCAGCGACAGTTCAAATATCCGCTTCCCTCATTCCCTGAAAGTAATAAAAAAACTGCTGGCCTGGTATCCATTCAAATCAAAAATCCGGATCTCTGCCCCCGCTATGTGGGCCGAATAGCCGAGCAGATTGTTTTAGCTGATTCTCCCTTATGGATGAAACAACGCCTCCAGTCAGCAGGAGTCAGATCCATCAATAATGTGGTTGATATTACCAACTATGTAATGCTGGAAACCGGCCAGCCCCTCCATGCCTTTGATCTTGACATGGTGGCCGGAAAACAGATTATAGTCAGAACTGCCAAGGACAATAAGACCTTTACCACCCTGGATGAGATTGATCGATCGCTGGACCCCGATACCCTGATGATCTGCGATGGCAAGGGTCCGGTGGCAGTAGCCGGCATCATGGGAGGACTCAATTCCGAAATCACTGAGAACACCCAAAACGTTCTGATTGAAAGCGCATTTTTTCAGCCAACCTCAATCCGACGCTCTGCAAGATTATTGGGACTTTCCACTGAATCATCGTATCGTTTTGAACGCGGAGTTGACCCGTTGGACACCGACCTTGCAGCCGACCGGGCGGCAGAACTACTCCATCAGCTGGCCCGGGGCAAAGTCTCCGGTGAACGGCTGGATGTAAATCCCCAACCTCATCAATCCAGCAAAGTGACCATCCGCACCGATTACACCAACCGTCTACTGGGAATTGATTTGGATGCCGCCACCATCAAAGATATCCTGGAAAGACTTCAGTTTGATCTGGTAGAAAGTGATGGAAATTCGTTCACCGTCCGTGCCCCCTCATACCGCTTTGACATTGAGCGGGAAGCCGATCTTATCGAAGAAGTTGCCCGCATTTATGGTTACAACAACATTCCCACTACCCTACCGGTTATCCGTGAACAGGGCGGTTCCGGTTATGATGATGACCGCCTGCCGCGCCTGCTGAAATCACTAGCCGTCGCCTATGGATACAGTGAGGCGATCAATTACAGTTTCGCCGACCCGAGCGCTCTTGATCGGCTTCATATTCCCGCAGATGATTGGCGAAGAAATTTTGTCAAGCTCATCAACCCTCTGACGGAAGAATTATCCGTCATGAGGACTTCCCTTTTGCCAGCATTGCTGAACAACCTGGTTGACAACTACCGTGTCTTTCACCGTGATATTAGGCTGTTTGAATACGGCAAGATCTTCCTCCCCCGAGACAATGAACGGCAGCCGGATGAAAACTTTTATCTGGCCGGAGTTGCCAGCGGACGACGTTGTCCGCTACATTTCGAAAACCCTGACAAAATGGTAGATTTCTACGATATCAAAGGTCTGCTGGAAAATATTGCTTCCACCTGTAAGCTGAGTTTCTCTTTTTCAACTGAAAATCCTGAAAGCTATCTGCATCCGGGCCAGGCAGCAACTATCCTGCTTGATCATGAAACAATTGGCTGTTTTGGCCAATTACACCCGGATATTGCCGAGCAGTTGGATGTTTCCCAGGATGTTTTTACTTTTGAACTCCAGGTGGCTCCGCTGCTGGCAGCAGCGGGATTTCGGCCGTCATTTCAGTTCATCCCCCGCTATCCGGCCAGTTACCGTGACTTGGCAGTGGTCATTGATGATAGCATTGATGCAGAAGAATTAATAAAAACTATTCAGCAGAGCAATAAACTCGTGCTGGCGGTAGATATCTTTGATATATATAAAGGAAGTCAAATTCCTGTCGATAAAAAAAGTATTGCCCTGAAAATTACTTTTCAGGACATGAATAAAACCTTGACAGACAAAAAGGTTAATGCCATTATTGAGAAAATCAGCAAACGTCTAAAACATGATTTTAACGGTCAGATTCGCTGATTGATTATTCCATGACTAACATGACAAGGGGAGCAAAAATGACCAAGGCAGATATCGTCGAAACGATCTATGAAAAAGTGGGATTGTCAAAACGAGAGTCAGCCCGAATTGTTGACATGATTTTTGATATAATAAAGGGCAAACTGGAAAATGGTGAAAATGTCAAGATTTCCGGCTTTGGCAGTTTTGCTGTCCGGGATAAAAATGCCCGCCGGGGACGCAATCCTCAAACCGGTGAAGAAATCACCATATCAGCCCGCCGGGTCTTAAGTTTCAAACCCAGCAATGTTTTGCGTAACAATATTAACGAAAGTTGATAATTCCTCTTTATGAGCGCTAACATCATTCCCGATAAAATTTTCTTTCGCATCGGTGAAGTAAGCGAAATTGTCGCTGTTAAACCCTATGTACTGCGTTACTGGGAATCAGAATTTGAGCTTATTTCCCCGGGAAAAAGCAACAGCAAGCAAAGGCTTTACCAACGCCGGGATCTTGACTTGTTGCTGGAAATCAAAAGGCTTCTGTACGAAGAAGGATTTACTATTGCCGGAGCCAGAAAACAACTTAAACATTTAACCACGAAAAAGAAGAAAAGCAAATTCGATAATTTAGAACTTCTTACCAATATCCAGAATGAATTGGAAGAAATCAAGTCACTTATTCATTCTGGATAGCTAAATTTACAAGTTATTGCATTCCCTTACATCAACAAAGCCCGGGGCGTAGCGCAGTCTGGTAGCGTACCTGAATGGGGTTCAGGTGGTCGAAGGTTCAAATCCTTTCGCCCCGACCAGTTTTTATTGCCCAAAAATAGCGATCGGCCTGACAGGCAGGTCGCTATTTTTCATTGTAAATTCCAAGCCACATCCCTTGCCTGACAGCCTACTGACTTAAGGAGTCATGATCATGAAGGCAGCTGACGGCAGACACAGCCTGATACTCTTCCTGCTTTTGCTCTCCCTTCTATTAACTTCCTGCAACCCGGTCAAAACTGAGACTCTCAGCATTAATCCCGGCAAATTGACGGTACTAATCCGCAATATCCCCACCGCTTACTATGAAGGTCCAGAGGGGGAAATGGGCTTTGAATATGATCTCGTTAAGGCCTTTGCTGACCATCTTGGACTCGAGCTAAAACTAAAAGTTGTTGACTCGGTCACGGATATCCTGCAGGCGATGGAAAACGGCGAAGCAGATCTTGCAGCCGCCGGTCTGACCCGCACTGATGAACGAGAAAAGCGGTTTCTCTTTGGGCCTGACTACTTCACCGTCCAGCAGCAGGTTATTGGCAACCATAAATATCCCTACCCGAAAAAGGAAGAAGAGCTACAAAACTTTGATCTGCTAGTGCTGAAAAATACCAGCTATGTGGAAAAACTCAAAGAACTGCAGCAGCAATATCCACATCTCCACTGGCAGGAAACCGATGAATACAGCACTGACCAGCTTCTTGAGCAGGTCTGGCTCGGTAAAATTTCCTGCACTGTGGCTGATTCCAATATTCTAGCCATGAACCGGCGCTACTTTCCTGAATTAATGGTAGCTTTTCCCATCAGTGAGGAACAACATCTTGCCTGGATTATCAACAAGAAAAAAATAAGGCTGAAAACCAAGCTTTCACAATGGTTTTCCACTATCAAAGATTCCGGGCAGCTGGCCGAGTTGAAAGATCGCTACTACAGCTATATTGAAATTTTTGATTATGTTGACATCAAGATTTTTACCCACCGAATCAGCAGCCGGTTGCCGGCAATGCAACCATATTTTCAAAAATATAGCGATCAATATAACATTCCCTGGACCCTTCTAGCGGCAAAAGCGTACCAGGAATCCCACTGGGATCCGGATGCGGTCAGCCCCACCGGCGTCAAGGGGATTATGATGCTGACCTGGATAACCGCTACATCTCTGGGAATTGAAAACCGAGAAGACCCTGAACAAAGTATCAAAGGAGGAGCCCGCTATTTCCGTCAGTTGCTCGATCGTATACCAAAAACAGTTCCTGAAAAACAGCGCTCAGCTTTTGCTATGGCGGCCTATAATATCGGGATGGGACATATCTATGATGCCCGGAAACTGGCAAGGGAACAGGGAAAAGACCCGGATAGCTGGAAAGATATCAAAAGTATCCTCCCCTTGTTGTCACGTAAAAAATATTATAAACCCCTGCAGCATGGCTACGCCCGCGGCTATGAACCGGTTCGCTATGTAGACCGAATTTTCAATTACCGCAACATCCTCGAACAAAAACTTGGTTTGCTGTCTACCCATCCTGGCTGAACATCATTCACACCTTCCCCCAAAAATATCTTGATCAACCATGGCCAGAAGAGATATACTTTAGGCTACCTTGAGAAATTGCCTTTTTGCTCGATTACTGCGTTATGCTCAAATTATAATCCTCAAAATATGAAATATATTCCTGTGGTTATAATTTTCGCCTGCCTTGTACTCAAACAAAAATTCTAATTTTTCAAGACAGCCTTTAGATGCTGGAACATGGATTTTTGCCAAACCTTTTACAACTGGAAGAATTTTTTTCCAGGAAAGGAGGAGACCATGAGCAACAATACAGCATTACACATTGTCTGCCCCCACTGCCAGGCAATTAATCGTTTGCCGGCGAATCGCCCGGGTGCCGGAGCCAAATGCGGAAAATGCCATCAGCCTCTTTTCAATGGCCATCCCCTGGAACTAACCAGCCAGTCATTTCAACGGCAGATCAGCCGCAACAATATTCCGGTATTGGTTGATTTCTGGGCTCCCTGGTGCGGCCCCTGCAAAATGATGGCCCCCGCCTTCGCCCAGGCTGCCGCCAGGCTCGAACCAACTGTTCGCCTGGCCAAGCTCAACACGGAAGCCGAACCGACCATCGCGGCACAATTTGGCATCCGCAACATCCCGACAATGGTCCTCTTTCAACAGGGAAAGGAAATGAACCGCCAGGCGGGTGCCATGGAAACTGAGGATATCATTCGCTGGATTAAAAGCAAAATCTGAGAGTAAAGTATACCTAAGTTACGCAGGATAAGCCTGCGACATTCTGCCATACCCGGCTCAGCTAACAACTTCGGCTGGTTTTTATTTGACATTGTCATAACCTGGAACGTATACTCTTTTCATAGCTGATATTTCAGATGAGTGAAACTCCCCGGGGCGAGCCCCCAGGGCATTTTACCAAGGTTTTTAGCAGGTAATTGAATTCAAGAAATTTAACAAAGGAGATAAGGGCATGAGTAAATCATTAAAAGGAAGTAAAACAGAAAAAAATATTTTGACCGCTTTTGCCGGTGAAAGCCAGGCCCGCAACCGCTATACCTACTTTGCCAGCAAAGCAAAAAAAGAGGGATACGTACAGATATCAGCCATTTTTGAAGAAACTGCCAACCAGGAAAAAGAACACGCCAAACGACTGTTCAAACTCCTTGAAGGTGGTGAACTGGAAATATCTGCCGCTTTTCCCGCCGGCGTCGTCGGCAGCACGGTGGACAACCTGAAGGAATCAGCTGCCGGAGAAAATTATGAGCATACGGTCATGTATCCTGAATTCGCGGTAACTGCCCGCGAGGAAGGCTTCGCTGAGATTGCAGATATATTTGAGGCTATCGCCGTTGCCGAAAAACAGCATGAAAAACGCTACCTGGACCTGATGAATAATATCAACCAGGACCGGGTTTTCAAGCGTGAGGAGCCAGTCATCTGGAGATGCCGTAACTGTGGCTATCTGCATGAAGGAAATGAAGCGCCGGAGGAATGTCCCGCCTGTGCCCATCCCCAGGCTCATTTCGAGCTATTGGGTGAAAACTACTAATCCTGACATTAGGCGATTAGCTATTAGCTATTAGCTGTTAGTTTAATAATTACAGGATGCTTACTATTATAAACTCTCATCCGTTGGGTGTTATTTCACATTAACGTAATATCCTGGTTTTTCAAAGCTAAACGCTGATTGCTAACCGCTAAACGCTCAATTTCGGCTGGAAACAAAATCAGCCGGCCGAATATTCATATCCCAGAATGAACAACAAGCGAGTGGAATATGCCCCGTCAAAAAAGTAAAATCATCATGTTTACGGGCAAAGGAGGGGTGGGGAAAACCACCATGTCGGTGGCCACCGCCCTCCACTATGCCCAATCGGTTAAGACATTGATCGTTTCCACGGATCCTTCCGGTTCCCTGTCGGAAATTTTTCACACCGATGTCAGCAAAGAGATCACCCCGATCTCCTCCAATCTCGAAGTAATTGAACTGACCCGAAAGGTGGTATTACAACTCTGGCGAGAAAAATTCGCCGATGAAATTTATACCGTCCTTTCTTCATTCCTGCCGGTTGAAAAAGATATCATTGATTATATCGAAGGGGCTCCAGGCATTGATGAGGAATTCATGCTGGATTATGTCCTGACCCTGCGCAATACCAGAACCTATAAAATGATCATCTGGGATACAGCCCCCACCGCAGCTACACTCAATCTGCTGTTTGTGCAGCAGCTTTTTTATACCCATTTAACCCAGGCACAAAAGCTCTATCTTAAAATAAAAGGTGTACTTAACCAGGTCAATCCACTCGAACTCATCCATAAATGGCGCCGGTTAACCGAGGATGTCATTGCAATGCTGAAAGAAGATACCTCTGCCTGGGTGGTTACCAATCCTGAACGGCTACCCGTAGAACAAGCCCTGTTTATCGGCAGCTCACTGGTTGAGTTCGGCATCCCCCTGAACGGCTACATTCTCAACAAAATGCTTTCCACCGAAGTATGCCGGGGCAACACCTTTCTGGAAACAAAACGGGACAACCAAATATACTGGCAAGCAAACCTGCGGAAACGAACCGCCGACCCCATTCAGATTATCCCGGAACTGGTCGGCGATATTACAGAGAGAGACAAGCTGCAGCAAATTGCCAATCTTCTGGGCTATTAAGTTTGATGAACTCGTAAAAAGTCAGAATTCGCAAAATTGACCACCATATGTAGGTAAACTGGAACATTAAGCCACTGCATGTTGTGGTCAAAAATCCAGGTCTGGACTTTTTACGAAACCATCAAGTTTGGGGCTGTCTTGAAAAATTAGAATTTTTGTTTGAGTACAAGGCAGGCGAAGATTATAACCGCAGGAATATATGTCATATTTTGAGGATTATAATTTGAGCCTAACACAGTAATCGAGCAAAAAGGCCATTTTTCAAGGTAGCCTTAAGGGTTATCGTCTTCTCCTTTTAAATATATTGCTGCAAATATCGGCGGTGCCCATCTTAATCAATTGCAGAAAATTGAAAGAGGTTATGCCAAAAGGCAGATCCAGCTCAGTTTTTTCACAGACGGTGGAAACGTTGGCCCGATCAATCTGCGGTTTGAGAATCATCAGCTCCCGCTCAAGTTCTTCAGGCGTACAATCCTTGATCAGCTGGTCAATGGTCGCCATCAACGCAACGGCGCGATTGATACGATCCTCGGTTGCTTCCGCCACGTTCTGACTGATGAGGCCGAAGCGGGCCTTGAGGGCGTTGAGGCGTCTACCGGCTTCATAGGTCACGTCAACCAGCTCATCTCGGTTCATCCAGCGGGTCTCATAATTGAGGATATGCTTCCAGGTTGGTCCCAGAAGAATCTGGCGATGTTCCTCCAACGTCCGGCAGAGGATACTATAACCATACTTTTCCGCTTGTTCGTAGATGGGGCATCCTGGATCCACAAAGGGAGCCAGCGGCCCGATGAAAGGCATCAGGCGGCCATCGCCGAAACGTTCCAACAGACTCTCAAAGTAATCGATACTTTCCAATACCGATTGTGCTGTCTGCTCGGGCAGGCCAATCATGAAGAACAGATCAAAGCGTCGGCAGCCAGCGTTCAGACAGGCGGCGATGGTTTCTTCGATTTCGTTATTGGTATAGCGCATATTGAGGGCGCGACGCACGGTTTCATCGTGTGATTCGGGCGAAAACTCGATAACGAAATTGGGCAGCCCTTCGGCCAGCTCCCCGGCAAATTTCTGATCAACCGGCTCAAAAATTTCCAGCATGCCCTGGCCGGGATACCCCTTGATAGCCTTCAGGAAACGATGGGCATATTCCATCCCCGGTTGGCGAATGTCCCCCAACAGAAAACCCGGCCCTCTACTGATATTGTACATATCGCGCATATCCTGAGCCAGTTTTTCAGGAGAGCGGAAAGCCGGAGCTTTACGGCCGGTAATCAGGCGAGAGGCGGATGCGGACCCGCCGCAATAGGCACAGTTATGCTTGCAGCCGCGCACAGTGAGGACAGCCATGGCCGGGTAATCAATCCAGTGACTGAAGGGTACATAATTGAGAAAATCAAGGTCACGAACAACCGAGCGTACCATCTGCCGATAGTTCATTTCCAAATGGTCTAAATCCTCAGGAATGTAAGTCTGGGGGTTGACATGGATTTCACCGTCCCTGCCTTTCCAGGTCAGATTAGGGATACTCTTCAGATTGTCTTCGTTGATTTCACTATGCTTTTTCGCGGCGGTGATACACTTTATGAGCAGGCGCAGGGGCTCTTCGGTTGAATCGCCGCGCAGGACATAATCAACCTGAGGATACCTTATCAGTTCCTGATGGAAGTAGGATGAGGAATAGCCCCCGAAGAAAACGGGGATTTCAGGATGATATTTTTTGACCAGGGCGGCTATTTCCAGAGAACCATGCGCATGAGGCATCCAGTGAAGGTCGATGCCGAAGGCACGACCCTGCAGCCGGGAAACGAGCTTTTCGGCATCAAAGCGCTGTGAACGGACCATCCGGGCGGCCAGGTTGACGATACGGGTGCGAAAACCGTCTTCTTCCAGATAGGCGCACAAGGTACTGAAACCGACCGGGTACATATCAAAAACAGGTTCAGAAGGTACAAGATCGCTGGTCGGCCCCCACAAAGTGGCCCGCTGGCGAAAGTCGTAGACGGTGGGGGCGTGAAGGAAGATAACATCAGCAGTCGGCATAATATCTGCTCTCCAATTCTATCAAGGTTGCTCATAAAAGTCATATATGAGAAAATGCAGGAAAGCTATAGCACGTCTCTCCTGTTCATTCAAGCGGGATAGCAATCATCAATTTTTTAACTCGCGTGTCAGTATGTTAACCAAGTTCAGACTTCTGAAGATTTCTGTCTAAAACGCACTATATTGCAGAAAAGTCTTGACTTTTCTGCAATATAGTGCAAAATAGTCATCATGAATAGATACCTTTACAACCATATTCTGACTGACCTCGCTAAAAAAATGGTCTTTATCACAGGCCCGCGCCAAGTCGGTAAAACTTGGTTGGCCAAACAATTGATGCGCGATTTCAATGAACCCGTCTATCTTAATTTTGACGATATTGACGATGCTAGAACAATCAAAAACCGCTACTGGCCGAGATCTGCTGACCTCATAGTTTTTGATGAAATTCACAAAATGACAAACTGGAAGATTTTTCTCAAAGGCACATACGATACCAAACCTGAGCATCAGGCTTTCCTTGTAACTGGAAGCGCTCGCCTGGAGACTTTCAGGCAGACTGGAAAATCTCTGGCTGGCCGCTATTTTCACTATCATCTCAATCCTTTGTCACTCAAAGAGGTGGCGACTGGAAAAGAGACCTTTTCAACCCTGACAAAAATTAACCGTAGGGGAGGTTTCCCTGAACCTTTTCTAGCCGCGAACGAACTTGACTCGAAAAAATGGCGGCGCCAATATTATACCGATATGCTACGTGAAGACATTCCTGATGCTACCAACATCAACGAACTCAGAAGCCTCAAACTCCTGGTCGAACTTTTAAACAATAGAACCGGTTCGCCAATCTCATATACTTCTCTGGCTGAAGATATTCAAATTTCCCCCAACAGTGTGAAAAAATACATATCTATCCTGCAAAGTCTTTATCTGATTTTTGCGGTTCACCCCTTTCACAAAAACATCGCCCGGGCGCTGAAAAAACAGCCTAAAATATATTTCTATGACAGCGGCTACATTAAAAACGAAGGAGCTCGCTTTGAAAATACGGTCGCAGTCTCACTGCTTAAAGATATTCAGTACCGACAGGATGTCGAAGGTGAAGAGGTAGGCTTACACTATCTGCGCAATAAGGATGGCAGAGAGATTGATTTCGTTATAACCTCTGGAGATAAAATTAAAACTGCCATTGAAGTAAAATTAAGCGATTTCAAGCCAGGGAAAAATCTGCGCTATTATCAAACTAGAAATGGTTTTGCCAATACAGATTTCGTTCAACTCGTCTTTAATTTGCGTCAATCTCAGGAAACTGACGGCATTACTATCTATCCGGCTGACAAGTGGCTTTATAAATTGAAAGCGTGAAGAAAATGAAGTCGTTTGCCTGCAAGGTTAATCCCATTCCTGACATTCCTCCAACAGATAGCGATTACTGTCAACTTTTTGCCAGATTTGCTGCCCTAATCCAGCTGCTTTACGGAAATCAAGTTTGCCCTGTGGTGCGCTTTTCTGATTATCAATCGGGCTTCATGGCTAAAAGCCATTTCCAAACCGGAATGATGGCAATGTCACCATCTTTGCCGGTTGCAGACTCATCATCCCAGGTAATAATCGTACCACTTTTTATCGACAACTCCCGCATACCATTCTGCAAACCTGTAAGCTCACGCCTGAAAGTTCTGGGGTCTGAGATATTCCAACAAACTTGAATCAGAACAACTTCTCCGGTACTTTTCCGCCGGGCGACAAAATCAACTTCGCCTCCTGCCCGGGGGTGGAGATATTCAACCTCATATCCAACTCGCCGTAGATGGATGAATACGAGATTTTCCAAAAAGAGCCCATCGTTAATGGACTTGCGATAAGTAAGGGAGTTTAACAAGCCGGTGTCGATGGTGTAAATCTTGGCAGGATTAACTATGCGAGCTTTTTCGGACCGACTGTGAATCGGAACCCGATAAAAAAGATAAGCTTCAATCAGGTGATCGAGATATTCATAAAGGTTATTTTTAGTACATTTGACGGTCATGCTTTTCAACGTGTTATAAAACTTGTTAACACTGAATTGACACCCCGAAGCATGAGTGATGGATTGGATCAGGTATTTAAGAGCCGTGACATTACTAACCCGATGCCTCTCGACGACATCTTTCAGGATAACGGCATCGATATAACTCTGTAGTATCTCCGTACGCAGATGACGCTGGATATTCTGGACTTCAGGAAAACCGCCAACTTCAAAATAATCGGCTGCGGCTTTGCGCAGTTTAGCCTGTGTTGTGCTGCTGAATGATTCTGGAATCCGGGAGAAAATTGAGTTGGCGAGCAAAAATTCAGTAAAACTGAACGGAAATATCTCGCTCACCAGAGCCCGGCCCCTGAGACTGGTAGCGATCTCCATACTGAGCAGTTTAGCGGAAGATCCGGTCAGATATATCTGAATATTTTCACTGTCCAGCACTCTTCTGACAAATTGTTCCCAATGCTCAACGCTCTGGATTTCATCAAATAAAAAATAGACGGTGGTGCCCCGGTTGTCGGGATATTTGGCATAGTAAACGTCAAGTATGGTTTGAAAATCATTAACCGTAAATCCAAACAGCCGATCATCTTCGAAATTAAGATAAAAAATACGGTCTTTCGTAATTCCGGCCTCCAGAAGGTCATGTATCTTCTGGTAAACAAAAAAGGTCTTGCCGGTCCTGCGCATGCCGATTGCGACATTGGCCTTGCCGGAAATAATTGAAAACTGTTGCTCCCGCCTTTTGCAAGAAGGCAGTTTCCGTTCCTGAAAATCATCAAAAAGTTGGCTCAGAATTGTTTTCATGAAACTTTTTTATCTCATAAAAAGAGAAAAATCAATCTATTTCTTTCACTATTAAAGGGATAAATAGTTAGGATCGATTGTTTTTCCTTTTTTTCCCTAGCCCCAATCCCCCCTTCCCGATTCGCTTCACCCGGCCGGAAAGCTGGCAGCCGCTACCGACCCCGGCCAGGTAAAAACCAGACAAGCACATTTTCCTGATGAATGCTTTCAGCAATCAGCCGTCAGTAAAGTGAAATGGGCCGATGAAAACAAAAATTCGGGATGCATGGACACCTATATGGACACCAAAAAAAAAAGGTTTGCAGGTAAAACCTGCAAACCTTTGATTTGGTTGGTAGCGAGGGCAGAATTTAAACCTACAACCTTCGAGTTATGAACCTCATCCAGCTATAAACTTAAAACGGCTGTAATTTCAATATTTTCCCCTTGTTTCAGTAGCTTAAGGTAGATTTTCAGGTCCGTTCAATAGGTTCAATCAATGTTGATTAAATTTACACCAAAAGATTCGCAGAATATCTTCATTTTGGAGGCATAGACTTGCGCGGGAATATCGTTGCCGGCTTTCTGGAGTCGGCGTGATATTAGTCTTAAAGGCCTTTTATTCAAGGTTAAATAGATCGTTTTCAAGATTGAGTGCTTACAGTACAAGGGCAAGGCGGGTTAGGTCGTGATCTGTTATGCTCTGCAAATGGCGGGGGAAAGAGTAAGCGAGCCCTTCCCCGACGACCAAAGACATAGTTGTCAGGAAAAATATCACGTATTTGGTGACGAAGATAGTATTGATCAGGACAACGACATTTTGGGTATAAACTTTACATTGATTTGATCCTTCAGATCTGAATCTGAAGAAATAATTGTACAGCTATGGAATATTGATGTCGCGATAATGATTGCGTCCACCATAGCTAAACTTTCCTGTAAGGCTATGTCTGCTGCTGCAAGAGCGATGGTTTCGTCGAGTGGGATTATTGGGGAATCCTTCATATATCCAACAGCGAGCAACGCCTTTTCCTCGCCAACCTCTCTTTTGAGAATTTCATATACCTCGCAAAGAATTATCGCCGGAACTAAAAGGTTATCCTGATCAGCAAGATACTCCTGATATTTGTCGGCCAGGCTTCCATCAGTAAACCATTCCAACCATCCACAAGAATCAACAATAACCATTATAGGCGATCCCTCTTATCCCGATAGTTATCAGTTTTGCTGCCTGCTGCAATCCCTCTCAGATCCTCAAGGGAAGATTGGGGAATGAGAATAAGCATCTTGTCTTTCTCAATTATGGTCAACTTTTGTTTTGGCTTCAGATTGAGATGTTCTCTCGCCCGTTTTGGAATTACAACTTGGTATTTACTTGAAATTGTCGTTTGCATTACATTCCCCTTTTTATTGATCGATACATTTATAGTAAGATTTTTTTATCCCGATGTCAACACATAAGTTCCAGCATGATGATTGATGACTGCGCGGATTTGGAGTGGGTACAAAAGATGTTAAGGCATGGGTTGATGCAGTTTGTTTTTACACCAATTTTACATCAAACAAAAAAAAGCTTACAGGTAAAAACCTGTAAGCCTTTGATTTGATTGGTAGCGGGGGCAGGATTTGAACCTACGGCCTTCGGGTTATGAGCCCGACGAGCTACCGGACTGCTCCACCCCGCAACAATTCCGAATTGAGATGAACTAACTAATATAATTACTCTGCTTTGTCAACCATAAATACTGATGGCTTCGTAAAAACTCCATCTTCTTCGTTATGCTGCAACCTTCGTCATTTCAACGTACTATAAGTACACCTCATGGGGGACACCATTTTTACTTCAATGGCAAATTATGATGCAACACTATTTTTATAATGTCTTCCTGTTTTGCAGCAATGTTTTCATGGTATCCCCCTGGGCCTCAAGTATGAAGCTTTTACTGTGCCATCGGTTTTGCGACTTTTTACGAGGGCAAAAATATTGATCATCGGATTTCAGTGTTTTCAGCGGGTAATAAATTGCTCTGTCTGGTTTTTTTTGTTATGGTTCTTTGAGGATTTTTGCCCGGGCATTTGGACAATAACCTGGAAACAAGAATAAATTCTGATTGGCCATCCATTTCATGCGAATTTACCAACGTTATCTGGTGAAAGAACTCCTGCAGATTTTTCTCCTGAGTCTGCTGGCCCTGTTGGCGATCTATATTCTGCTCGAGTTTTTTGGCACCCTTGATGACTTCATTGAAAACCAAGTCAAGATAAAGTTCATCTTTCTTTACCTGGCAAACCAGACACCTTTTTTTGCCGCCCAGTTCATTCCCCTGGCTTTGTTGCTGGCAACCATGCTGACCCTTGGCGGTATGGGACAGAACAATGAGATCATTGCCTTTCGCTCCTGCGGCTTCACTTTATACCAATTAAGTCTGCCGCTGCTGATTGCCGGAGCTTTCTTCTCCCTCTTCACCTTCTCACTCACTGAATATGTTGTTCCGCCCACATTTGCCCGGGCCAGGCATATTAAAACAGTTTTCGTTAAACATAAACAGGAAAAGAAACTTTTAAATCTCAAGGACGTATGGTATACAAGCGGAAGAAATATCTATCATTTCAATAAGCTGGACCCCGGGAAGAACGCCATTCAAGGAGTAACCCTTTATCGGCTTGACCAGTCATCGATGCTCAAAAAGCGTATTGATGCCAAACAACTCGTTTACCGGGATGGCCACTGGATAGCAAAAAAGCTGACGATCCGGGATTTCACCTACCAGAATGGCCGCTCGTCCCTGCAGAAGTTTCAGCAAAAGCAGTCCATGGCCTTATCAATCAGCGAGAAACCGGAGGATTTTCTTATTCCGCAAAAAGCGGTTGAGGAAATGAATATCAGGGAGTTAAACCGCTACATTGATAAAGTAAAAAATATTGGCGTTAATGTTAATGAGTACAAGGTACAATTGTACCATAAGTTCTTTTTCCCCCTGTCCTGTCTGGTGATGGCACTTCTGGGGATACCTTTTTCTCTGGGTTCCAAACGCAGTGGAGGCTTTGCCAGAAGCATAGGGATAAGTCTGGTTATTGGTTTTTCATTCTGGTTTGTCCTCTCTTTTTCACTGGCCCTGGGAAAAGCTGGAATTATCTCGCCAATGCCAGCGGCATTCCTGCCCCATTTGTTTTATGGAGGACTTGGAATCATTTTGATCAGAAGAAATATATAAGGAGATAATTAGCATGGTTTTACCACTGGAAATAACCGAATCGCTGAAACAATTGACCAAAAAAGTAGAAAGATACCGGGGGTATCTTTGATCTTGAAAGCCTTAAACAGCGATTAGAAGAGATCGAAAGGAATGTTTCCCAGGAAGATTTCTGGCAGGATCAGGATGCGGCCACAACGATTCTGAAGGAGCGAACATCTCTCAATAACGAGCTGGAACGCTGGCAGCAGGTTGAAGATGAGCTGGAAGAAATTACCCTGCTTGTCGAACTGCTGAAAGAGGAAGAAGATCCCGACTCAATAACCGAACTGAAAGAGCGGTTGGAAAAACTGGGTAAGCATCTGTCCATCATTGAGCTGGAAAAAATGATGGCGGAAGAAAATGATCAAAAAAATGCCATCGTCAACATCAATGCCGGAGCCGGGGGCACGGAAGCCCAGGATTGGGTTGAAATGCTGCTCAGGATGTATCTGCGCTGGGCGGAAAAGCGGGGCTGGAAATCTGAAATTATTGATATCCTGCCCATGGATGAAGGCGGCATCAAAAATGTGACTTTTACCGTCAGCGGAGATTATGTCTATGGTAATTTTCGCTCGGAAATCGGCATCCACCGTCTGGTCAGAATTTCTCCTTTTGATGCCGGCAACCGCCGTCATACCTCTTTTGCCTCGGTTTTTGTCTATCCGGAAATCGATGACGATATCAACATTGAGATTAATGAAAAAGATTTACGCATAGATACCTATCGGGCCAGCGGTGCCGGCGGACAGCATGTCAATAAAACAGATTCCGCCGTGCGCATTACCCACCTGCCCTCAGGTATTGTGGTTCAATGTCAGAATGAACGCTCACAGCATAAAAACAAGGCCATGGCCATGAAAATTCTCAAGGCCCGCCTGTATGAAGCAGAAATGGCTGCACGTCAGAAAGAATTGGACAAAGTTGAAGGAACCAAAAAAGAGATTGCCTGGGGCAGCCAAATCCGTTCCTATATCATCCATCCCTACCAGATGGTCAAAGATCATCGAACGGATTTTGAAACCGGAAATGTCAATCAGGTTCTTGATGGCGGGCTTGATCCTTTTGTGGAATCCTATCTGCTTCACCAGATGAACGTCAAACAACATAATGGATAGCAATAAAATGACTTTACCTATGGATTCCAATACGGTTCAGCTGATTCCCCTTGGGGGACTCGGTGAAATCGGCATGAACATGATGGCGATTGAATGTGGTGATGAAATCCTGATCATCGATTGCGGACTAATGTTCCCTGAACCTTATATGCTGGGAGTAGATCTGGTAATACCTGACACCACCTATCTGCAGGAAAACCAGGACCGGGTCAAAGGAATCATTATCACCCACGGGCATGAGGATCATATCGGCGCCCTTCCTTTTATTATTCCCCGGTTTAATGTCCCCATTTATGCTACCCGCTTCACCCTTGGTCTCATAAAAAGGAAACTGAAAGAGTATTCCCTGGATCAAACAACAGAATTTATTACCATCGGACCTGGAGAGCACATAACAACCAGACACTTTACGGTTGAGTTTATCCGGGTCATCCACTCCATCCCTGATGGCGTTGCTCTGCATCTCAAGACTCCGGTGGGCAGCATTATCCATTCCGGAGATTTCAAAATCGATCATACACCATTGGGAAGTGATTTCACCGACCTGGCTGAATTTGCCCGACTCGGCCGCAATGGTGTCAGGTTGCTGCTCTCTGATAGCACCAACGTCGAGCAGGAAGGGTTTTCAGACCCGGAGCTGAAGGTCAGAGACGCCATGATGGCATTGTTTCCCACCTGTCCCGGCAGAATCATTATTTCACTTTTTTCATCCAACCTGCTCCGCATCCGGGAGATTATCAACCTGGCCCGTCGGCAACACCGTAAAGTGGCACTCTACGGCCGTAGCCTGCTCGGTAATGTTATGGTTGCCAGGGAACTTGGCTACCTGAAGATTGACGATGACACCCTGATTGACATCCAGGAAACCAGTAATTACAAACCGGAAGAATTACTGATCATCACCACCGGCAGCCAGGGAGAACCCCTTTCCGGTCTTTCACTGCTGGCTTCAGGGGGCAATAAATGGTTCCAGGTCATCCCCGAGGATACGATTATCTTTTCATCACGTTTTATCCCCGGGAATGAAAAAGCCATCAGTAACCTGATCAACCGTCTCTACCGTCGGGGGGCTCGGGTCTTATACAAATCCATCGCCTATACCCACACCTCCGGCCATGCCCATCGTGACGAGTTAAGGCTGCTGCTGAACCTGGTCAAACCGGATACTTTCATCCCCATCCATGGAGAATATCGCCATCTGGTCCAGCATGCAAGGCTGGCAGAAGAGCAGGGAATTTCCAAAGATAATATCCTAATTGCCAATGATGGTGATGTTATCACTCTGGACGCAACCGGCATTAGCCATACCGGCACGATTGAAACTGGAAAGATTCTCATTGACGGCAAAGGTACCGGTGATATTTCTGATGTCATCCTCCACGACCGAAAAGACTTGTCCCGCAATGGGGTGGCAATGATAATCATGGTAATCAAGGAATCAACCGGGGAAATTATTTATGGGCCGGACATCACCACCAAGGGCCTTTTTTTTGAGGAAGAAAAAGAGGCAGTAATGGCAGAAGCGCTGGATGTCATTAATGACAGTATAAACAATATTCCCGCCTCCGAACGTCGGGACTGGATTGAAATAAAAACCATTGTCCGCAAAAATCTGAAAAGGTTTTTCAAGCACCATTTACAGCGCAAACCGATAATATTACCGATCATCATTGAACTGTGATGGCTTCGTAAAAACTCCATCTTCTTTGTTATGCTGCAACCTTCACCATTACAGCGTACGATAAAGTACACCTCATGGGGGGACACCATTTTTACTTCAATGGCAAACTATGATGCAGCCCTATTTTTATAATGTCTTCCTGTTTTACCACAATGTTTTCATGGTGTCCCCCTGAGCCGAATATGAAGCTTTTACTTTGCCATCCATTTCACCAAAGTTTTTACAAAAAAAGCGAGAAATATCTCCCATGCTGAAACGCCTTCGACTGAACCGCCAGGAATGGAAATATGAGATAATCAGCACCCTGATTCTTGGCTTTGCTGTTTTCCTGCTCATTTGCCTGGTTTCTTATTCACCCAATGATCCTTCCTGGAATACAGTAACCTCTGCCGGCAAACAGATCAGCAATTTTGGTGGCCGCCTGGGAGCTATAGTGGCTGACTTGTTAATTCAGTCATTCGGACTGGCTTCGGTGATTATTCCCCTCTACCTGCTTGGGGTTTTCCTGGCCATGATGACCACTAAAAAATCCCCACCCTGGACCAGTTATCCTGGCGCCTTATTGCTTTTGCTCAGCACGTCCATCTGGACATCACTCATCCACCCCTCATTTTTCTATCACCAGCAAGTGCTTAAAACCGGCGGTTTCTTCGGCCACCTGATGTCACAATTTTTTCTCTCTTACCTGAACATGGTTGGCACCTGTTTGATGATGCTGATCATAGTTTCCCTGGCCATTATTGTCACCACCCATATATCGCCATTAAAATTAATGACCGTCATCGTGGAAGGTTTTTTGCAGGCCAGCCTGGCTCTCAGCCGGTCTGCTCTGATGCTAATCAGGTTTACGGGAACTCTTTTCGGGAAGAAAAGGGCTGTGGACGGACAAAAAAAGAGCCGGGTGAAAAAACCCGTCATCAAAGTTGAGAAAAAAGCTAAAAGCAAAGAAATCAAAGCGGAAATCCTCCAGCAGGAAGTTTTACCTTTCTTTCATGAGTCGGGAAAAATCAGCCTGCCCCGGGTTTCAATTCTGAATGATCCACCTGAAAATGAAAAGGTCTCTCATGACAAAAAGAGTCTTTTCATGAGCTCCCAGATCCTGGAAAAGAAATTATTGGATTACGGGGTCGAAGGCGCGGTAACCGAGGTTATTCCCGGGCCAGTGGTTACCATGTTTGAATTCAAACCGGCAGCCGGCACCAAATTGAGCAAGATTGTTTCCCTGGCGGATGATCTAGCCCTGGCTCTCAGCGCTTTATCGGTTCGTGTCGCCCCGATTTCAGGGAAATCTGTGGTCGGTATTGAAATCCCCAACCTTGAACGGGAAAATGTCTACTTTAAGGAACTGATCACCTCCGGCGCTTTCCAAGATACCAAATCAGCATTGCCGCTGGCCCTAGGAAAAGATATAGGCGGCAGTCCTTTTGTCACTGATTTAGCCAAAATGCCCCATCTGTTGATCGCCGGTTCGACCGGTTCCGGAAAAAGTGTGGCCATCAACAGCATGATCTGCAGTATTCTTTTCAAAGCTCCACCAGAACAAGTCCGATTTATCCTGGTGGACCCGAAGATGCTGGAGCTTTCTGTTTATGACAATATTCCCAACCTGCTATTGCCGGTGGTTACCAATCCCAAGCGGGCTGCTGCCGCCCTGCGCTGGGCGGTTGAAGAAATGGAACGCCGCTACACCCTGATGTCAGAATCCGGCACCAGGAACATTAACAGCTATAACCGACTGGCCAGAAAAAATGCCAAACAACATAGCGAAGAGGATGCTCTGCAGACTGAGATATTACCTTATATCGTTATTGTTATTGATGAACTTGCCGATTTGATGATGATTGCGGCCAAGGAGGTGGAGGAATCCATTACCAGGCTGGCCCAGATGGCCCGGGCGGCAGGTATCCACCTGATCCTAGCCACCCAGCGTCCATCGGTCGATGTCATCACCGGCCTGATTAAAGCAAACTTCCCAGCCCGCATTTCTTTCCGGGTATCGTCCAAGATAGATTCCCGTACCATTCTTGACTCCATGGGAGCAGAACATCTGCTGGGCAACGGCGACATGCTCTTCCTGCAACCTGGTTCAGGAACTTCGAATTTCACCCGTCTCCATGGCGCCTTCCTCAGCGATAAGGAAATCCGTCATATTGCTGATTTCCTCAAAAAACAAGGACAGCCCCTTTATGATGACAACCTGCTGAAAAAGCAGGAAGAGGAACTGGCCAAACCCAGGAAAGAACGGGGCAAGTCATCCTATGCAAGCGATAACGGGCAGGGAGACGTGGAAGATTACGATGAGCTTTATGACCAGGCCGTAGCTTTTGTGGCCGAGGTAAAAACAGCCTCGGCCTCACTGATACAAAGAAAATTCCGTATCGGCTACAACCGGGCCGCCCGGATTATTGAAACTATGGAGAGAGAAGAGGTAATTGGGCCGGCGGAAGGCAGTAAACCACGAAAAGTTCTTATCGGAAATCTGTAAGACAGCTATAGAAGAATCGCCAGAAACATGGTGGACATATTAAAGAAGAATTTTGGCGGTGAACCACCGCGCAGATAGATACCATCAGTGATCCGGATAAGAATCCTGGTCATGATGACTTCATAGCCCATATTGATATAACCATCATCACCTGCCTCGTTAGTGCAGAACAACAGGCGGCCATCCTCATCCTTATACGCCTTCAAGCACCAGTTTACCTGGCTAATATTGCTATACAGCTTCTCCAGGTTTTCCAGCGACACCTGCAGGCTGCTGAGCAGGATTTCGTCTTTTTGCTGATAGGTTTCCTTGATACTTTTCACCAGACCCAGACTGAGCAAGAATACCCGGTCCGGAAATTGCGTTTTCCTAGCAAAGGCTTCGGCAAGAATTTCATGGGATGGCATTTTCTGGTAGCGGAGCGGAAGCAGCGGGCTGTCATGAAAAATTTCATGAATTTTCCGTTCGCGGACTTTCAGGTCAGGTTCATATTTGGGATTTTTGGCGTATAAACGGCGGGTAAACTCTTCCAGCTCTTTATAATGCTCCTGCAGGTGATACGTAAGCAGTTTGGCATCGGTAGGGATAACAGCTTCACCCAAAGAACTATTGGGACCCCAATAGTTCCTGCTGCAGCCGGACAAGAGCAGAAAGACCAGGAAGAATAACATATAAAATGAAGTACAATCCCCCGGTTTTTGCGATGCTATAAAATCCTTATATTTCATCGCCGGGAAAAGCGAATAAAATCATAATAATTCCTTCACTTTCGCCAATGCCTGATCAAGATTTTCGGCCTTTGGTCCCCCAGCCTGGGCCAGTTCCGGCCGCCCACCACCCTTGCCACCGACCACGGCAGCAAGTTCCCTGACAATAGTACCCGCCTGGTATTTTTCCTGCAGGACAGATCCAACATAGACAATAAGCAGAGCTTTCCCGGTCACCTCGGCTCCGAGAACATTGATGCCATCGGGATTTTTTTGTTTATAGACATCCATGATCTGGCGCATTTCCTTGGGATCATCACAATCAACCCGGGAAACCAACAATGGAACGTCTTTTACCGTTTCCACGGCGGCACCCGATCCAGACGATCCGGCTGCTGGAGCAACCCGCAGCTTTTCTTTCAACCTGCCGATCTCTTTCTGCTGTTCTTTCACCTGCTCCTGCAAGCGCTGAATCTTTCCCGGCAGGGCTGCTACCGCGGCCCCTTTCAACAAGGACGCCATGTCCCGGATTATCTGTTTTTCATCGTGAACATAACGCCAGGCTTCCATCCCGGCCAGGGCTTCAATCCGCCGTACCCCGGCCGCAATCCCGCCTTCTGATGTTATCTTGAAAAAACCAATATCACCGGTCCGGGATACATGCGTTCCTCCACATAATTCTCTACTGGCATTGCCCATGGAAACCATGCGTACCTCTTCGCCATATTTTTCCCCAAAAATGGCCATCGCCCCCTGACCAACGGCTGCTTCCATTGTGGTAATTTCCGTACTCACCGGCAGATTGGCCATAATTTCCTGGTTCACCAAAGCTTCAACCCGGTCAAGTTCTTCCCGGGTAAGAGCGGCAAAATGGCTGAAATCAAACCTCAGGCGTTCAGCGGTAACCAATGAACCCGACTGTTTTACATGTTCTCCCAGAACTTCCTGCAACTTGGCCTGAAGGAGATGAGTTACCGAATGATGACGTTGTATCGCCAATCGTTCCTGCCGATCAACCGTTAAAGTACAGGTATCACCCAATGATACTTTGCCGTCTTTAACCACCGCATGGTGAACAATAAAACCCTCCAGAGGTTTTGTGGTGGTTTTAATTTCCAGGGTAAAATCATCCGCAACCCCTCTCCCCCGGTCCCCAGCCTGACCACCTGATTCCCCATAAAAAGGGGTTTGATCAAAAACTATTTCAATCTCCTGGCCAACGGTGGCCCGGGAAACCTGTTCACTATCTTTCAGAATCAGCAAAACCTTGCCATTATCCTGGAAACGATCATAACCAGTAAAAGTACTCTTAATCCCCTCCTGGAACATTTTTTTATAGACGTCTCCCACCGCTTCTTCCCCGGACCCCTTCCAGGATCGGCGGGATTTTTCCTGCTGAGCCAGCATCTGAGCATCAAAACCGGCCATATCGAGAGTAACCTGTTCTTTGGTCACAATGTCTTCGGTCAGATCAACCGGAAAACCATAGGTATCATAAAGCTTGAAAAGCACCTCACCGGGAAGCATATTTTCACCCTTTTGACGCAGCTGTTCCAATTCATCATCCAGCATTTTCAAGCCGCGATCGAGAGTTTCACCAAACCGCTCTTCTTCACTTTTTATCACCCGGGTAACAAAAGGCAGGGATTCCGCCAGTTCTGGATAAGTATCCTGCATCTGCGCTGCCACAGTTTCCGCTAAACGATAGAAAAAAGGCTGATCTATTCCCAATAGTTTCCCATGGCGCGCTGCCCGGCGCATAATCCGCCGCAAAACGTAACCACGCCCCTCATTCGCCGGCAATACTCCATCAGCAATGAGGAAAGTCGTTGCCCGGCTGTGGTCAGCCAGAACCCGAAGTGAAACATCATACTCTTCATTTTCCCCATAGGTTTTTCCGGAAATCTTTTCCGCCGCCGTGATAATGGTACGCAGTAAATCAGTATCGTAATTGCTTTTCACCCCCTGAACAACCGCCGCCAGCCGTTCCAGGCCCATACCCGTATCGATGCTGGGTTTTGGCAGGGGGGTCATGGTACCATCCGCGTCACGGTTGTACTGCATAAAAACAAGATTCCAGATCTCCAGATAGCGGTCACATTCGCATAGACCAATGCCACACTGGTCACCGCAGCTCATTTCTTCGCCCTGGTCAATAAGTATTTCCGAACAGGGACCGCAGGGTCCCGTGTCACCCATAGCCCAGAAATTATCCTTCTCACCCATACGGACAATGCGTTCGGCCGGAACGCCGATCATGTCATGCCAGAGATCATAGGCTTCGTCGTCATCGTTGAAAACGGTCACCCATAATTTTTCAACCGGCAGGCCCATTTCTTTGGTGAGGAAATCCCAGGCATAATTAATTGTTCCCTCCTTAAAATAGTCACCGAAGGAAAAATTCCCCAACATTTCAAAAAAGGTGTGATGGCGGGCTGTACGGCCAACATTTTCCAGATCATTATGTTTGCCTCCGGCACGCACGCACTTCTGGGCCGTGGTTGCCCGGTGGTAATCACGTTTTTCCAGACCGACGAAGACATCCTTGAACTGGTTCATACCGGCATTATTAAATAACAGGCTGGGATCATTTAATGGAATCAGGCCGGAACTTTTAACAATCGTGTGATCATTCGCCTGAAAATAATCAAGAAATTTTTGCCGAATTTCACTACCGGTCATAGGGTTCTCCTTGTATTCTTGTACGGTGTACGACGTAAGGTATAAGGAAAAACCTTATACCTTAAACTCAACTTTCTGACTTGTGTTACCAGAATACATTATCAGAATGTTCGGGCTTGGCTCATAGCCGTGTCTGCCCAGCCTGCCGGCAGGCACGGCTATTTTTTCATAACTCAAAAAGTTGAGATCTAAAAAAATTACCGGGAATCATCTTCCCGGTATCGGGCTACAAACGGCTCAATCTCCTCGGATAAAAAACCGCGACGGTAAAGATAGGTATAGATATCACCACGGGCTTTTCTGCTGAGACGGAAAAACAATTCCTCAAGTTCTGTTGCCGAAACCCCAGCAAACAGCTCAGCAGTAATCTGCTGGGCCAGGGATAATGGAAGTCCTTTTCTTCTCAGGCGCTGAACGATCATCAAACGCCCGTACCCCTTTCGCCAGAGATAATTGGCCGCCAGTTGCCGACCATTATTCAAGTCATTCAGATAACCATATTCTGTTAATCTGTCAATAGCTGAGTCAATATCGGTCGCCGCAAACCCCCTGATTTTAAGCTTCTGTCGCAGTTCAGTGCTGAAGTGGTTTCGGCGAGCCAGCAAATCCTGGGCCTTGTGATAGGCTTCAACAGGCCCTAAGCTCATTGACCAAAGCGCTCTACCTGGGGCGGGACATCCTGTGCCTTGCCTGTTTGATCTTTTGATTCATCCTGGCCAAAATCATCCCATGAACTATCTGATCCGGTAGAAATTCCCTTGACTTTCAACTCGAAATCATCCGGATTACTGCTTTGTCTCAGGGCTTCATCATAAGAAATCAACCCTTTACTGAGCAGGCTGTACAGGGACTGGTCGAAAGACTGCATACCATAGATGGTATAGCCACTGATTATAGCATCTCTTATTTCCACTGTTTTGGCTTTTTCGGCAATACATTCCCGGGTACGGGAGGTGGAAACCAGAACTTCAGCTGCCGGCACCCGACCTTTACCGTCCTTACAGGGAATAAGCCGCTGAGAAATAACCCCCTTGAGGATACCTGAAAGCTGCAGACGAATCTGCGTTTGCTGAAATGGTGGAAAAGCGGAAACAATTCTGTTGATGGTTTCCAGGGCATCCACCGTATGCAAAGTGCTGAGTACCAGGTGTCCGGTTTCAGCAGCGGTTAAAGCAATTTCAATGGTTTCCAGGTCCCGCATCTCACCCACCAGGATAACATCGGGATCCTGGCGCAGGGCTGAACGCAGGGCGAGGGAAAAAGAATTAGTATCGAACCCGACCTCACGCTGGCTGACGATACTGAGCCGGTCCTGATGCAAATATTCAATGGGATCTTCGATGGTAATGATATTAACGCTGCAGTTGCGATTAATATAATCAATAATTGACGCCAGGGTGGTACTTTTGCCGCAGCCGGTGGTTCCGGTAACCAGTATCAACCCCCGGTTGGTTTCCTTGGCCAGTTTTTCAATCACCGGCGGTAATTTCAATTCATCAAAAGTCATGATATCATAGGGGATGGAACGTAAAACCATAACCATGGTTCCTCGCTGCTGGTAGGCATTTACCCGAAAACGGCCAAGACCGCTGACTCCATAGGCAAAGTCAACTTCATGAAAATCAGCATAGCGTTCCCTTTCCAGGGGACCCATGATCTCTTCAGCCATTGATTTAAGCTCTACAGCTCCCAACCGGGAAAAGTTTTTCAGGGGATAAAGCTGACCGTCAACCCGAACAATAGGAGGATCACCTACTTTCAAATGGACATCAGAGGCTTTATAGTTGATGCCTGCCTGCAGAATTTCATCGATACGATTCATGGACTGCTCCTTTTGTGACTACTCAGGACAAAAGAGACCTGAACGGTCCCTTATTGTTTTAACCCTCCGGCGGGGAGTCACTTCCTGCTGCCGGAATATGATGGAACCTCCTTACTTCCTGCTCTATAGTATCGAAAATTTCCTGATTTTCTTGAAGATAATCCCTGACAAAATCGCGTCCCTGCCCCAAGCGTTCACCACCATAGGAGTACCAGGAACCACTTTTTTCCACAATTTCGGCTTTGACCCCCAGATCAAGAACCTCTCCGGCCCGGGAGATACCTTTCCCAAAAAGGATATCAAAAGTAGCTTCCCTGAAAGGTGGTGCCACCTTATTTTTAACCACTTTGACCCGGGTACTGTTGCCAAGAATAGCATCGCCTTTTTTTATCGTTCCGGTTCTACGAATATCCATGCGGACTGTCGAGTAAAATTTCAGCGCGTTCCCACCAGTGGTGGTTTCCGGATTACCGAACATCACCCCGATTTTCATCCTAATCTGGTTGATGAAGATGACCGATCCCTTTGATTTGCTGATCGCCGCCACCAGCTTCCGCAACGCCTGGGACATAAGTCGGGCCTGTAATCCCATATGGGAGTCCCCCATATCTCCCTCAATCTCCGCCCGGGGAACCAGGGCAGCCACCGAATCAACCACCACCAGATCAATGGCACCACTGCGTACCAGGATTTCGGCTATTTCCAGGGCCTGTTCACCGGTATCCGGCTGGGAAATCAACAGTTCCTCAACATTAACCCCAAGATTTTTGGCATAAGAAACATCCAAAGCGTGTTCAGCATCAATAAAAGCAGCCGCTCCACCCTTTTTCTGGGCCTGGGCAACAATCCCCAAAGCAAGAGTAGTTTTCCCTGAAGATTCCGGGCCGTAAATTTCGATCACCCTACCCCGGGGAATCCCACCAACCCCGAGAGCAATATCCAGCCCTAAAGACCCGGTGGGGATAACCTCAATATCCTTAATCACCCCCTCATCACCCAAGCGCATGATTGATCCCTTGCCAAATTCCTTTTCAATTTGGGTAACAGCCATATCCACTGCTTTATTTTTATTCTCATTCATAACCATCTCCTTTATACAGGTTATTATTTCATTTACTGACCGACCGAAAACCTGAGGCAACCACCTGTAACAAGGTTTTCACCCTATTATTCATGGCGAAGATTTTTCAACTAAACTTCATGTTCTGGTTTATTGTAATAACATCTTTGATGTATTTCAATTTATCTTTTTTGGTTACTGCTACGCCGGCTTAGGTATTAGCAGTTAGTAACTTACTCCTAAATTCCTGTCACTCTTTTCAGTACCCCCTTGAGGGGTATAAAAAAACAAGAAATTGCCGGGAATACATTCAGGATGTTCAGGCTTGGCTCATAGCCGTGTCTGCCCAGCCTGCCGGCAGGCACGGCGACAGGCAGGCGGGTTTAGCCGCCGAACGAATCACCAGGACGGTGATTCACGGCGGATGCTTGAAAAGTAGCCACTCGCGTATATATTGCACCTGCAGGAGTCAGGCGACTTTGGTAGAGAGAAAAAGCCGCCACCCCAAAAACTGCCCCCATAGGCAGCAGATCATCAGCTTTTTTTTGTATCTGCCGAAAAACAGCGCCAGCATTGCGTTTCTTCTGTGGTTTAATTCGCGCCAGAGTCAGGTGGGGAGTATAAGGCCGAAAATCTTCCCGTACGCCGATCCCGGCAGCACAGGGTTCCACCAGGGCCAGCAATTCCCGCATTTTATCAATGCCGGTGGAAAATCCCTGCCAGAAAACCCGCGGCCGGTTCAGTGATGGAAAATATCCGCTCCCACCAAGCTTCAATATAAATCCGAACCATTCAATAGCAGCACAACAGGCAGAAAGTTGATCCAGCTGGTTCTCTTCGACTTCGCCTAAGAATTTAAGGGTAATATGGATATTATCCGCTGCCAGCCAGCGAAACTGCCATCCGCTGTCAACGGTTTTTCTGAGTTTTTCTACCCCGCCCGCCACCTGTTGCAATAATGGTAACGGTAGGTCAACGGCTAAAAAAAGTCTCAAACATCCGCCCCATCTGTAACAATCAGCCGGACCAAAAGTTCCAAGGCATCCTGGGCCGCCTGTTCCTTTATCTGCAGTCGGCTGCCTTCATACTGGTGACGCTCCACCACCCGTTTTTGATCATAAGCCCCCGCCAAATAAACCAAACCAACAGGTTTTTCTTTTGATCCGCCTCCAGGACCAGCAATGCCGGTAGACGACACTGCCAACCTGGCCCTGGTGCGGGATACAAGCCCATCAACCATGGCAACGGCCACCTCGGAACTGACCGCCCCGTACTGTTGGAGCAGTTCCAGGGGAACCCCCAACAACTCTTCTTTAGCCTGATTGCTATAGGTCACCAATCCCCGGTCAAAATAAACGGAACTGCCGGGAACGTTGGTAATCCGGTGGGCTATCAAACCGCCGGTGCAGGATTCCGCCACCGCCAACCATAGAGAAAGTGGAGGTAGCAATGTAGCCAGTTTATGTTCGGGCATCTTACAAACCAATCATGATCAGCAAACGTAAAACGACAGCGGCCATAATCCCGGCCACCAGGTCGTCAACCACCACCCCAAAACCACCATGAAGGTTTTCATCGCACCAGTTGACGGGAAAAGGCTTAAGGATATCGAAAAAACGAAACAGCAGAAAGGCGGCGATGAAACGAGGCCAGGAAAAAGAAATCAAGACAGTGGTCAAGAGAAAGCCAACAATCTCATCGATGACAATGACGCCGCTGTCGGCCTGGTGTAAAATTTTCTCGGCTTCACCGGCAGACCAAAAAGCCACTAAAATCAATAATGAAAGCAAAACAAGGTACAAACCCACCGGCAACTGGTTGAAAAGACACCACAAGGGCAAGGCCACCAGGGTACCAAAAGTTCCGGAAGCCACTGGAATCACCCCGACATAGGCACCGCTGGCCACAAACAAAACGAGATTTTCCCGAGTTTCAGTCAAGATACCTTCCCTTCAGTCATGCAGGATTATCGCCTCACTGGGACAGTTATTCACACAGGCACTGCATTCTATACATTCCTCCGGTGCTCCCACTTGTGGAGTTTCATCTTCCAAAACAAAAACATCTGAAGGACAAACATCCACACACGTGCCGCAACTGGTACATTTTTTCCTGTCAATGACTGGATACATGCGCTCATACCTACCCAAATACTGCTTTTTTGTCAATCCCTATATCCATGCACCATGATATCAATTCCACTATTATCTCATTAATATCATTAAATATATTATGAATATCGAAATCTTTATCCATTCCCTTCAATCAATACTGATGCCTTTTCAACCCTGAAATATTACTTTTTAATTGACGGAGATTATAATTTTGGGCTCCTCGCTATTTTAAGTGGGTAAACCAAATTTTAGTTTGCCACCGATATTACATTTATTACTGCTGGCATTATCCATACTAAGGTGATATAGTTTATTTTAAAGTCAGTTGAATGCGACTGATAAGAATACCATACTTTGACAGGAGGTTCTCATGGATCAGGAAAGACTGAATGCCCTGGAAGTGGCACTGCACAATGAAATGAGGGAGCGGGAATTTTATCTCAAAAATGCTGAGCGGACTATCAACCCGGTAGGCAAAGCCATGTTCAAACAAATTGCCGATGAAGAGCTGGAACATTATGATCGTTTGAAACAATTGCATGAAAGTTGGCAGAACCAAGGTAAATGGCCGGAAACGGTTCCCTTGCAAGTAGCAGAATCAAAGCTGGAGAACACTTTAAAAAGCGTTATTCAACAGGTGGAACAGGCAGAACCAGGCGATGATGATGACCTTCAAGCAGTAAGAACGGCAATCGGTTTTGAAGCCGAATCCGGAAAGTTTTATGAAAAGCTGCGGGATGCTTCCACCGACCAAAAAGAAAAGGATTTCTTTGCCCTGATGGCCAAGATAGAATTTGAGCACCTGGCGTCACTCAAGGAAACGGAAGAATACTTCCTCGACCCGGCCCAGTGGTATCAAAAAATGGAACACGGCGGGCTTGACGGGGCTTAAGACCACAATAACCGTCATAAAAAAGGCCCGGCTGACAGGTATCAGCTGGGCCTTTTTTCAATATATTCTTTTTTAACAATCAGCAGGAAGCTTTCCAAAGTCCATGGATATTACAATATTCACGGGCTTCTACCTGGTTAGCATCAACAGCAAAGAATGCTTCTGGTGCATCTCCAGGGTTCAGTGCTTGGCGATACAGTTTGCCATCAGCCAACAGTTCGATGAAAGTAATATAGTGTTTTTCTTCCATCGGATGGGCAACACTACCAACTTTGACTTTATAACCACCATCCACTTTTTCAATTACCGGAACATGCTTTTCCTTGGCAGCATCAACACTTCCGGCTTCCACCAGCGACATGGGCTCGTTGCAGCAGAGAATCTCGCCGACACCGGAATGCAGAATTTCCACCATGTTGCCACAAATTTCACAGCGATAAATTTCATTTACTTTCTCAGCCATTTTTTTCCTCCATACATTAGAGATTAATCTGGCTACAGACAAACATACCTTTGTAACACAAAGCAACCTTTTATTATGTTACATAACTGAGTGATAATAAAGTTAATCTATTTTGTCAAGTTAATAAAATAATAATTCTCCATATCCTGAAAAACATTGGCGAGGAACTGGTACTCATTTATTCTTTTGTAGAAGCACAGAGATAGAACGCACATACCACCTATTAGCACAGTTATTTCCCCGGGGGAAACCCTTTAAGCAGACCCTTGAGATCCTTTTTTATTGATTTTATTTTTTCGTCTGTGGTTCCATCTCCTGGAATCAATTTTTTGAGGTCTTCTTTTCCAGGAACCCCACTTCCGATCATTCCCTCAAGATCAGGCCTGATCTTCGGTGAAGAAAATGTTCCACTCACCATCAGCGGCACCATCAGTCCGGAACGCTCCTTGGTATCACCCTGCCCCTTGATCGTCCCCACAGCTTTAGGTACTATTTTGAAATCCAGGGTTTCCTGTGGCAGAGCCGCTTTTCCCAACACACTCAGTCTCAGAAAAGGTGATTTCATCGTTGTTCCAGGGGTATCAATAACACCATTAACAATAGTAAACGGGGAAACTATTTCAGCAAAATCAGTCCGTGGCTTTGTCCCAGCATTTTTAGCCAATCCCAGCCCACTCTTTACATTGCGAACCATGCCAGCCAGATCAACGCCAATAATTGCGCCATCTTTAAGGGACAGACTCCCTTTTCCATTCAGGCTGCGTTTGATCTGTTCCGGTTCATCCCCTGACATGGTTAATGCCACCTGGGTGGCCAACGTACCTTCGAGAAAATCCTTATTGACGGAATCTTTAAGCAATGGTCTAACCTGTATACCCTTCAGTTGCACCTTGATACTGCTCCGGGGAACATCCCGTTGAACATTCAACATCCCGGTGGACGAAACATTACCCTGATAAAGATTAAGTGTCAGAGGATGTAACTGGAATTTTCCTTCTTTTCCAGCAACATTCATCAATAAATCCTGAATCCTGACACCATGCACCTTCAGTTTTCCAATCTTGAGTTTTCCATCCAGAATCAGTTTGCGCAAGGGTGCATAATCAATCTTCTTTTTACCGGCAGCAGAGACACTGGACGGCTCTTCCTTCTCTGCTGTTTTTTTCGCTGCGGATGCCGGCACTTTTTCCTCCGCGGCAGTTTCCTCCGCTGCCGGTGGCAGGTAGCGGTCGACATCAATCTGGTCCAGATCCAGATCGCACTGTATCCGCGGCCGGGAGAATTCACTGAGATGGGCAGAAAATATCATCCGGGAATCATCCAACTCCATGGTTCCATCACTGATGGCAATATTCTCTGGACTCCCTGCTATCCTGGCATGAACTCCCAGGCGATCCAATGCCTGCAGATCGGCCGTTTGCAGCGGAAAATCCTGACCGAATGCTGATGCCAGCTTGCGGGGTGAAAAGGGTGAAATATTCAGCGTAAGATCGAATGTCTGTTTACTGAGAGGATCAACCAGCTTGCCTTTAATGCTCACATTTAGCTGGTTCATGGCTTTCAAAACAAAATCCAAGGAAATAGTTCCTTTTCCAGGGGTCTTACCCAAAGGTCCCACCATACCTTTCAAACTCACGGGCTGGCCGTCCACATCAGCCGAAAATGCAAGGTGCACCGGTTTGTCAAGGGAAACATCCTGTAAACGGAGGTTAATAGCTGAAATCTCTTTTTCCACCGCAGCTTTGTGGTCCTCCCATCTGAGCAGGCTATTGGTAACGGCAAATTCACCAACAATAAATGATTTGATGGGTAGACCAGTGGCTGATTCTTTTGAGGGTTTCTTATTTTTAGCAACCGCTTTATGATCTGACTGCCCGATACCCTCCCAGTTTCCCCGGCCATCTTTCAGCTTTTCCAGGGATATGTGGACACCATCCAGGAGCAGTTTTTTCACCTGGATATCTTTGGTCAACAAGGGCAAAAATTTAACACTTACCTCGAAAGATTTTACTGTCAGTAAATCATTTTCCTTAAACCCCGGAGGATTGCCCAGGTGCAGATCGGCAAGAGATACTCCAACCCAGGGAAAGAGGGAAAGTTTAATCTCCCCTCCCAAAGTCACGGACCTTCCCGTAGCTTCAGAGGCCATTTTTTCGATTTGCGGCTTATATTTCTGCACATCAACAACATGTGGAACGATAATAACGGTGGCAAACAAAAGAGCAATAACAACGCCGATGGCAATCACACCCCATTTGATAATCTTCATGAATATTACCTCCATAAATTGGCAAAAACAGATTGCAGCAAAAGGTATAACTGCACCGTCAGCGAATCAGCCCCTGGGGATCACATTTCTGCCGCAGGATCTGCAGTTCTTTTTCCGTCACCGCTGGAACCGGTACCGCCCGATTACAATCCAAGGGAAATTCGACTGTCTCCATAATTTCTGCCACTGAAATACCCGGATAATAGCCAGCCAAATACATTTTTTTATTCTCATCATCAAAACGAAATACGGCTTTATCAGTCACCACCAACTCAGGGCCTCTCGAACGCAGCCCGGATTGCTGACGGCTGCCATTACCTTCAAGATAACCGGGGCTGGTGAGATAATCAAGTTTTTCCACAAATCTCCCTTTTACCTGACGCATAAAAATGATGGTACGACCGACAAAAGCGGCCCAACATCCAAAAAATAAGTAATTGTTCAGTAACTATTTCCAAACTGTCTCGATTGGGGTCAGTGCTTGATTACCGGCGGCAAGAAATCACCTTGAAACATCAAAATGTAGACCCGCCGATTGTCAAGCTTTGACCCTATCGGAAAGGGCGAAGCAAAGTTCGACAGTTTTCACGCTAAATTAATTGCCAAAATACAGTGGTGTCCGGTTAGGTTCTTGCAACTTTAACTGATGCTGATCTCAGCGCTTTTTGGCGCTCGTTTGCCTGCATTTCCAACGGCTCATGACGCTAAAATTGTCAAACTCGCCCTTATAGGGCTCAAACAGGGCAATTTTTTACGCTCTATTCGCCGGGAAAAGCAACGGCAACTCACGATGTCGCGCTGAAACAACATCAGTTAACGATATTGCAGACGACGCAAAAAGCATACCGGACACTGCTAGCCAAAATAGCTACCTGAATAGCTACAAAATAAGATTAATAATCTCAATTCCACTGCGTTAATACAGCAAAAACTCCCGGCGTCGTTCACAGAATTCCTCCAGTTCCGGAAGCCATGATTCCTGCAGAGAGACAACATCTTCACCGGCCTCCAAGGCCAGGCGAATATCCTCATCGCCAGTCAGGATGTCAAAGGGCAGCTTTTCATCCTCATATTCATAGGGTGGCAACAGCCAGGAAAAGTGTTCTCCATAAAGTTTAATCACCACCCGCAACAATTCCAGGCTTAAAAGATATGGTTGAAAAAGCCGGCGATTGGAAACATGAATCTGCAGGCCACCACACACCTGTTGTGGCCATTTATCAAAAGTAGGAGAAAAATATGCTGGTCGCAAAAAAACACCACGAGTCACCCGGTGATCAATCTCGGCCAGCAGCCGTCCGGGTTCAATAAACGGTGCTCCCCAGAGTTCAAAAGGTGTAGTGGTCCCCCGACCTTCGGAAAGGTTTGTCCCTTCAAGAAGAACCTGGCCGGGATAGACCAGAGCGGTGGCCAGTGTTGGCATGTTCGGCGATGGTGGCACCCAGAAATCATCGGTTTCATCCAGGCACATGTTACGCTGCCAGCCGATCATGGACACCACCTCCAGCTGACAACCAAAAGCATACACCTCATTTAAATAACGGGCCAATTCACCCAAGGCCAGTCCATGACGCATGGGCAATGGATAGAGTCCGACAAAAGATACATTTTCCGGCTTTAACAGATTTCCTTCCACCTTTTCTCCCCCCAGAGGATTCGGCCGGTCAAGAACCATAACCGGCACCCCGGCTTTCGCCGCCGCCTGCATCACCAGCACCAGGGTCCAGAGATAGGTATACACCCGGCAGCCCACATCCACCAAGTCAACCAGGACCAGATCGATATCACTGAACATCTCCGGCACCGGCTGACGCCGGTCACCATAAAGACTTTTAACCGGTACGCCAGTCAGGGGATCCAGAAAATCCTTCGAGGGAACCATATTTGCCTGTTTCACCCCATAGAAACCATGCTGGGGACTCCAGACTGACTCCAGCTGACCGGGAAAAGCCGCCATAATTTCCGACAACGATGATGATCCACTCCGGACGCAGGCGGCCGCATGGGTCAAAAAAGCAAATCTTTTTCCCTTGATCAAATGAGCAGAGCTCTTCAGCAGTTGTTCAATTCCCAGGCTGATCATAGACATCCTTATCCATTACCCCTAACTTTCCCAGCCAGTTTCGTAAATCAAGCAACCTTTTCTGCTTGCCGGCAAACTGACCCTGCATATCAACGTCTTGATCATCCATCATTTCCTGCAACCGGGAAAAAACCCGGCGGGGATCATCCCCTTTCTTCAGGTTGCGGCCCCAGAGAACCATATCCAGGCCAGCTTTGAGTCCCTGGAGCATAACCGTTGCGACATTATCACCACTGTCCATGGCCGCCATATCAAGATCATCGGAGAGAATAACACCATCATATCCCAACTGCTGACGCAGAAGTTGATCTAAAAAAACAGGAGACAGGGTCACGGGCCATGATGAATCAACCCGTGGAAACAGAATGTGGGCGGTCATGATTATTTTAACCCCAGCAGCAACTGCTGCAGTAAAGGGCCGCAGATGGCTGGATTCCAGTTCATTCAAGGTCAGGGATGAAACCGGCAACATGGCATGACTGTCATCGGTCACCGATCCATGGCCGGGAAAATGTTTGGCACAGGCAGCCAATCCGGCTTGCTGCAACCCCCTGATATAAGCACATGCCTGATTGGCCACGGCTGAGGGTTCAGCGGCAAAGCAGCGATCGGCCAGCACCCGGCTGCCAGAGCAGGCTACATCAGCCACCGGTGCCAGATTCACATTAACACCAAAATCAGCAAGACAGCGGCCAATATGCCATGCCGTCATCTCGGTGGTGGACAATTCACCTTTTTCTCCGAGCTCAGCTGCCCCGGGAAAGGATGGCATCCCATCCCGAAGGCGGCATACCGGCCCGAATTCCTGATCAATAGCGATAAGTACCGGCGGCGCCCCAGAATGATTGAGCCCCTGGATTTCAGCCACCAGATCCGCACAGGCCAAAGCACTGGGACAATTACGACCGAAAAGAATAATCCCGCCGGGCGGAGTATCGGTCAGAACTTCCCTTTCCGCTGCTGTCAGAGTCTCTCCTTCCACCCCCATCATCACCAATTGGGCTGTATTCATCAGAGTACCACTTTATCCCAGTCAAAAAAAGGCCCCGGATCCATTTTGCGTCCCGGAGCGATATCGGCATGACCCACCACCCGGTCCCGGTTCACCTGCGGGTGGCGCTGGTAAAGATCTTTAAGCAGCAGATTTAGGCTTTCGTACTGGAGGTTAGCAAAGGGCTGAAAATCATCACCTTCCAATTCAATCCCGAGGGAAAAATCATTGCAGTTGTCCCGCCCGGCAAAGCAACTGACCCCGGCATGCCAGGCCCGCTCTTCTTCCGCCACAAAACGTATTATCACCCCCTGGCGATCAATGAAGTAATGGGCGGAGACCTTAAGTCCGGATATTTCCCGGAAAAAAGGATGTTCATTCACCGACAATCGATTGCAAAAAAAATCAATAACCCAGCCACTGCCAAATTCACCAGGAGGCAGGCTGATAGAATGAATCACCACCAGACTGATCTCAACCCCAGCGGGCCGTTCATCAAAATTCGGACTGGGAACGTCAATAATTTGCATCTCAACTTCCTGACTTGTGTTACCAGAATACATTATCAGGATGTTCGGGTTTGGCTCATAGCGGCATTGGGTGCCGAACGAATCACTACGATGGTGATTCGCGGCGAACACCTCACAGCTGCACACGATGTGCAGCGAAAATGAGCGAGAGCCATGCCGGAACATCCTTTAATGAAATCTTTTTCAGCCCGCCGCCCAGCCTGCCGGCAGGCACGGCGACAGGCTGGGCTGTTTTTCATAACTCAGAAAGTTGAGATGCATTTTTCCACTGTCCTACTTTCGCACATCAAGACAATCCCGCAAACCGTCACCAAGAAAATTAAAGGCCAGCACGGTAATCATCACCGCCAGCCCGGGGAACAGGGAGAGATGGGGTGCAAACAGCAGATAGCGAACCCCCTCATTGAGCGCCCCGCCCCAGGTCGGCAGGTCCTGGGGACCCAGGCCCAGGAAACTCAAGGATGATTCCGCCAGGATGACCCCGGCAATACCGAAAGTTGCTTCAATAATTAAGGGGGCGGCCAAGTTTGGCAACAAATGCAGGACAATAATTCTCAGGCTGCCGGCCCCGGAAGCCCGGGCGGCCAGGATATACTCTTTCTCTTTTTCCGCCAACACCTGACCCCGGGTCAGCCGGGCATAGCCAACCCAACCCATGGCGGAGAGAGCCACTATCACTGTTTTCAGGGACGGCCCCATAATACTGATCAGGGCGATAGCCAGTAAAATCCCGGGAAATGCCAGCATCACATCCATAACCCGCAGCAAAACAGCATCCAACAATTTCCCTTTATAGGCCGCATAGGCACCCACCAGGGAGCCAAAAACCAGGGAAAAGCCTACAACAATGATGCCAACCAGCAGGGAAACCCGACTACCATAAATAATCCGACTGAGAATGTCACGACCCAACTGGTCCTGGCCCAACCAATGAACCATACCTGGCCCCTCCAGTTCACCGGGCAAATCGATCTGCCAGGGATCAAAGGGCGCCAAGTGGGGAGCCAACAGGGCCATCAGCACCAACAGCAGCAGGATGGCCAGGCCAATCAGGGCCAGACGGTGCTGCCAGAACCTCCTCATGAATCACCACCATAATTCTTCCCATAGCTGCAGATACGCCGCAAAACACATTCCCAACATTGGGGTCGGCGGGCAAAGCATACCTGGCGACCATGGGTAACCAGCAAATGGGAAAAAAGTGTCCAGTTCTGCTCCGGCACAATTTTCATCAGATCCTGCTCAATCTTTTCCGGCGTTTTTTCCCTGGTTAAACCGATTTTATTGGCCAGCCTTTTCACGTGAGTATCCACCACCAATCCCGGAACATGAAACACTTCCCCCAAAACCACGTTGGCAGTTTTTCGGCCGATGCCGGGCAACTCCACCAATTCAGCCAGGCTTCCTGGCACCTGGCCATCATATAATTCCACCAACTGCCGGCAACAGGCCCGTATATTGCGGGCTTTGTTGCGGAAAAAACCAGTGGAACGAATGGCTTCCTCAAGTTTTGTCGGTGGAGCGTCAGCAAAATCTGACACGTTTTGAAAGGCAGCAAAAAGTTCCGGAGTTACCTTGTTAACCCGTACATCCGTACACTGGGCCGACAAGATGGTCGCGATCAACAATTCAAGCGGGTTATGATACACAAGCCCACATTCAACCCGGGGATAACAGCGGCTTAATTCATTCAGCACCACATGAGCTTTTTGTTTACGACTTTTGACCCTGCGAAAAGTTTGTGATTGAGTTGAAACAGCCATTATTTTTTGCCTTGATTAATCATGATGGCTTCGACCCCAGCAGATTGCTGACTCCATGACAAAGACAGGCGGTACTGAAAACCAGCGGCCCGGAAATATCATTTATCTGCTCAAGCAGTTTGCGAATCGCCACCACTTGAAAACCACCTACTCCGGGTGCCAGCTGCCGGCTCTGCAATACCAGGGATGGGTAATCGTGATACAAAATCTCCTCAAGAATTTGCACCAGGGATTTTTCCCGGGGCTCGCCAGTGGTATAACAATGATCAGGGGGCTGGGGACAGTCTTCGGGACAGATGAAATCCGCCAGGCTGCTGTATAATTCACCATTGGGCCCCAAAAAACCGTGGGGAAGCGAAGGAATCTCATCCCATTCCAGATAGCTGCGGCCGGTCAGCTGCCTGACAAGTGCTGCCGCCAAGTGCAAAGGAATAGTGGGGATAATCCAGGCTGAATCATGACCATTCTGCCGGATATAAGAAGACAAAAAACCCACCGCATCATCAACTATCAACTGATCTTCAGCTAAGGGAATTTCCGCCAACAATGTTCCGACGGTTGAGGAATTCTTTTCAACCACAAAAACCTGTGCCCGGGGGCGTAACAGTAACTTGCTGATTGCCTGACGACCAAAACGGCCGGCACCAGCTACGTAAAAGATTTCGCTTTCACTCATTCTCGTATCAGTTTTTCCGGACGGCAATATAATTGGCAATCTGCTGCAGGATTACAGCCCTTTTTCCATAGGGTGCAAGAGCATTGACAGCTTTGCCCACCAGTTCCGTCAGCATGACACGGGATTCATCCAACCCCAACAGGCTGACAGATGTTAGTTTCTTTTTTTCCCGGTCGGAACCAGCATCCTTCCCCAATTCTGCCTGAGTTCCGGTTTCATCCAGCACATCATCGGCAATTTGAAAAGCAAGTCCGATTGACCGACCATAAGTTTCGAGGCAAGCCAGATCTTCATCCCCAACTCCGGCCACTATTCCACCGGCGAGAACAGAAAAGGTAATCATCGCCCCGGTTTTCCGCCGATGGAGATCAAATAAAATCTCCTGGGAAACGTTTGTCCGCCCTTCATAATACAAATCAATAGCCTGACCGGCCACCATCCCTTCGGAACCAGCAGCCCGGGACAATCCTCGCACCAAATCAAGCCGAACCACCTCAGACAAGCCATCAACAGCTGCCAGGCGACCGAAAGCATCGGTCAGTAAGGCATCCCCGGCCAGGATGGCCAGCCCTTCGCCATAGACCTTATGGTTGGTGGGCAACCCCCGGCGAAAATTATCATCATCCATAGCCGGCAGATCATCATGGATCAGGGAATAAGTATGAATCATCTCAATGGCTAAGGCTACTGGCAAGACCAATTCCAGCTCACCGTCAAACAACCGGCAGGCACTCATAGCCAGAATCGGCCGCAGACGCTTGCCTCCGGCCAACAGGCTGTAGGTCATGGACTTCTCTAAAATCTCCAATGGGTCTTCAGGAGTGTTCTCCGGAAAGCTATAATGCTGTTCAAGGTATCGATCAAACAATCGGGCCTGTTGCTGCAGATATGCTTTCAGTTCATTCATGAAAAATCTTCCAGTCGTTCGCCCCGCTCATCACTGACCAGGACCTGCACTTTACTCTCCACCTCATCCAGCCTTTTGCTGCATTGACGAACCAGGGTAATTCCCTGTTCAAACAATTTCAGCGACTGATCAAGAGAAACTTCTCCGGATTCCAGTTTTTCCACCACTTCTTCCAGTTTCTTCAGGGCCGTCTCAAAGCTCTGTTTAGCCATTTCACTCCTCCCCGGCCGGCTGAAGCAACAACCGGCTTTCTTTAATAAATTCCAACGGGTCAACAAATATCCCGTTAATCTTAATTCCCCAATGCAAATGCGGTCCAGTTACCCTGCCGGTACTGCCAAGCGTACCGAGAATCTGCCCCTGGTTCACTTGATCACCCTCAGCCACTAACAATGTATTGAGATGCAGATACAAAGAAAAAATATCCAGCCCATGATCAATGATGACCGCATTGCCACTATAGTACAGTTTACCGCTGAAAGCTACTTTACCTCCGGCAGCCGCCGGCACCGGAGTCCCGGTTTTACCCCGCAGATCAATACCGCCATGGGGACTTTTGGGGGTTTCATTAAGGAATCGACGACGGCCAAACGGGGTAATAATAGTACTTTTCAAGGGCCAGATAAAAGGTTGTGAAAACCGGATCACTGCTTTTGATGAACCATATATCTGCCGTAAACGTATCCGATCATTTTTGATCTGTCTCAGATGAACCACATTGGTCGGATTAACCATTTCAGCCGGTAGATGCAAATGTTCTTCACCATAATTACCCGCCCCGATAGTCAGAGAAATTTCCACCACTCCGGCATCAGCCAGGTCAATTCCCAACTGCTGTGGCCCCAGCGGAGCATTCAGCGGTATCGCGCATACGGCCTTATATTCTCCCTCATCTACGCCAACTATCTTAAACTTTTCCCCCAACAGTATCAGTTGCCGGGGGGCAGGTGAAGTCTGGCGGCAACGGATACTCACAATCACAGCCTGGCCCTGCAAAGGACGCTTCGGAAACAGGGAAACAGCCAGATTGTCAGCCTGGGACACCGTATTTTCCAGATTTATTGTCTGAGCCCACAAAGGAAGGGACCGTAGTGAAACCAGCATTACTATGAGGATCAACAACAAAAAGAGCAAGTCAACAAAATATCTGATTTTCTCCTCCACCATCTATTTTTTCACTCCGGGATCAGGATTCATCATTCGAAATCTCCTGAACCCCACAATACGCTTTACCGTGGGAAAATCTGGCCACCAGCTGATCCCCGGGCTGCAGCTTGCCGGCATCAATAATCACCTGCTGTTCTGGCAATTTTTCAACCACCGCATACCCCCGCTGGAGAATTCCCAGAGGGCTGCAGGATTCCAGTTTTCCAGCCAGTAGATTCAGGGAATGGCTTTGTTCCAGCTGTTGCTGCTGAAAAATATGCATCAGCTGGCGGGATAAAAGTTCCAGCTGCTGGCGGAAGTCACTCAGGCGATGTTCCGGGGTTCTGACAGCCAGTGAACGAGCGGCTCGTTCGACCTGACGCTGCAACCGTCGCAGACGATCAGTCATCATCCTGGTGAAACGATAGGAAAGCTCTTCAACCAGCTGCCGCAAACGCTGGTAAAGGATTTCTGGCCGTGACAAGCGGGCTGAACAAAGTTGCAAACGCCCCCGGTAACTGCCCAGCTGATTCAGGATTGCCTGACGGCAGCGTTGATCCAGAAATTGAAGTTTCTCAACCAGCTGTCCGCGTTGAGCCACCACCAGCTCCGCTGCTGCTGACGGGGTTGGCGCCCGCAGGTCAGCAACAAAATCGGCAATGGTATAATCAACTTCATGGCCAATGGCACTAATCAGGGGTATCTGGGATGAAAAAATCGCCCGGGCGACGCTTTCTTCATTAAACGGCGCCAGATCCTCCCAGGAACCACCACCCCGAGCCAGGATAATGGTATCAACCTGACCGGCTAAGGTGGCATTGCACTGTTTTATCGCCTGGACAATCTCTGCTGCCGCCCCACCACCCTGCACCGTTACCGGGATGACGGTTACCGTAAGATTGGCAAAACGACGATGAATGACCTGAAGAATATCCCTGATAGCCGCCCCACTGGCTGAAGTAATAACCGCAACATGGCGAGGTAGCAGTGGAATGGGTTTTTTAAATTTCTGCTCAAAAATACCCTCAGCTGCCAGTTTTTCCTTCAGCTGCTCAAATGCCCGCATCAAACCGCCAAGCCCTTTCAGTTCCAGACTTTCAACGATAATCTGGCACTCACCACGGGGTTCATAAAGACTAACACGGCCCAGACAAAGCACATGATCTCCATCCGCCGGCATAAAGCTTAACGCCTGATTCTGCCGTTTGAACATAACCACCCGTACCTGGGACAAGGAATCTTTCAGGGTAAAATAGAAATGTCCCGAACGGGGCATGCGAAAATTTGACACTTCGCCTTCAACCCAGATGGAACTGAAATTCCCTTCTAAAATCAGGCGGATATCCTGATTTAACTGGGATATTGTGTATATATGCAGATCATCAAACAAAGCAATACTCCTTTGGCTGACCAATATCATTCATCCTGATAATTGTCAAAGGAAGGACAGTGATGGAATTCCGATATAAGGTCCTATGTTTTGTCAACTGAAGTTACTTCAATTGAACATCCTGCAAAACTTTCCTTATACCGGAATTCCAGACAGTGATGAAGAAACCAGCAATATTTTTTTGAGAAAATTAAAAAGCCCCTATTTTTCTTGAATAATTACTTAGGTTTTGCTATGTCTAGTCGATTATTATATTAGTTTTTCAAAGAATTTTTTACCGGCCAGTTTCTAACCCATATTAACATTCCACCTGCAGGATACTTAAAGCTTATGTTTCTAGATTCCATTTTCGGTTTTTTCTCCAACGACCTCGCCATTGACCTGGGAACTGCCAACACCTTGGTTTATGTCAAGGGAAAGGGAGTTGTGATTGATGAACCTTCCGTGGTTGCTGTCCAGAATTACTCCAGCGGCACTAAAAAAGTTCTGGCTGTCGGCACCGAAGCCAAACAGATGGTAGGCAGAACTCCGGGAAATATAGTCGCCATTCGACCAATGAAAGAAGGGGTTATTGCCGATTTTGAGGTAACTGAGGCGATGCTCCGTCATTTCATCACCAAGGTTCACAACCGCAAGACTCTTGTTCGTCCCCGAGTTATCATTTGCATCCCATCAGGAATCACCCAGGTTGAGCGGCGGGCAGTCAAAGAATCAGCAGAATCAGCTGGAGCCCGGGAAGTTTACCTGATCGAGGAACCCATGGCTGCCGGGATTGGCGCCGGCCTGCCGATCACCGAACCATCGGGAAACATGGTGGTGGACATTGGTGGTGGAACTACCGAAGTGGCGGTCATTTCTCTGGCCGGGATTGTTTTTGCCAAATCGGTACGGATCGGCGGCGACAAGATGGATGAGGCCATCACTCAATATATAAAACGGAAATACAACCTGCTGATCGGGGAGCGCACGGCAGAAAACATCAAGATCAATATAGGCAGTGCAGCACCGCTGGAAGATCCTGAAGCAATGGAAATCAAGGGACGGGACCTGGTTGCCGGCGTCCCACAGACCATTGAAGTCAATTCCGATGAAATCCGTGAAGCCATGACTGAACCACTCAATGCCATTTTGGAAGCAGTCCGCATCTCCCTGGAACGAACCCCGCCGGAACTGGCAGCGGACATTGTTGACAAAGGGATTGTCCTGACCGGCGGTGGCGCCATGCTGCGTAATTTAGACATGCTGCTACGGGAGGAAACCGGATTGCCCATCACTATCACTGATGATCCGCTAACTTGCGTTGTCAGGGGTTCAGGGATGGTTCTTGACGAGTTAAACCTGTTGAAAGATGTGGCACTCCATGATTAGGAAAAAATGACTACCTTTTCAAAACGGTACCAGCTGATACTTTATGTGTTGGTGGTTTTCATCCTGACAAGCGTTTTCTTCGGGGTAAAAGCCAGGCATCAACAGCTATTTTCAGCGGTAGAGCAGGGAATCATGACCCTCGCCTATCCTTTTCAAAAAGCTGCTGACCTGGCCATTGACAGTTGTAATTCGATTATTGATAACTATGTTAGCCTGATCCATGTAAATCGGGAAAACAAGGCTTTAAAAAACCGAATCACCAACCTTGAGAGACAACTAATCGCCCGGGAAGAAAGCCAGCGTCAAAACCTCCAACTGCGTAAACTTCTTGATTTTCAGGAGGAACACCAGCTGCCGGCCCATGCCACCATTGCCAATGTGATTGGACGTGATGCCAGCGGTTTTTCCCAACTGATATTCATTGACCATGGTTCACGCGACCTGATTAAAATCCATGATCCGGTACTAACCCCCGGGGGAATCGTCGGACAGGTTATCATGGCATCCCCTTTTTCAGCCAAAATCATGTTAATCACCGACAGTCACAGCTCATGCGATGTACTGGTCCAACGAACCAGGGAACGTGGGATTCTTCAGGGGAATAATCAAGCATTGTGCCGGCTGAGTTACCTGATAAGATCTGCTGATATTCAGGTAGGCGATACGATAATCACTTCAGGAATGGATGGGGTTTACCCCAAGGGAATACCGGTGGGCACTATTGTCTCGGTTGACAGGGGAAATGGAAGTCTGTGTCAAAAAATAACCGTTCAGCCATTTGCAAATCTCAGTGGTTTGGAAGAAATAATTATCTCAACCTCAAGCGGACAAAAGAATAATAATGTCCAGTAAACAACTCTTTCTCGTTTTACTATACTTTATCGCCGGGCTTTTCTTATCGGTTTTGCAATCATCAGTTTTTCCACGCCTGGGATTCTCCAACATTTCTCCTGATTTGCATTATGTCTTAATTATTTCCCTGCCGGTTGCTTTCCCGGTTTGGCTTGGAACCATAGTCGCCATTGTTCTGGGCATCATGAGCGATACTTTCCTGTTAAACAGTATCGGTTTGCATGCTATCGGTTTTCTCTGTTTCTACTATATTCTTGTCTACCTGCAGCAAACCGTTTATTTTGACCACCTGCTTTTTAAAGCATTCATGGCCGGCCTGGGACATTTCACCCTGTTTTTTCTGCTGCAGGTTTTCTTTGTTGAACATAATACCCGGACCGCGCACTTTCACCTTGCCAGTGGCATGGTTGCTGCGTTAGCCACCAGTATTTTTGCTATACCGTTACTGTATGTCCTGCAAACCTTCAGTGAAGGAATTCCCATACATAAAAGACTTACCTCCTCTACCAAATTCTGATGGCAGAACCTGCCGTGGCTTAAAAAAAACTTTTCAAGAAAGTGAAACACCTATAATCTAAATGTCGGTTCTAGATCTCAAAGCTAAACAGGATCAAATAAACAAGAACGGTAAAATCATCCTTTTGATTATTGCTTTTGCCGGCAGCCTGTTACTGATACGTTTATGGTATCTGCAGGTAATAAAAGGAGAATACTTTAACCAGCTTTCAAAAAACAATCATATCAGAGTTCGGCGGATCCGGGCTTTACGAGGTATTATTTATGACCGTAAACAGAAAATCCTTGCCGACAACCATCCCGGATTCAACCTCAGTATCATTCCGGAGAACATCAGCAATATAGAAGTGGTCAGCACTGAGCTAAGCAAATACCTGGCCGACCTTGACCAAAAAGATATCATCCGCCGTTTTAATATCACTCCCACCCATCTCAAATATCGACCACTGAAAATCAGGAACAACCTGACCCGTGATGAACTGGCTTTGCTGGAAGCTCACAAAGTTGACCTGCCAGGCATGCTTATTGAGGTGGAACCCATCCGCAATTATCCTTTTGACCAGCAATGCGCCCATCTGATCGGATACCAGGGATTTATCAATGAGCAGGAGCTAAAACAGCTATCCTATGCCTCCTACTATCCTGATGACCTGGTTGGCCGCTCCGGCATTGAAGCCCAATATGAAGAGTTATTGTGTGGTACCGATGGCAAAAGGCAGGTTGAAGTCAATGCCGTGGGGCGGGAGTTCCATTCACGCGTCAGCAAGCCGGCCATCGCCGGAGGCAACATCACTTTAACCATTGATATCGAATTGCAATCCTACATCCATGAACTGATGAAAGATATGGTTGGCAGTGTCGTTGCTATTAATCCTCATACGGGTGAAATCCTGGCAATGGTCAGCACCCCATCTTTTTCCAATAATCTTTTTGCCACCCGGATCAGCCAGGAAGATTGGCGGAAAATAAGCGGTGACCCTTTGCATCCCCTGCAAAACCGGGCCATTCAGGGTCAATATCCACCCGGTTCAACCTTTAAAGTTATCATGGCAGCAGCGGCCCTGGAAGATAATATTGTCACCTCGGAAACGGTTTTCACGTGCGTTGGCTACTATAAACTGGGCAACAGTAAGTTTCGCTGCTGGAACAAATACGGCCATGGGAAAGTCAACCTGAGCCGTTCACTGAAGGAATCATGTGATGTCTACTATTATAACCTGGCCTGCAAAATGCCTATTGACCGGATTGCCCACTACTGCTCCCTATTTGGTCTTGGGGAAAAATGCGGCATTAATCTTCCTCATGAAAAAGCAGGATTTATTCCCACTTCTTCCTGGAAGTTAAAACATTTTCACGACCAGTGGTACCGGGGAGAAACCTTGTCCACCGCCATTGGTCAGGGATATGTTCTAACTACACCGCTGCAAATGGCCGCGGTTTATGTTCCATTCGCCAACGGCGGCACCTATTACCGCCCACAGTTAATCGCCGAAATTACTGACCCCCTTTCCGGTGAAAAACAACGAATTCACCACAAAGGTCATCGGATTCCCATTGACTCAAAATATTTTGAACTGATTCGTCAAGCATTATGGCGGGTTGTTAATGAGAATCATGGCACAGCACACAAATCAAAAATCACTGAACCGGGATGGGAAATGGCAGGGAAAACCGGCACAGCTCAGGTTGTATCGCAACCGGCAGAAAAGCTTAAAAGTAAAAAAGAGCTTCCCTGGAAATTTCGCGATCATGCCTGGTTTGTTGGTTTTGCTCCCTTTCGTGACCCCAGCATTGTCATTTCAGTGGTAATAGAACATGGGAAGCATGGCGGCAGCACGGCAGCACCCATTGTCAAACAGGCAATCATCCATTACTTGCAGAACCTGAAAAAGCCCTGAGATTATGTTACAAATAGGAAAGAAAAAAATCAGTCGCCTGGATTTCGTCATCCTGCTCTTAATGGCCACTTTATTCAGCATCGGGATATTAACCATTTACAGTGCCACTTATGTTCCTGAAGTTTCTACCTGGCTGAGCCCGGTCAGTCGTCGGCAACTTATCTGGTTTATCATCGGACTTGCCGGCATGGGGCTTAGCTTTGCTATTGACTATCGTTATTACCAAAAAATTTCTTATCTGGCCTACGGTTTGGCTATCCTGAGTCTTATTCTGGTATTGGTTGCCGGCAAAAGTGCCATGGGAGCTAAGAGATGGCTGGTGATAGCCGGTTTTACTTTTCAGCCGTCTGAATTAACCAAGCTGGCATTAATTGCTGCCCTGTCCCGTTTTTTTGCTGAACGACGTCTTGCACCACCATACAATCTGAAAGAACTGATAATTCCATTTACCATGGTAGTGATTCCCTTTCTCTTACTTTTGGAACAACCGGATCTCGGCACCGCTATGTTAGTTGCCCTGATTTCATTCAGCGTTATTTTTTATGCCGGCCTGACCAGAAAAACTATAGTAACTCTCTTTTTCGCTGCCGTTGCCTTGGCAGTCGGGGGCTGGCAGTTTCTTCATGACTACCAAAAAAAGCGTATTTTGACCTTCCTCAATCCTGAGCTTGACCCTTTGGGAAGTGGCTACCATATTGCCCAGTCTAAAATAGCCATTGGCTCCGGAGGTCTTGCAGGCAAGGGTTTTTTAAAAGGAACCCAGAATTTACTCCATTTCCTTCCCGAGCAACATACAGATTTCATCTTTTCCGTGTATGCCGAGCAATGGGGATTTTGGGGCTCTGCCCTGCTCATTATTCTCTTCATGCTTTTTCTGCTCCGCAGCTTAATTATCAGTCAGGAAGCAAAAGATCCTTTTGGCAGTTATCTGGCCATCGGCGTTACTGCAATTTTTTTCTGGCAGGTGTGCATTAATATCGGCATGGTTCTCGGTCTGATGCCAGTGGTAGGTATCCCCTTACCCTTGATAAGTTATGGCGGCACATCATTGTTGACCTCCATGATTCTCATTGGTATTCTGCTGAACATCCATTTTCGTAAACAACATTTTTAAGGTGTAAGGTAGTCTGTACCAGGCACCCAATCCCAGCTTCTTTAACCTTAAGCCTCAACTTTTTGAGTTGTTCTAAAAAAAGCTGAAAAAAATTTACCGGGATGTTCCGGCAATGCAAATCAGAAAATTGAGTTAAACCATATACCGTATACCTTTATCTTAGCAGTGTCCGGTTAGAAAGTTGCATACTGTCAACCGGAGCTGATTTCAGCGCTTTTTGGCGCTCGATTGCCTGCTTTTCCAGCGGCTCATTACGCTAAAGTTGCCAAACTCGCCCTGTAGGGCTCAAACATGGCAACTTTCACGCTCCAATCGCCGGGAAAAGCAACGGCATCTCACGATGTCGCGCTTGAAACAGCACCAGTTGCCGATATTGAACACGACGCAAAAAGCATACCAGACAGTACTGCCTTTATCTATACAATTGGAAATTTATAATGGCGAAAAAAAAGGCGAAAACCACTTTTTACTGTTCATCCTGCGGGCACCAGTCACCAAAATGGCTGGGTAAATGCCCATCATGTCAATCATGGAATACCTTTGTTGAAGAACGTGAATCCCCGGATGAACCGACCACTTTTCCCGAACTGGCGAACTTAAACAAGGGCAATCATCCACAACCATTAGCGGAAATCAAAAACACTCCTCCCATACAGGGGCAGAGCAAAATTGCCGAGTTTGACCGGGTACTCGGCGGTGGAATTGTACCCGGGGCCGTTACCCTGGTTGGTGGCGATCCGGGAATCGGCAAGTCGACCCTGCTGTTGGAAGTACTGGCCAATCTTTCCGCCAATGGTCAAAAAACCATGTATGTCACCGGTGAGGAATCACCCGGCCAGGTAAAACTGAGAAGTGAACGGCTGCAGATTGACGCCCCAACACTCTATTTACTGGCCGCCACGGAAGTGGGAACAATCATTGCGCATTCACTTGCACTGAAACCCAAAGCTCTGGTAATTGATTCCATTCAGACAGTTACCGCCCCGGAAAGCACATCTCCCCCAGGCTCAGTATCTCAAATCCGCCAGGCAACCGCCCATTTGATCAACCTGGCAAAAACAACCGGTATCCCCCTGTTTCTCATCGGCCATGTGACTAAAGAAGGCGCTATCGCCGGCCCCCGCATCCTGGAACATATGGTAGACACAGTTCTCTATTTTGAATCCGGAACTCAACACCCTTACCGCATCTTGCGAGCAGTTAAAAACCGGTTTGGTTCCACCAATGAAATTGGCGTCTTTGAAATGACCGGCAGCGGACTGCAAGGGGTGGACAGCCCGTCGCATATTTTTCTGGCCGAAAGACCAACAGATTTAGCTGGCTCCCTGGTCACTGCAACCATGGAAGGAACACGCCCGATTTTGACTGAAATTCAAGCACTGGTCTCCGGGTCAACAATGGCTGGGATCCCCCGCCGAACCACCCTGGGAATCGATAAAGGTCGTGCTTCATTGATGATTGCCGTCCTGGAAAAACGACTGAATCTCCTTTTGGGAGACAAGGATATTTTTCTCAATGTTATCGGCGGACTGAAAATCATTGAACCGGCTATCGATCTGGGACTGATGGGGGCTATATTGTCAAGCTATCTGGATAAAGCAATCCCTGCCACTACCCTGCTTTTGGGTGAAGTTGGGTTGGCCGGTGAAATTCGGCGAGTCAATTTCCTGGAACAACGTTTAAGTGAAGCCCATAAATTTGGATTTACCAAGGCAATAATCCCTAAAAATAATCTTGCTTCTGCCGATAAGATGACTATATCGGTAGCTGAGATCGACAATATCGACGAGCTGCCAGCCATTTTATTTCCGAAAAAGAATTGAAAACCATGACCACAAACAAATCAATCATGTCCGCACTTTTAGTACTTTTCAGCTGCAATCTGATGCTATTCGGCGGGGCTTTAATCAGCCATGCCCGGCCTCAAGCGCCAATAATTGGAGCTCAGATATCAATTCTTAAACCTCAGACCCAGGAGGAACGTCGTTACCTCTTCGCCCAACTACGTACCAGCGGTTTCAATACCATTATTGTGCGGGTTTTCCAGAACTGTTCCGATCGTTATCACCATATTGGTAAACTGAGTATTACAACTCCAAAAGAAGGAGTGTATTTTGAGACCAGCCTGGCACCAGTCATCAGGAACCTGCTGCCAGATATCTGCCAGGACGCCCATGCTGAAGGATTACAGATTTTTGCCTGGATGACCACTTTACATGCCAATTACCTTCATAAACTACTCCCTAAAGTTTACAATTATAACCTTCAAAGCCGGGAATACCAGCCCACAGAGACCCTTGATCCGACAGCACATGAAAACCAGGAATTTCTCAGCGCTCTTTATCGCGATCTGGCAGCCAACCCTATAGATGGCATTATGTTTCAGGATGACCTGGAGCTCAAACATACAGAAGGATTCCATCCCAAACAGGACGGGAAAGGTTTTTATCCAGAGCCGGCCGCTCTCTATAATTTTACGGTGAACAAAAACGGGATTACCGGTTACAAAACGACATTCTTGAAATGGAGCAACAACAAAGCCAGAGCATTACAAAACCTGAGCAACGCCATCATGGCCGCCTGCCGTCAAGTCAACCAGAACCTTATTTTTGCCCAGAACATCCACTATGAAACCCTGCTCAATCCCCAATGGGGTAAGGCATGGTTTGCCGAAATACCTGAGGTTCTGAGTTCTTCAACCGCAGACTATTTCTTTGTTATGGCCTATCAACAACAAATCAGCCGGGAGTTGAATATTACCGCAGAAACTGAGCTTGAAGAGCTGATGCAAAGATTATTTACAGCAGGAAATATCCTGGAGAGGGATAATCAGCAGGTTGTTTTCAAATTACAGACCGTTGACTGGAAAAATGGAAATCCTTTATCCAGCAGGAAGATAAGCAGTTTACTGCAGCTACTAAAAAAAAGCCGTCGGAACTCGGTGATTATGATGCCCTATAACGAAAATCTTTTTGCGCATTCTATTGGCGCTTTTTCCGCCCGTCAACCAACCTTGACGTCAAATAAAAACAATGATAGCTTATTACCCCGATGGGCAGAATCGGGACACAATGTCAGCAATAATGTTACTGGTGGAATAGGAGCCAACAAATGGCAGGCTGAATACCTGGCCACCCCGAGCTTCCACCAACTCACGACCGACAATATCCTGCAGTCGCCAGTCACCACCTTTAACCAGGATATCCGGTTCAAGCAGAGCAATGAGCTTTAAGGGATCAGGATCATCAAAGATGGTCACATAATCCACCCAGCGGAGAGCGGCCAGCATAATACTGCGAATATTCTGGTCGAAAATGGGCCTGCCATTCCCTTTAAGCCGGCGCACTGACTGGTCAGAATTCATGGCAACTACCAGCGCATCACCTAAAGCCCGTGCCTGCTCCAGATAGCTGACATGGCCGGGGTGCAGCAGGTCAAAACAACCATTGGTAAAAACAACTTTTTTCCCGTCCTGCTGTATTTTCCGCAGCTGTTCCTTCAGCAGGACGGTCGATATAATATGATTTTTCAACGTGTCTGTATTCATTAGATATGTTCCCGGAGAACTGGCAATTGATTTAAATTTTGATGGCTTCGTAAAAACTTCATCTCCTTCGTTATGCTGCAACCTTCGTCATTACAACGTACTGTCAGTACGCCTCATGACTCAGGTTTTGCCTGCCTCAAATATGAAGCTTTTACTGTGCCATCGGTTTAGAAACTTTTTACGAAAGCATCATATTTTAACTTGGAATGGTTATTTAAAATGGAATTAAAAGAGAAAAAGATTCTTATCGTTGATGATGAAGAAGATATCCGTGAGATCCTGGTTGATTCTCTGGAAAGCCTCGACTATCAGACCTGCACCGCGGCTGACGGAGAGGAGGCAATTGAAATAATCAAACAAAAACATGATGAACTTGTGGCCATCATCTGCGATTTAAAAATGCCAAAAGTATCGGGGGATCAAGTAGTCAATTTTGTCGCCCAGGAACACCCGATCATCCCAATTATTATTCTCAGTGGTTTTTCCCAACTGGACATGGCTCTTGATCATATCCGCATGGGAGCCTTTGATTACATGTCAAAACCGTTTAAAGTTAAAGAACTGGCTTTGATCGTAAAACGGGCACTGGAATTCCGAGCATTAAAAGAGGAAAAGGCCCGTTACCAGGAGTTCCTGGAAGCCCGGGTCAAGGAAATTACCACCAAGCTGAATAACAGCGTCATCCAAACCGTCGGTTCACTGATCATGGCCATCGAAGAAAAAGGCAAGTATACCCGTGGCCACTCACATCGGGTCGCGTTTTATGCTTCCATGGTTGCCCAAACCATGAATCTCAGCAATGAAGAAAAGAAGGAGCTTGAATATGCTGCCCTGCTTCATGATGTGGGTAAAATCGGCATCAGCGAACATATATTGAACAAACCGGGAAAATTAAATAATGTCGAATATGAAGTGATTAAAAATCATCCTTCCAAGGGAGTCAAAATTCTTGAGCCATTAAAATTCCTTGAAGAGATTCTGCCGATCATTGAAGCCCATCACGAGCGCTACGACGGCAAAGGATATCCCCATGGATTGATTCATGAACAGATCCCCATAATGTCCCGGATTATCGGCGTTTGTGATGCTTACGATGCCATGACTTCGGAGCGTTCCTACCGCCAACCCTTGGCCAAAGAAATCGCCCTTGAAGAAGTAAAAAACGGATCAGGAAGTCAGTTTGATCCTACGGTGGTACAGGCATTTATTACCACCTACGACTCGATCCTCAGTGAAATCACCTAAGGGTTCGCTCATACCCATTCACCCTCATCAGCGTATTGCAGCTGAAATTCACAATTTCCCAGTTTTCTCGGGGATGCAATCAAAGCCAGAATCGTTCGATTTTCATTATTCATCATGGAATCATTCATCCTTTTTTATTCTTTTGCTATCTTTATGATACCGTATGATACCGTCAGGAAAATGTCAACTCAGATACTCGCACTTCCGGTTGAAATCATCGGAGAAACCTGAAAAAACCGTGAACTATATAGTGTTCGTCCGGAAACGTCTATTTCCTGATGAACGCTTTCAGCGATCAGCAATCAGCTTTCAGTAAAATATCGAAAAATAACTGATTAAGCTGAGAGCTAAAGGCTGACAGCTAACAGCCCATCCAGAAACATTAGTTTCCGGATGGAAACTACATAGCACTTTCTTTTTTCAGCCAAGTCCTTTATATTGAGTCATTGAGAGCAAAAGGAAAACCAATCATGAATACCGAAGAACTGAAAAAGATCCAGATTGTCAAGGATGATATTACCCGTCTGCAAGTTGATGCCATTGTCAATGCCGCCAATGAAACTCTGCTGGGTGGCGGCGGAGTGGATGGAGCCATTCATCGGGCTGCCGGACCAGAATTGCTGGCTGAATGTCGAATGCTGAACGGCTGCCTTACCGGAGAGGCCAAAATTACGAAGGGGTATCATCTGCCAACTCATTATATCATCCATACAGTTGGACCAATCTGGCATGGAGGGAATAACAATGAGTCAGAACTACTAAAAAAATGCTATCAAAATTCATTACTACTGGCGGAAAATCATCACCTGAAAAGTATTGCATTCCCGGCTATCAGTACCGGAGTTTACCATTTTCCCATCAAACTGGCCTGTCAACTGGCCATGGAAACCATTATAGCTACACTTCCCCAAACCCCGGTAATCCAGCAGGTAATCCTGGCCTGTTTTAACAATGAGATATATCACCTGTATGAACAATTAAAAACTGTGAATAACCTGTGAATAAAATCAGAAATTACTGCAATCATTAATAAAAATATCCAACCAGCACAAGTTATTGTAATCATTACATTATTATTTTTACCTTTATTTTCAATAGGTTACAGCACAAGAAAAAGTTAGCATCACTTCTTTTAACAAATTCATCTAGTATTTCATGCAGGTTAGTGTAATTGTTAATAACTTTTGAATCAACAAGGACCAAAGGAGTGTTCCGAGCCCCGCGACAAATCTATTTCAATACATTCTACTGTCAATAAAAAAGCTATTCATGTGGTTCATACAAGTTGTTGCAGCGGGGAGTTGCGAGGACTTGACTGCCAAAGTTTCAAACCTGAGAGTTTGTCAATGCATAAACTATTAATTTCAATAATTACCATGATTGTAGCCATCGTCAGCAAGTTGGGCTACAGTGGCATTATCATCATGATGTTCTTGGAAAGTTCCTTCTTTCCTTTCCCCAGCGAAGTTGTTATTCCACCTGCCGGATATCTTTCCAGTATTGGGAAAATGAACATTTACCTGGTCATTGCGACCGGCATTCTGGGCAGTATTCTGGGGGCTTTATTTAACTACTGGCTGGCAGTAAAATTCGGGCGACCGGCAGTCATCCGATTTGGCAAATTTTTAGGCATGAGTGAATCAAAGTTCTCCCAGGTAGAACAATTATTTTGCAACCATGGGAAATTCAGCACTTTCATCGGCCGCCTGATTCCAGGAGTCCGTCAGTACATATCATTTCCAGCCGGGCTGGCCCGGATGCCTCTCAGTCCGTTTATCATCTACACCGGCCTGGGAGCCGGCATCTGGATCAGCATCCTGGCCATCATCGGCTATCTGGTAGGGAACAACCAGGAACTGATCAAACAATATTCCCACCAGTCACTCTATTATCTCCTGCCGGCAATCATTTTTGTCTCTTGCATCTATGTCTGGTACCATAAGAAAAACCGGAAACCAGAAAAATAAGCGGATGCAACTGCATCAACCCGGTCAGTTGAACTCAGCACCCTACCTATCATCGGCAGTTTCAATCAAGTTTTTTTCAATTCCTTTAATGTCTTTCTGGCAACATCGGCACCATCAAATGTCGATGACAACGAAAGAGCATGTTCCAGTGAGTGAGTTCCAGCTGCCGAATCTCCACCTTTAACCAAAGCCATTCCTAAATGGTAGTGAACTACCGGATTATCACCCAATTTTTCTGCTGCTTCCCGCAGATAAACAGCAGCCCGGCTAAAAATATTTTTCTTATAATAAATCCATCCCAAGGTATCCGTTATCCGGGGATCATCAGGACGCAGACGCTTGGCATCTTCAGCCAGTGATAAAGCCCGATCAATATTGCCCCCCTGCTCTGTATATAACCAGGCCAGATTATTCATTGCCGGCACAAACTCAGCATTAACCTGCAAAACATCTTCATAGGTTTTCATCGCTTCCTTGTAATTCTTTGCCTGTTCACGGATAATTCCCAACAGCATATAAGGAGAAAGAACTTTAGGGTTTACGGCAATAACCTGCTCATATTTTTTCTCAGCTTCGGCAAGTTTTCCTTGTCGCTGGTATAAACCACCTAAATAAACATAAGAAGAAAGAAGATTTGGATTTTTTCCGATTGCGGTTTCAAAAGACTTTTCCGCCAATTCCAACTTATTAGTGCTTACATATATTCTCCCCATCAGATTATCAGCAAAAGCATCATTGGGATCCTGTTCAAGTAACGTCTGGCAGAATGTCAACGCCTGATCCGGATGCTTGTTGATCATATGGACGGCAACAATTTCAGCCGCAACATCTTTGAGCTGGGGGTTGAGCGATAAAGCTTTCTGGTAATCGGCCAGCGCTTGGGGATATTTTTTCTGTAGTCGATACAATAAACCCCGCTGAGCGTAACCACTGGGATTATCAGGCTGTAATACAATCATCCGAGTGTATATTTTCAGAGCTTCCATGCCATTACGTTGGGCAACCAGAATTTTTCCCTGCAGATCAAGGGCCCGGTAGTTTGTGGGCTGGGCAGCCAGAACTTTTTTAATCAACGTCAATGCATCATCAAATTGCCGCTGCAGATAGGCAAGTCGCGCTAGTTGATAACTGGTATTCAGATTGCCGGGAGCTAATTCCTTGGCTTTCTCCAGTTCACTTATTGCCTGGTTCAAGTTTCCAGCCGCAGACATGGCCAAACCCAAATAATAATGTATTGGCGCAAAATTTGGTTGATTTTCCACTACATAACGAAAATCAGCAATGGCATCTTGAATCTTCTTTTCACCAAGGAGCAGTCGCCCCCGGAGATATCTGCCATAATAGTTTTTCTCATTGGTGGATAACACTTCCTGAACCAGCGGTTCAGCCAACCCTGCCTGTTTGCGGTCCAAATACAACTCCGCCAGTTTGAGTCTGGCCGGCTCAGATTTTGCGTCTATTTTAACTGCTTGCTTAAAGGTTGATAAAGCCTGATCGGATTTACCTGCTCTAAGATAAAAATCACCCAGCATGAGCAATGCATCAACATCTTCGGGAGATTTCTGCACCATATCCTTAAGCGTTGTTTCCGCCTTTTGAAAATCCCTCAACTGGGACATGTAAAAATTAACCAGAACCATCCTCAGCCCTTTATTGCCGGGATCTTTCTCCACCAGAGATTCGTACAACTGCCGGGCTGCTGATTTATTACCGCTCATAACATACATGCGAGCCAGAGATAAGGGCGCATTGGCACTTTTGGGGTCAAGGGATGTCGCTTTCTTCAAATGCACAAATGCCTGTTCAAATTTCTTCTGTTGCCCATAAAAATTACCCAGAATAACATGAGTATTCACCCGCTCAGGATCCTGGTTTAAAGCCTGTAGATATGCTTTCTCTGCTTCCTCCAGGGCACCATTGCGGGCATGTAAATGACCAAGTATCATTAATGCTTCAATATTATTTGGTTCTTTTTCCAGTACCAGTTGAACCTTTTTCATGGACTCATCATATTTCCCTGCCAGCAGGAAAAATCCGGCAAGTTTCACATTGGCCACAGCCATTTCAGGATTGAGGGTAGCGGCATTATAAAATTCCCGAACCGCCTGCTTCGACTGCTGCAATTTAAGATATACTTCCCCCAATTGATAATGGGCCTTGGCATCTTTAGGGTCGATTTGCACCACGTTCAGATATTCGATGCGGGCTTCTTTATATTTTTCCGCTTCCACATATTTCTGTGCCCGCTGCAGATGATCCGCTTTCTTTTGCGCCGGATTTTCACTGCATCCTGCCAGGATGGATAAGCAGAAAAATAAGGTTAATAAAATCAGACCTGCTATGCCCCATCTGTTTCTGATGTACGTCATTGCGGATACCTTCCTCTTAGAATTATCCCTAAAATATTCATTAACAATTACTTGTTCAGAATATTGGGACGTCTATGCAATCTAAAGACGCTTTTCCTCATAGATCAGGCCTCAAAATCCACCACGCTGCAACCAAACAAGGAATCAACTTCCTCCATCATCTCGCTGCTGGGCTCGACCTGGTAGTCTTTGGAAAAAGAAAGCACTATTTCACAATCATCCATTTTCAAGGTCACATAACTGGGACAGTTTCCCCGATAACGGGATAAAATACCCTGGAGCAGATTCACCCTGGTGGCAGTCAATGCATTGTGATGCAAAACAAAAACAACTCGACTGACCATCTTCCCCATAGCTTCCTTCAGGCCCATAACCGTTGTTGCGACCACTTTCGCCTTTCCTCTCTCATCATCAATTTCAACCCGCCCTTCGATAATCAGCGGCTCCTGGCTTTCAATATAAGGGGAAGCAAGCTGAAAAGCATCGGGGAACAACGTAACATCAACCGTTCCCGTAAGGTCTTCCAAGGTAATAAACCCCATTAATTTCCCCTTCGCCGTCCTTTTTTCCTTGACGGCAGCCACCAGGCCACCGATGCGAACCCGGGACTGATCCTGAAAAGCAGAAAGCCGGCTTATTTGGGCCACGGCGCAACGTTTCATTTCTTTTACCCGCTGTTGCAAAGGATGACCGGTAATATAAAAACCCAGAGCTTGTCGTTCGTTCGCCAATTTTATTTTATCGTCCCACTCCTCAATGTCAGGATAACTATAGACATGATCAGCAGCAGAGTCAGCAGCTTCGCCACCCAGATCAAAAAGAGAAAGCTGGCCTTGCTGCCTATCACGCATAACCCGCTGCCCGGATTCAATGGCATCTTCCATCACCGCAGCCATTTTCGCCCGGCTGATTGAGGTAGAATCAAAGGTACCGGCCTTAATCAGGCTTTCGATCACCCGTTTATTGACTTTGTGCAAATCAACCCGCTGACAGAAATCAAAAATAGAGCTGAAACTGCCACCATCATCCCGTTCCCGGATGGCTTCTTCAGCTGCTTTGCTGCCAACATTTTTAATTGCCGCCAGACCAAAGCGAATTCCTTCTTTCACCACCGAAAAAGAGGTCCCGCTTTCATTGATATCCGGGGGCAGAACCTCAATACCCATCTCCTTGCACTCGGTAATATTTTTGATAACCTTATCAAAATTCTGCATATCCTCCATGAGCAAAGCGGCCATAAATTCGACCGGGTAATGAGCCTTAAGGTAGGCAGTCTGATAAGCAATATAAGCATAGGCGGCAGAATGGGATTTATTAAAACCATATTCGGCAAATTTCGCCATCAGGTCAAATATCTCCCCAGCTTTCTTCTCATTAATTTTATTGGCTTTTGCACCATCCATAAATCTTTGTCGCTGACGGTCCATTTCTTCAGCTTTTTTCTTCCCCATGGCCCGGCGCAGGATATCTGCTTCTCCAAGGGTGTACCCAGCCAGCAGCTGGGAAATCTGCATCACCTGCTCCTGGTAGACGATGACACCGTAGGTATCCTTCAGGATCGGTTCCAGTTGGGGCAGCAGGTATTCCATTTTCTGCTTGCCATGTTTCCGATCAATAAAATCATCAATCATCCCACTGTTCAAAGGACCAGGACGATAGAGAGCAACCAGGGCAATAATGTCCTCAAAGGTTTCCGGATTCAACCTGCGCATCAGGGATTGCATGCCGCTGCTTTCCAACTGAAATACCCCGGTGGTGGCACCTGACGACAGCAACTTGTAGGTTATGGGATCATCAAGTGGAATTGTATCAAGATTGAAGGAATCATCCTTTTCAACCTTAATCAAGCGCACGGCATTGTCAATAACCGTCAGGGTTTTTAACCCCAGAAAATCAAATTTTATCAGCCCCAATTTTTCGATATTGGTCATATCATACTGGGCAACAATTTCATCATTTTGTCCGGGATACAGCGGCAGGTAATCTACCAGTGGGTTATTCGCCACCACTACACCGGCAGCGTGGATTGACGCATGGCGGTTCAGGCCTTCAAGAGCCAGGGCTATTTTCAGCAGCTGTTGTTCTCTCGCAGAACCTTTCCGCAACGCTCCAAGACGCTTTTCCTTTTTCAGCGCTTCATCCAGAGAGATATTTAAAATAGTGGGAACCAGTTTGGCTATCTTATCGACATCCGCATAGGGCATATTTAAGGCACGCCCCACATCACGGATCACCCCTTTTGCCTGCATTTTGCCAAAGGTAATGATCTGAGCTACCCGATCACTCCCATATTTTTCAGTAACATAGCGAATGACCTCCTCACGGCCACGGATACAGAAATCCATATCAATATCCGGCATGGAAATTCGTTCCGGATTAAGAAAACGCTCGAAAAGCAGGCCATAAGGCAAGGGATCTATATCCGTTATCTTCAGGGAAAAGGCTACCAGAGAACCCGCCGCAGACCCCCGGCCCGGACCTACCGGAATACTTCGCTGCCGGGCATAGTTGACAAAATCAGCAACAATCAGAAAATAACCGGCAAAACCCATTTTATTGATCATCGCCAGCTCAGATTCCAACCGCTCCTTATACTTTTCCAATAGTTCATCATTCCACTTATCACCATAGAACCATTTGATTTTTTCCAGACGCTGAGAAAAACCTTCTCGACTTTTCTGCTCCAGATGGGCGCTCAGACTCTGGCCGTCAGGCGGAGCATAAGTAGGTGGATGATAGGTTCCAAACTCAAACTTAAAATTACAACGTTCGGCAATTTCAATGGTATTGGCTATGGCTTCGGGATAATCAACAAAACCGGCAGCCATTTCCTCCGGCGATTTAAAATAGAGCTGATCCGTACCATACTGCATGCGATTCGGGTCATCCATGGTCTTACCAGTCTGGATACACAACAAAACTTCATGGGCCTTGGCATCTTCAGCCATCAGGTAATGACAGTCGTTTGTAGCCACTAGCGGAAGATCAAACTTACGGGACAGGGCAATCAACTGCTCATTTACCTTGTACTGCTCGGCAATACCGTTATCCTGCAGCTCAATAAAAAACCGCCGGTTATCAAACAGCTGCTGATAGAATTGAACCTCATCTTCTGCCAGTTTCTGTTCCCCGCGGTTCAGATATACAGCCACCACTCCATTCAAACAGGCACTAAGGGCGATTAAACCCTCATGATGCTGACTGAGTAATTCCTTATCGATGCGCGGCCGGTAGTAAAAACCTTCAAAATAACCCTTAGTTACTAATTTACAAAGATTTTTATACCCCTGTTGATTTTTAGCCAGCAACACCAGATGATGGCTAATATCCGGATTTTTACCACCGCGCTTATCATGACGGCTCCCGGGAGCCACATAGACTTCACAACCAATAATGGGTTTGATGCCGTATTTTTCTGCCATCCGGTAGAAGTCAACCGCACCGAACATATTTCCATGATCGGTGATGGCGACGGCCGGCATCTTAAACTCGCTGGCCCGCTTCATCAGGTGGTCCAGGCGAATGGCCCCGTCCAAAAGACTATACATGGTATGAAGATGAAGATGAACAAAGGGGGAGTGTTTCATAACCTACTGTAATTATTTAATAGTTTCAATTATAGCGAAAATTTCTGGCTCATTTTTACCCCCGTTTATCTATCATAGGAAGAAGAGCTTTCACAAGTAAAAAAGGTTGACAACCAACCAAGTTTGCAGGCATCAGGAAAACGGTAATCACAAACTGCGGCTATCATTTTTTAAGTTGCTAAAACTCAGCAGTGTCCGGTATGCTTTTTGCGTTGTCTGCAATATCGTTAATTGGTGCTGTTTCAGCGCGACATCGTGAGGGTAGCCCGTTGCTTTTCCCGGCGAATAGAGCGTAAAAATTGACCTGTTTGAGCCCTGGAAGGGCGAGTTTGGCAATTTTAGCGCCATGAGCCGTTGGAAATGCAGGCAAACGAGCGCCAAAAAGCGCTGAAATCAGCTCCGGTTAACTGCTGCAAGAACCTAACCGGACACCACTGGCTAAAACTAGCAGCTTTACAATTAACCAATTTTATTTTACAAGTGGGAACACCGTTAATGATTTCGTAAAAGCTAAACTTTCTGAGTTGCTTTAAAAACAGCCCTGCCTGTCGGCAGACACGGCTATGAGCCAAGCCCGAACATCCTGTAATGTATCCCTGGCAATGCTAGTCAGAAAGTTGAGCAAAAAGTTGCAAAACCGATTGTAATCCATCTACAGCTGGAGAAATTTCGATGTCAATAACACCCGTCCCAGCGCAGCTTTCCAGTTTGCATGCACGCCTGGAAACAATAAATAATATCGTTCGCAGCCTGCGAATCACCATACCGGAGGAAAATCAACAACTGGATAAATGGCTGGCCACTATCCATGAACTGCTTCGGCTTTCCGATCAGTTTTCTCTGCCGATCACCATCATTGGTCCGGTAAAATCCGGAAAAAGCACCTTATTAAACACCTTGATCGGACAAAACATTCTTCCCATGGGAGCCGGCATAACAACAACTTTTGTCACGGCGATTCGCCATGGCAATGATTTACATGGTGAAATATCTCTCATGCCGCCAGATCAGACTGACAACCTCTTCCAAAACAGCTGCCACTTTCTTTTTGCCCCTGATTTAGCAAAAACCGAGGTTTCTCTTTTCGATTCTGACGACCGTCAACGGATTAAGCAGTTATTGGCAGATTTTTCACAGAAGACTACGTTAACCCGCCATGGTAGTTTTGACAAAGACTACCAACTGCTGAAAAATTTTCTGGCAGGCTATGACCATTTAGCCGCTTATTATCAAAAAGAACAATTACGCCTCTCTTTCAGCCAGGAAGAGCTAGGCCAGTTCAGACAGTTTATTACCAGCGAGCCAATCTCCACCTTTCTCAAACAAGCAGCCATTTTTTTCCCTTTCACCATCCTGCCAAAATATGTGGTTATGCAGGATTGCCAGGGACTGGACACTCCCAGCCCTGTGCAACAGGCACTTGCCATTCAACAACTGGCAACCAGTCCGGTGTTAATTTATGTTATCAGCAGTCGTATGGGACTGCGTCAGGCAGATTATCAGCTGCTCGAACACCTGCATGATTTGGGGCTGGCGTCAAAACTGCTCTTCGTGCTCAATTATGATCTGGCAGAACATCCATCCAGGAAGAATATGGATGAGATATTCAACCGCTGTCAGCAGGAACTGGCAGAGCTGGGATTTGAGCAGCCATGTTACGCTTTTTCCGCCCTCTACCATCTCTACAACCAGTTGAAGAAGGAAAACCCTCTTGATAAAAGAGAGGAACACCTTTGGCTTCTCTGGCAGGAGGAACCGGAAAAGCTCGAGCTTTCATCTATAAACTGGGAATCATTTACCGCCAGGCTACGGGAACTTACGGGCAAGCAGGCCGACGAGGCATTGCTTCAGCATTTGAACAGCAGAATAATGCATATTGCCGGTCGGGCCCATTCCCTGGTTACTGCCAGGAAAAAGTCTCTCTCATTGAACCAGAAGGAGATTGATAGCTCAGTATATAATTATGAAGAACATAAAGAAAAATTAAGGCAGGTAGAAGAACAACTGGGCACTACACTAAGTTCCATCACCAGCCAGTGTAAACGAAAATATTTCCAGAAAATAGAATCATGGTTCAATCAAGCCAAAGAGGGTGGAATCCGGCCGGTTCTCCAAAATATCATCGAAAGCTACCACATACCAGAGGACCTGCTGCCAGCAAAAAACCGCAACCCGTTGCTGCCAATGAAATTACTTGAACGACATTTCCAACAGGTCATTCACTCTCAACTCCAGGAAAAGCTGGAAATCAGCATCCATCAATTCTGGCAAACCCTCGAAAAGGAGATTCAGTCAGCCTACACCTCCCAATGTAGTTCGTTATTTTTTCTCCTGGAAAAGGCAACCGGAAACAAAGTTGACAGCCAGGATCGGCATAATCTTCCAGCACCCATCAACTGGGACAGCAAGCTGCCGGAATTCAGTTTTTCCGATCCTTTAGCAAAACGATTTTCCACCGTCTCAAAATTTTCACTGATCGGCAAATTATTATCCAACAAAATGAAGCAACTGCGAAAAAAGCGCTCATGGCGTGATGCAATCAGCCACCAACTTCAACAGCAAGCCCAGAATGAACTTAAAAGCCGGCTCCTGGATTACCAGGAAAGGTTGAAATTCCTTTTTCTGCGACTCTACCTGGAGAAATATGAACTCCTGGTCAGTGATTATCTGTCTGACTTTATCCACATCAGCACCTTAGAAATGTCCCATCAACAGAATGGTTTGCATGATCAGGGACAACAGCAGGAAGAATTATTTGAGATACTGGAAAATCAGGGAAATGAGCTTGAACAACTTATAGAAAGCCTGAACAATTTCACCATAACGGCGACAAATCCGTGAGTGGCAGGTACCTGATCACAGCCCCCTGGGTTATGCCTCGTCCGGGAAAGATCATTGCAAACGGGGCCGTTCTCATTGAAAAAAACCGGATTACCCAGGTGGCTCCAGCAAATGAGATCCCCGCCAGAAGCGCCCATGACTCCATCCGCATTTGCCAAAAAGATTGCCTGCTTATGCCTGGGCTGGTCAATGCCCATTGCCATCTTGAGCTGACCGAGCTTGCCAACCTGTGTCCAGTTCCAGGAACCGTGGACTTCATTGATTGGATACTATCCGTTATTGCCGCGAAGAAAGTAACTCCAGCTCAAACCCTCAGAACCGGATTAGCAACCGGCCAGCAACTTTTGCTAAAAAGCGGCACAACCTGTGTTGGGGATCTTCGCAGCCCGGAAATATTTCAATCTCCAGGAACATTGCCAAGCATTTTGCGAGCCATTCATTTTCTCGAAATCATCGGCCAGGCCCCCCTGAAACAACTTCAACTATTGGAGCTGCTGGCAGACAAAGGAGCTATTGCACCAGGGAAAAATCCGCTGGTTCAGTCTGGCATTGCCCCCCATAGCCCCTATACGGTATCATTGCCGTTATTGAAACAACTGATCATCGAAGCGGAAAAACAAAAACTACCCGTCACCATCCATTTAGGCGAATCAGTGGCAGAAACCCGGTTTTTCCATGATGGGCAAGGCCCCATTGTTGAAAAACTCTATCCCTATGTAGGCTGGCAGAAGCTTACACCCTCAGCTTATGGCAAAGATTCCATTGATGTCCTGCTGGGGGGAAAGGTCATTCATAACCTCAGTGCCGTCCATCTGGGTACCGCCCGCCGGAACCAACTCAGACAGTTTGCCCAGCTATCTATCAAACCGATAATCTGCCTGCGCAGCAACCAGACCCTGGGGAATCCATTACCTGACCTGCCAGCGATGCTCGATGTCGGTCTGTCACCGGCCCTGGGAACTGACAGCCTGGCCAGTGTTAACAGCCTCAGCCTCTGGGATGAAATGCGCTGTTTAAGCAAGGCCTTTCCCCGTATTCCGGCAATCAGCATTTTGGCAATGGCAACAATTAATGGCGCGGCAGCATTAGGACTTGAGAATAGTACCGGAAGGCTTGAAGCAGGATATGAAGCCGATCTGATTGCGGTGCAAATCAAATCGGCCCAGCATTTTCCTGACTTGGAAGAACTTATCCAAAATACGGAAAACCAGAATATCAGGCTGGTAATGGTGGGAGGAGAAATAGAAAAAAGTTTTGATTGAAATGTCAGGCTTTAACGTCAATAAAAACCCCGCCTGTACGGCGGTGAGGCTGGTTTGTTTCAGGCTTGGAGTTCCTGGATTTTACGCGTGCAGCTTCTCCTTTGCGAGGAGTATGGTGAGATGACTGATCCTCTCTTTCATGGGGATTATTATCCAGAACCGGATGTTCGGATTGGTTGATCTCCTGAATATTGCGCTGCTGCTTTTCTTCTTTCAGCAATTGCTGCTGGGCAAGTTTACTCTGTTCAACTTCAGCCCCATGGACACCCTGTTGCTGCATTTTGCTAACAGTGGTTGTCTGCAACAGCACCTGCTGCATATCTACAGCTCTGAGCATAAATCACGTCCTCCTGCTTTGCTATCGGCAGAAAGACATTAGAACTTGAGCTTGATCCTCGCAATCCGCTGGGCCACACCCTGCTCTTCATCCACCTCAATCAACACCCCATGAAGCTGAACATTACCGCTGGCCACTTCGAAGCGATTGGGCATGGCAGTCAGAAATTTACTGATCACCCGATCCCCCTTCATCCCAATAACCGAATCCATAGGCCCAGTCATTCCCAGGTCGCTGATATAAGCAGTTCCACCGGGCAGCAACCGCTCATCAGCAGTCTGCACGTGGGTATGGGTACCTACCAAGGCGGTGACCCGTCCATCAAGATACCAGGCCATACCCATCTTTTCCGATGTCGCCTCAGCATGAAAATCAATCATGACCACCTTAGTTTCAGCATGAATCTTTTCAATCAAGGGTACAACAGTCTGGAAAGGACAATCCAATGGCCCCATGAAAATCCTGCCGGATAGATTAATGACTCCAATTTTAACGTCCGGCATATTTTTCAAGGAAATAACAACATCCCCCCGACCTTTGTTCCCGGGCGGATAGTTTGCCGGCCTTAAGAGTCGTGGCTGATCCTCAATATATGGTTCAATTTTCTTCTGGTCCCAGATATGATTACCCGAAGTAATGACATCAACGCCGCATTGAAAAATATCTTCCGCAATTTCAGGAGTAATACCAAAACCACCGGCTGCATTTTCGCCGTTGGCAATGACCGCATCCAGATGGTGCTCATCAATAAGCCGCGGAAGCTTTTCCTGAAGAATCTTTCTCCCGGGACGGCCGACAATGTCGCCAATCATGGCAATGCGAATCATTTGGCATAACCCACAACTCTGGTTTCACGAATCACGGTAACCTTGATCTGCCCGGGATAGGTCAGCTCTTTTTCAATCTGTTGAGCAATATCCCTGGAAAGAACCAGCGCACCTTCATCACTTATTTTTTCGTGGTTTACAATAACCCTGATCTCACGACCTGCCTGGATGGCAAATGTTTTCTCAACCCCTTTATAAGCATTACCAATATTTTCCAGGGCCTCAAGTCTCTTGATGTAGGCATCAAGCATTTCCCTGCGAGCGCCTGGGCGGGCACCTGAGAGAGCATCCCCGGCCTGGATCAACACATCTAAAACCTGATTTGGTTCCACATCTCCATGATGGGCTTCAATGGCATGAACAATTTCCGCTTTTTCACCATAGCGCCGGGCCAAATCCGCACCAATAACCGCATGGGAACCTTCAACTTCATGATCAACTGCTTTACCAATATCATGCAATAATCCGGCTCGACGTGCCTCTTTCACCGGCAATTTCAATTCCGCCGCCATCATACCGCAAATGAAGGCAACTTCAACCGAATGTTCATAAATATTCTGCGTATAACTGGTCCGGTATTTCAGTCGACCAATCAGGCGAACCAACTCAGGATGCATCCCATGAAGGCCAAGGTCAAATATTGCTTTTTCACCAGCTTCCTTCATCGTACGTTCAATTTCTAACTTAACTTTGGCCACCACTTCTTCCACATGTGCCGGATGAATCCGTCCATCAGCAATCAGCCTATTTAAACTCATCCGGGCAATTTCCCGACGAACCGGATCAAAAGAAGAAATAATAACCGCCTCAGGGGTATCATCGATAATCAAATCAACTCCCGTCGCAGCCTCAATGGAACGGATGTTACGCCCCTCCCGTCCAATAATCCTTCCCTTCATCTCATCTCCGGGAAGATTAACCACTGATACGGTACGTTCGGTAGCATATTCACCGGCATAACGTTGAATTGCCTGGCTGATAATTTTGGTTGCTTTCTTTTCCGCCGTCTCCCTGGCCTCGTCTTCAACCTGCTTTATCTGTTTGGCTGATTCATGTTTTGCTTCTTCAATCATCATTTGCATCAGTGTTTCTTTTGCGTGCTGAGAAGTCATTCCGGCAATTTTTTCCAGTTCCTCCTTTGCCTGTATTACTAAAGACTTATATTCATTTTCCTTATCGCTAGAATTTTTCTCCCGCTGCGAGATGCCCTGCTCACGTCGTTGATGTTCATCTTCCTTTTTATCCAGGTTATCAGCACGCCGCTCCAGATTCTCCTCCTTGGTCATCAGGCGTTTTTCCAGCACCAGCATCTCTTTACGTCGTTCGCTGGTTTCCTGTTCAAACTCACTCTTGGCCTTGAAAATAATATCCTTGGCCTGAACCATTGCCTCTTTCTTAAGTAATTCTGCCTCTTTATAGGACTCAGAAATTATTTTCTGACCTTCATGAGTTAAATTTTCCTGCTCCTGCTCGGCTGTTTTTTTACGCAGAAAATAGCCGATTCCCAAGCCGGCAATCATGGCCACGAGAACCGCAACAATCAAACTAAGGTACATACCCATATCTTCACCCTTTCTATTCTCCCTGACAAAAGGAAATCAAAATACAATTAATGATCAACAGAAACCACCACTTTCAGACAAACACTTGCGGCCATCCACTTTCAGCAATCCGCTGGAACTCCGAATCAATAACTGTTGCCGTTTAACATCAACAGCTGTTTGCTGGCAGCTGACAAGCGGCCAATGTATTTCTCACGCATCTGGGGAAATTGTAAATCCAGGAGAAAAATAAAGAGGAATCGCACCGTAAAAGACGATGGATCGAGGAAAGGTCAATCAGAAAAGTCAGGAAAAGTTCCTATTACAATGGAAACAGTATCCGCTAAAGGTTCAGAAGACCCCGGCAGAAACACACCGACTGAATATCGCTACACGATGGACTGAAAAACCCCATAAAACCATAGAACCATCTCTATTCATCGGTTAGCATTAATAGAACTTTCGGGATAAAACAAGAAATACCGCTGAATTATTCCGCAACAGCTGGCAAGAAAAACACTTAATACCAACCCACTGATGAGAACACTCACTCGGCTTCTGCTCTTGTAATTTTCATCCCCGACATTTCATCCTGCAACCACCAAGCAACGATCAGCCTGATGCGTCAATACTTTCAGATTCTCTCTCTATTATAATCTCCAAGACTTGCAAAATTGTCCCAGAGCCTTAATGCCTAAAATCATAAGGGGTTAAATGCCCCCATGGCTACCGTGTAGCCGCTTCTCTTGAACCTCAGTAGCAGTTGAGGCAGTAATTTATCCCTTCAGGCTTCCCTGCAAGCAGGGCATGCACACCAGAATAAAGTCTCAGCCTACGGCATAAGGTGTTGGCTCAAAAAAAATTCAGCTATCACGCATAGCACAGGGGCCGTTCGTCTTCCATTAAGCAGGAAACCTTCGGTTCAACTCTTCCAATCGATCAAGCATGGAATCCAGCTCTACCTTAAGCTGCAGATACTCACTCGTCACATTCATCAGGGTCAAAACCATCAAGTTAACCGTACTGATAGTTTGCGATTTTCGTCCCAGGAAATCAAGTCGCTCATTAACCACCCCGGCGACTGTCCTGACATGATCTTCATCAGAATCTGTTCTGATGGTATATTCCTGCCCCTTGATACTAACCGTTATACTCTTCTTTTCCATTATCCGAAGATGCACTCCCTTTTACAGACAGCCTTATTTTTTAATTAGGCTCATCCGCAGGCAATAAAGGCGTATCAGGAACAGGCGAATTAAAATCAGAGAATTTCTGCAACAGCCGGTCTATCCTGCTCTCCACATCAGCAAGCAAAACATCTTTGCCCTTAAGCATTTCTTCCAACTGCCGCACTTTATCCTGCTGGGAACCAAGTGATTCCTCCAGTTCCCTGTTTTTTTCACTCATCCCCTGATATTTCTCCAACAGCAATGCTACCTGCTCTTCAAGAAAATTGAGTTGTTCAAATCCGCTATTCAATCTCTTACTCCTGTATTCTATGACCTAAGTTAAGCAATTAGCAGTTAGCCTTTAGCGTTTAGCTTAGGGAATTTAATGTCTTGTGTTAAATAAGAAGAAATACCCAACAGATGGCAGCATGCAATAGTACAAGAACTGTAATCATTAAACTAATAGCTAACTGCTAAAAACTAATCGCTCAATTCAGGCATAAATATATCAGATTTTCAGAAATCCAGGATTGCTTCTATCTCGGCAATCCTTTTCACAATCCAGCCCCGCTCATCAGACTTCAGATCATTACACTCAACCTTTTTCATCAACTGATATAATTGCATTTCCAGTGAGTACTCACGACAGCCATACTTTTTCCCAGAAACTGCTTCTTCCGGTTGACAGTTATTCTGACCACGGGCTCCCATTTGCACCAGCACTACCTTGCCACTTTAGCTTCCATCCGGAAACTGATGTTTCCGGATGAACACTACTTAGAAATTCCTATTACTCTCTTCGTCCAAAATCCAAAAAAGTTTACAAAGCTATGAATATCTTCTCCTCTAGCCTGAAATAAATCTATCACAATGAGGCAAAGCCTGTCAATATCTATCCCTGGCTAAATCGGCAAATTTACCCTGCCAGCTATCCCGCGCGACAAATGAATTAGAAATCTGCTGTAAAACCTGGAGCTTATTCCTGGCCCAGGATGGAGCCACAAAAACATCACGATAACCTTCTGCTGTCAGCCGTTGTATCACCACGTCAGACGGTATTTTTTCTAAAAACTTAACTACCAGCTCCGCATATGCTTCCCGACTCATCAACGAAAAAAGTCCGGCCTTATAATCATCACATAAAGGGGTTCCTTGCAACACCAGTAACGAATGAATTTTAATGCCTTTTATCGGCAGTTGCGCCACATAATCAGCTGTTTCCAACATCATTTCGGGGGTTTCACCCGGCAGCCCGAGAATAATATGCACACAAAGGTTAACTCCACACCCTGCTGCCATCTGCACTGCTTCGTCAAACGCCTGCAAACCATGCCCCCGGTTAATTCTGAGCAGGGTTTGTTCATGCATGGATTGCAAACCATACTCAAGCCATATTTCCTTATTCCTGGCATAAGCAGACAGCAAATCAACAACTTCCGGAGTAATAGCATCGGGACGGGTACCAATCGCCAACCCGACTACATCTGAAACTGACAAGGCTTCATTGTACAAACTGCGTAGCCGGTTAAGTGGGGCATAGGTGTTCGTACCCGTCTGAAAATAGGCAATAAATTTTCGGGCCTTTCTTAACCTGGCGTAAAGTGATTTGCCATATTCCAGTTGTTTTGTAATTGATGGAAGCTGCCCCTGTTGTCGCAACAGTGAACCTCGACCATCACAGTAGCTACATCCACCAGTGGTACAATTTCCATCACGACTGGGACAGGTAAAACCGGCATCAAGAGAAATTTTGTATACCCGATCATGAAAACGGTTAAAAAAATAACTTTTCAGATCATAGAAACGCTTACCTGAATTCCATAAAGGATGATAAAGAAACTTACTTTCCATCAACTCGCATCCCCGGACTTCGCTATTTTTAACGGTGGATTACACAATACATTCTTAATAATTTCAGCGGCTACATAAGAAGAGCTGATTGTCCGTTTTTCACCATGAACCAGCACTATGGCAACCGCAACCTTGCGTTTATCATTTTTGCCATAACCGGCAAACCATTCACACCGCCCCTGGCGACCCGGCAGGTCCAGGGAACCGGTTTTTCCTCCCAAAACCCAGTTCCGGGAGCCACGCACCCGTCGCAGGTGAGCAAATGACTTTTTAGCTGTTCCGTATCTAACGGTTGCCCGCATTAATCGTTGCAGGTTCTGTACGCTTTTTACCCCAAATGGCTGAGAAATAGTTTTCAACTGACGATAAAATAATTCAGCTCCAGCCTTGCTTTCTAACCGTTCAACCAAAAACGGCCGCATCATCCTACCTTCGTTGATTGGCAGTGAGGCAATCAAGGCCGCGTGTAATGGCGATATGGTCGTCCCGGTATTAAATCCACAGGCCTGCTCAGCCCTGGCATAATCAGATTCCGGCACTAAAATCTTACTGGTACCTACTGGAAAATCAAATTCTATCGGAACATTGAAAAGAAGCACCCGAGCAGTTTCCATCAGCTCTGCTTCTTTAAGAACTTGAATACCAAGCTTACCAAAAAATGGATTAACACTGAGAGAAAAGGCTTTTTCCAGTGAAACCGACTGAGGTTTAAAACGCTGCCTTTTCAAGCCCAGTTGATGTTTGTAAAGGGTATGGAAACGGCCAGATACAGGTAATTTTTTATAGCTGGTAAAATCTTTTTTTTCCAATACCGCACCGGCTGTAACAATCTTAATTAAAGAAGCAGCAGGGAAACCCGCATAGGTACAGTAATTATCCTTACCCTCCGCCAATATATCAGGATTGAGATTTTCATGACGGTAACTGGCCATTGCCAGTATAGCCCCGGTAGCCGGATCAAGAACCACCCCGGCACCAACCAGGGGTGCATAGCGATGCAACAGGACAGTTAAACGATGCTGTAAAGTTGATTCCAGACTGGTATGAACCCTTATTGGTGTATCATCTTTCGTAGAACAGAAATCAACCGGCGGCGAAGCCTGGGAAAAATATCCTGGATCAAATAGTGCGGAAAGATCTGTACAGATAACAGCTTGTCCCCCAGGCTCATATTCACCCAGGGAACAGACATCACTGCTCGCCATTACCTGTGCATAGGTCCTGACCATGCGGAAGTGGTTCATGCCAACCAGGAAAAGACAACAGAATAATAGGGATAACGATACTAAACCTATTGTTCTTATCCGCGGCACTCGCAGGCAAAAACCTCCCAAGCATCGCAACCGCGATAAAAAAATTAAGTAATAGTTATTTTTTAATTGCATAAAGATATCTTCAAAAATTTATCTAGTGTTCATCCGGAAACGTTCATTTCCTGATGAACGCATTCAGCGATCAGCAGTCAGCTTTTAGTAAAATATTGAAAAAACAACGGGTTAAGCTGAGAGCTAAAGGCTGACAGCTAACAGCCCATCCGGAAACATCAGTTTCCGTATGGAAACTATCCACATAACTACGTCCTTTTCTACACCCAGTCATTTTTCCCTGTCAACCTCTTAATCATGGGAAAAGTCCTTGATCCAATAGAAAAACATACGCTATAAACAAGCGACAACTGACATTTAAATAGTTTTCATTCTTGCCAATATCCGCTATTATCAAAAAAACTTTTAAAAAAGATAGTGAAATTCAACACATAACCCTGTCTCCCAACTTACGAGGTCAGCATGGACAAGCTCAAAGAAATTATTCGTGACATTGACAATTTTCCCAAAGCTGGCATTATTTTCAAAGATATCACCACCCTGCTTGCTGATGCCACATCATTCCAGCGGGTTATTGACCTCATGGGACACCGTTATCTGGACAAACAAATCGACTTGGTCGTCGGGATTGAGGCCCGTGGATTCTTGACCGGGGCGGCATTGGCTTACAAGTTGAATACCGGTGTTGTACTGGTACGAAAACCAGGAAAGCTTCCCAACAAAACCTTCCAGGAAAAATACACCCTGGAATATGGAAGTAACGCTCTTGAAATCCATCAGGATGCCATCAAGCCGGGTCAGCGAATCCTGATTACCGATGACATACTCGCTACCGGCGGCACCATTGAAGCGGTAGTTAATCTGGTCAGAAAAACCAAGGCGGAAATTGTCGAATGTGCCTTTCTGGCAGAGCTTGAGGCCCTGAAAGGCAGGAGTAGATTAACCGATATTCCAATTTTTTCCCTCTTATCCCTATAAGAAAAAATGGACGCGTTCCCATTTTCAACCACGACGTATCCCCGATGAAAACTGGTTGACAAAAGAGTTGAAAATAGATATATATCGGCCCTCATTTTGCGCAGAAATTGCGGCGGTGTAGCTCAGATGGTTAGAGCATACGGCTCATATCCGTAGTGTCCGGG
>CAYZIS010000006.1:0-103616 GCA_964478545.1 uncultured Thermodesulfobacteriota bacterium
GCTCCTTTGTCTTGGTGGGTAAAGATGCAATTGTACTACAAGTAGCTTGCTCTTTAACCAACCAATTAAAGTTGCACTTACGAGTTGAATTCAAGACCATTTATAAATCGAAGTCGTAAGATTCTACGATTAGATAAAGACAAAACAGCTGCGCCTACCCCCATTAGATAAGTACCGAAAACATAGTCGTGTTTCATGTTAGTACCAAATAATTTCATTAGAGTATATATTTCAATAAAATGAAATATACACCCCACAAAAAACAAACCTAGGCCATAAACAAACCATTTTTCATTAGGCTTATTTTTGGAAAGGAAATAACCCGATGAAAATAGCAATGTACTGAAAAACGGTCCGTTACGAGTATTGAAATCCACGTTAAAACCTATCGGTGTGTCTACATAAGACTTAAATAAAACTCCAACCACATACAGAGAAAACGCGAATATTAAGAGTGATTTGTCAGCTTTTCGATTAACGAATACGAGAGAGATATATAATGAAAACAACAACCCGACAAGAAACCAGAGATGTACTTTTGTACCCTGTAAAAAAAGTTTTCCTGGTTCCTCCAGCAAGTTTAACGCATTCCAATAAGCAACCTTGATTGGTCCTAACAGGCCATACTCAAAAATGGCCGATAGGTTATATGGAAGAAGATAAATAAAAGACCAAGCTAAGAAAATAGTAGAAATTCGAAGAGCCATAGCTTTTGTAACACTGAACGGATCTTCACCACTTCTAATTTTTAGCCCCCAGAAAAAACCCGAAATCACGAAGAAAAATGGTACAGCAAATCGAGCCAACTGGTTGATTATAATACTAGCACGATAATAAGTGTCGCTATTGTAGGGATTGTTTGCAAAGGGAGTTGTATGTATTACAATCACTGAAATAATTGCTAGCAGCCTGATACTATCTACACTTTCTATCCGTTTCATTGTGTTATCCGAGTTTTATAACATATATATTATCAGGCCATATTGACCTGATAAGTTGATATCTAATGGTCTTTATGGTAATATTGCCTTCTCTGAATATCAAATATAAAATATACATTCACCATACTTTGCAGGAAGAGAAAATGTCAATACAAAACCAGCCAAAACTGTTGGATGAGCTGAATATGGTCATGCGTCGGCGGCATTATTCCATCCATACCGAACGGTCTTACTCCGAATGGGTCAGAAGATATGTTCATTTCCATAAGATGCAGAACCGCCATGAATTGATGAAGGACAAAGACCGTAAGGTAGAAGATTTTTTAATGTATCTCGCGGTTGAGGGCAAAGTTGCTCCGGCAACCCAGAATCAGGCTCTGAATGCGTTGGTATTTTTCTATCGCCATGTGTTGAAGGATTCATTGGGAGAGAATATCAGGGCTGAACGGGCCGTGAGGAAGGTTCGGGTACCGGTGGTCATGACCCGGGATGAGGTAAATCAGGTGATTGCGGCGATGGGCGGAGTGCCACAACTGGTAGCTAAATTATTGTACGGTAGTGGCTTGCGGATTACGGAAGCTCTGCGATTACGGGTTCAGGAGATCGATTTCGCGATGAAACAATTGACGGTGAGGAGCGGTAAGGGGGATAAAGACCGGGTAACGACTTTCCCAGCCTCGATTATTCCGCTTTTACAGAATCATTTGGAAAAAGTCAGATTGTTCCATCGGAAAGATCTCGCTGAGGGGTATGGAGAAGTCTATTTGCCGCATGCGCTGACGAAAAAATACCGGAAAGCGGCCCGTGAATGGGGCTGGCAGTATGTGTTTCCTTCAAGCAATCTTTCAACTGATCCACATAGCGGGGTGGTGCGGCGGCATCATATCGATCCCAGTGTGGTCAATAAGGCAATTCGGCGGGCGGTGCGTCTGGTTGGTATAGACAAACGGGTGACAGCCCATACCTTTCGCCATAGTTTTGCCACTCATCTACTGCAGCGGGGTACGGATATTCGGACAATCCAAGCTTTGCTGGGACATAATGATGTGAAAACCACGGAAATCTATACACATGTGCTGAAACAGGGAGGCCATGGCGTTGTCAGCCCACTGGATGACTTGGTTTTCAAATAAGAAAACAAAATACTCATGTATTTCTGTACGGCAATTTATTTTGATACTGCTTGTCCATTTGTTTCGGTGAGATTTTCTGTCTGTGTATCGCTATGGCTTTGTGTACAATATAACCGCTTGTATTTAGACCTGATTTTTGCTATGCAGTTGTGCTTGATTTTATCAGCCAGGCGGCAATATCAGCCTTTCAGTGAAGAAAATAGTGAACCTGATGATTTATGGAGGTGGACTTCATGGGTTTGAACATCATCGTTACGGTTAAACAGGTACCAGATACGCATAATGTATCGGGAGATGCCATGAAAGAGGATGGTACGGTCAACCGTGCCGCCCTGCCGGCAATTTTTAATCCGGAGGATCTCAACGCCCTGGAAGAGGCTTTGAAAATCAAGGAACAGGTTGGGGGGGTGGTCACCTGCATTTCCATGGGGCCGCCCAATGCCGCCGAAGTCTTGAAGGAATGTCTGTATCGTGGTGCCGACGATGTTATTTTGGTGTCCGATCGTCGTTTTGCCGGGGCTGACACCTTGGCAACCTCCTATGCTCTCAAATGCGCCATTGAAAAAGTTGGTGACTACGATCTGATTCTCTGCGGTCGTCAGGCCATTGACGGGGATACAGCTCAAGTGGGGCCGCAGACAGCGGAAAAGCTCAAGATCAATCAACTTACCTGCATTTCAGCGGTAACGGCAGTTGATGATAATTCGATTACCGTCAAGCGCTTGGTGGAGGATGGTTATGAAATTGTTAAAAGCAGGTTTCCGGTATTGCTCACCGTAACCTCGGTTGCCAATGAACCGCGCTCAGCCAACGCTAAAAAAGTGATGACCTATAAAAATATTGGTAAAGAGGTCTGCAATTCTTCCTACGATGAAGCGTATCTGTCGCCCGGGGTTTGTGGGGTTGTCAGCCATATCAAGGAATGGAATGTGGAAGCCATCGGTGCGGATCCCGAGCGGTGCGGACTGTCCGGTTCCCCGACTAAAGTGAAAAAAATTCATAGTGTGGTGTTGACGGCCTGTGAAAGTAAACAGGTGCCAAATACGGATGTGGGAATTGCCGATTTAATGCACGAACTTATTGAAGAGAATATCATCGGATAGGAGCGGGAAATGGGCACTGGAAAAAATGTGATGGTTTTTATTGAAACCCGGCGTGGCAAGATTGCTGATGTCAGCCTGGAGCTGATCAGTGCGGCCAATCGTTTGGCCGGAAAACTGGGTGGTTCAGTGGAAGCGGTTGCCATAGGATATAAGCTGCATGATGAATTGAAGACTTTGGGCCAATACGGCTGTGGCCGGGTTTATTACACCGATGATGAACGGTTGGCTCATTTTACCTCGATTCCCTATGCCAAAACCGTGGTTCGGACCGTTCGGGAATATCAGCCCGGGGTGGTGCTTTTCGGGGCCACGACCATGGGTCGGGATGTGGCTCCGCAGGTGGCGTCGACCCTGATGTGCGGCCTGACTGCCGATTGTACCGATCTTCAGATCGGCGAGCATGACCTCAAAGATGTCCATTATGAAAACACACTGATGCAAATCCGTCCGGCTTTTGGTGGTAATATTGTCGCCACCATCGTCTCTCCCGAGAGTGTGCCCAGCATGGCAACGGTGCGGGAAGGGGTGATGAAAATGATTGAGCCAGATCCCAAAAAATCGGTGGAAATCATTAATGAGCCCTGCCAGGTTGCTGCTGCTGATTTTTTGACCGAAATTCTGGAAGTGGTGTCCGAGGAAAAACAGGTTAACCTGAAAGCGGCCCAGATCATTGTTTCCGCCGGAATGGGTGCCAACGATCCGGATGGCTTGGCTCTGGTCAGGGAGTTGGCCAAGGTTCTGGGTGGGGAGCTGGGATGTTCCCGGCCGGTGGTGGATTCCGGGGTGCTGGCCAAAGACCATCAGGTTGGTCAGACTGGAACTACGGTCCGTCCTAATCTCTATATCGCCTGTGGAATTTCAGGGCAGATTCAGCACCGGGCCGGGATGTCAGAGGCCAAGCGTATTATTGCTATTAACAAAGATCCCCAGGCGCCGATTTTTGCTATCGCCCACTATGCTATTGTCGGGGATGTTAAAAATGTGCTGGCGAAGATGATCAAAGCCTATAAAAACAAAGCATAGGAGTCCGATAATGTCAAATTTTTATCGTGATAATGCAGATATTCTCTTCCACATAAAAAACATGGATTTGAGCCGGATTATTGATTTGAAAGAAGATGGGTTTGCCGAAAAGGATGCCTATCCCTACGCTCCCCAAGACGAGGATGATACCAAGGATAATTACGATCGGGTGTTGGAGATTGTCGGTGAAATTGCCGGGGAGTTTGCCGCCCCCCGGGCCCGTGAAGTTGATGAAGAGGGGGCGATGTTTGCCGATGGTGAAGTGACGTATCCCAAGGGGATACAGGAAACGCTTGCCAGGATTAATCAGGCCGATCTGGCCGGTTTTATCATGCCGCGCAAATATGGCGGAATCAATATGCCCATGACCATCTTTTCCGCCGCTATTGAGATGGTTTCTCGGGCCGATGCCTCTTTGATGCTGGTTTTCGGCTTGCAGGGTCTGAGTGGTACCATCTGTAGGTTTGGTTCGGAAGATCAGAAAAAAAGATTTCTCCCTCGTTTTGCCACCGGTGAAATTTTCGGTTCCATGGCTTTGACCGAGCCTGATGCAGGCTCTGACCTGCAGTCGGTGATGCTCAGGGCCTTCCAGGATGAGGATGGACAATGGCGCTTGAATGGGGTGAAGCGTTTTATTACCAACGGCTGTGGAGATATTTCCCTGGTCATGGCCCGTTCCGAAGAGGGGACAACCAGTGGTCGGGGATTATCCCTGTTTATCTATGAACGCGACGGCGATATGAAGGTCCGGCGCATAGAACATAAGCTGGGGATTACCGGGTCGCCCACCTGTGAGTTGCAGTTTAACAACGCCAAAGCGGAATTGCTGGGTAAACGGAAACTCGGCCTGATCAAGTATACCATCTACCTGATGAATGGCGCCCGTTTGGCGGTGGCGGCTCAGTCTGTGGGTATTGCCGAGGCCGCTTACCGGGAAGCTTATGCCTACGCCAATGATCGGGTACAGTTTAAAAAACCGGTTCGTGATTTTGCCGTTATCTCCGAAATGCTGACGGAAATGAAGATTTCCATTGAAGCAGCCCGCTGCCTGGTTTATGAAACCTCGTGTATTGTTGATATCAAGGAAGGCATCGAGGACCGGATCGAGAAGCATCCGAACCGGGCCGCCGATCTGAAAGATGACCTGAAGCGTTATACCCGTTTTGCTTCCCTGTTCACGCCGTTGGTTAAGAGTTCCAGTGCCGAGATGGCCAACAAGGTCTGCTACGATGCCATCCAGGTGCATGGCGGGGTTGGTTTTACCAAAGAATTTGATGTGGAACGCCATTACCGTGATGCCCGGATAACCAATATTTATGAGGGAACAACCCAGTTGCAGGTGCTGGCTGCCATGGGTGGTGTGATTGGCGGGGTGCTTTCTGAGCGGCTCAATGAGTATGAGGAAGACAGTGATTTTTCAGCTATTTCTGAGCTTTTTCAGCCGGTCCAGAAAATGCGAACCCAGCTGGAGATGGCTATTTCCCATATCAAGGAGAAAGGGGATGCCGGTTATCAGGAATTTCATGCCACCCGACTGGTTAATATGGCCATGGATGTTATTAACAGCTACCTGCTGTGTCGAAAGGCTCTTTTGTCGGAACGTAAAAAAACGGTGGCGAAACTGTATATTTCAAAGGCATTGTATCGGGTGAAGTCAAGTTTGGACTATATCCTGGCTGATGATGATGGCTTTCTTCAATTGCACAAAGCGGTTATTGATGCCGAAGAAGTGGTTGAATCTTAAGAAGGATCGTCAGGAACTTGCTGAGGAACGATCTGAATTAAGTTATTAGCTTTTAGCCGTTAGCTATTAGTTCAATGATTGCATGATGTTGACCATTGCGAGCGTTCATCAGTCAGGACTTGTTTCTCAGTAACGTAATGCCCTGGTTTTTCAAAGCTAAACGCTGATAGCTCAACTTAGGAACGTTTTTACCGGAAGCCGCCGTCAAGGTGGCTTCTTTTTTTTCGGTTTTGAATAAAAAGCAGGTGGATTCACCCGCAGAGGCCGGACTGCGGTAATTCTTGACAATGATCGGCAAAAATCATTATGATAGTTGATAAATAATTCAACTTTCTGATTTGTATTGCCAGGAATATGACAGGATGTTCGGGCTTGGTTCCAAGCGGTATTGGCCGCCGAACGAATCACCACGATGGTGATTCGCGGCGGACGCCTCGGAAGCCATGCCGGAACATCCCTCTAAATTTTTTAGCTGTATTTAGAATAACTCAGAAAGTTGAGTAAATAATCGATAAGGGTGAAAGATGAAGAAGATTTGTTTAGCGGTTCTGGCTATTTTGTTTCTGGCTCTGACCCCGGTGATGGCAAAACCTCCAGTGGCCGTGTATTTCAGCCCCAATGGTGGTGCCGAGAAAGCGGTGGTGCAGGTTATGGATCAGGCGCAGCACAGTATTCAGGCAGCGGTGTATTTCTTTACCAGCCGGACGGTGGCCAAAGCCCTGCTGCGGGCCGGGAAACGGGGTGTCAAGATTTCCGTGATTCTGGATGGTAATGATGAAAGCGAATATTCCAAAGGGTTTTATTTGTCTAAACGGGGTATTGCCGTCCGCTATGCCCGCGGATTGCGGCGTCAAGGAAAGAAAATATCTTATGGTTTGATGCATGATAAGTTTGCGGTGATCGATGGGCATCTGGTGGTCACCGGTTCCTATAACTGGACGGTATCCGCGGAACGCTGGAACTATGAAAATCTTCTGGTGATTGATTCGGCTTCCCTGGCTTCACGTTATGAACAGGAGTTTAATAAAATATGGTCCAGAACTTTTATAAAGTAGCTCGGTACGTTTTCTTTCCGATTCTGGCGATTCTCCTTATTTTTTGTTTGTCGTCCTGTGTTGCGCCTCAATCAACCATCACCCGGGCTGAGCGACAGGGCAAGTATGGTGAAACCCGGGAATCGGCATGGGAGCGGCAGGCAAGGCAGCTTGAATTTGAGGGGGATTATCTGGGAGCGTATGAACAGGTTCATGATCCCTATTTGGATTCATTGCGTCCGGACTTGCGCCAGTGGCTGCTGCGTCTTCTTGACAAGATGTCTTTGGAATCATTGCAGAGTTTAAAGGGTTGGGAACAGAACAATGAGCTTCGCTGCCAGGTATTGGAAAAGATTTTTACTGGTCTGGATGAAAGTCAGTTACCGTCGGATGATTATGCCGCTGTTTTAAAGGATATCCTGACTAATTGTTCCCTGTCAGACTCTGCGAGATATCGCTATGAACAGTTGCTGCAATCATATTTATCGGGGGTTGAACGACCGTTTTTTACGGTTGGTTGTCTTTTACCCCTGACGGGAGAATATTCAGATCTTGGTAATAAAATTCTTCTGGGGATGGAACTGGCCCTGCAGGTTTTCCATGATAATCCATTGGAAAGTCATGATTCAGGGATAAAGCTCCTGGTGCGTGATACTGGCGGAGATAGTAGCCGGGCCAGGGAACTGGTGGGCCAACTGGTTGATGATGAAGGAGTCAGTCTGCTGGTGGGGCCGATGACCGGTCAGGCAGCTCTTTATGCCGCGGCTGAAGCAGAAAGTCGAGGGATTGATATTATAACCCTCACCCCGCGTTCGGGAATCGCGTCCCGTGGAGATCATGTGTTTCAGCATTTTCTGACTATGGAGAACCAGGCGAAACAGATTATGCAACTGGCGGTGGAGCGCCTGGGTCTTACCTCATTGGCATTATTGTATCCTTCCACCTATTATGGTCACCAAACGGCAAAGTTATTCAGGAAATACGCGCGGCAGTGGGGGGCTGAACTTGTGCGGGTTGTGAGTTATGACCCGACCAGCAAGGACTATGGGCACAGTATCAAAGAATTGATCGGCGTGGAAAAGTACGCTGAATACCAACGGCAGAAAAAAGTTTATGAAGCCTGGGCGAAGGAACAGACAGCTTCCGAGGAAGGGGAGAAAGACGGAAAATCAGCTTCAGTTAAGCTGCTGGCAAAAGAGATTGGTCTGGAGGTAGATGCGTTGTTTGAGAAACCTGGGGAGGGTGAGGAGTTTATGTCTCGGCCGATCCTTGATCTGGATTTTTCCGGGATCATTATTCCAGATTTTTACCAACGAATTCGATTACTGGTTCCCCAGCTGGCTTTTTACGATCTTATGGATACTTGTTTTTTTGGTACCCGGGGCTGGAATTCACCTAAACTTGCCGAAGATGCAGGAGAACAGGTGGAAGGGGCTTTGTTTGTGGATGCTTTTTGCCAAGAATGTGCTGAACCCCAACAATTGGTTGAATACCGGGATCAGTACGAAGCAATGTTTGCTGAAACAGCTTCAATTTATGATGCTTATGGTTACGATACTATGGTGCTGATCCGTCAGGCTCTGGCTGCATTGCAGCAGGATGGTCAGGAAATTAATCCGGAGACCATACGGGAAAAGTTGCTGGCCTTGCAGAATGTCCCGATGATAACCGGCATTACCTCCGTTTTGCCGGATGGTGAAATGGAGAAAACATTATTCAATCTCACTTTTCAGGGGGATGAAATTATTCAGGTTGATCCGGTTTGCAGCCAGAGTCATGACTAAAGACCATTTTTCAAGGTAGCCTGAAGTCATCCTTTCCCTCCTAAACGTAATTTTATCCATTCCTTAATTTTTTTGTAATCCTGACATTGTTTTGTGCTGAAATTGTTACATCCTTTGGATTGTGTTCCTGGTTTCATAGCGCCTGATATCTTCTGGGAATCTGCCAATCATTGATTATTGCTATGAGGGGGCAAGGTGTGTCACCGACAGCCTGAAGCGTATTAAACAAGGCCATATTTATACCATGGAAGGAGAGTAAGGTGCTAATTGCTATGAGGGGGCACTGTTGATGTGATTTTGGATATCGGCGGTCAGGATTCAAAAGTGATAGCTTTAAATCCTGATGGCAGGGTGCGCAAATTTGAGATGAATGACCGTTGTGCTGTCGGCACCGGCAAATTTTTAGAATTGACGGCCATGTCTTTAGGCTTTCGCCTGGATCAGTTTGGGCAGGAGGCACTCAAGGCGGAAAAAGATATTAAGATTAACAGTATGTGTGCGGTTTTTGCCGAATCAGAGGTGACTTTTTTGGTGGGGCGGGGTGAAAATCGTCTAGATATTGCCTATGGTCTCCATCGCTTCATTGCCAACCGGGCCGTCAGCATGTTGAAAAGGTTTTCTCTTTCCGGGGCAACAATCGCTTTTGTCGGTGGGGTCGCCTGGAATTCTTGTGTTCGTAGGTTGCTGGAGGAACACTTGAAAACCACGGTGCTGGTCCCGGAAAACCCGCACCGGTTTTTAGAGTGCCAGAGTGGAAATAACCCGGTGGAACAAGGCAAAGACTGGTTGTGGAAACAGGCCCATGGCAATGGAAACTGTGGCGATCAGCAGCAGTGGCAGGCTCATGGATAATGGTGGGTCTTTGATATGGTCATTGGCAGCCATTTCTGGATCCAGCGGGCCGAAAAAAATGATTTTTACTGAGCGGAAACAATAAACTACCGAGAGGGTAATGGCTGCCGACCCGGCGATGGCAACAATTAGTTTTCCCGGGATGGCATTGATGCCGGATTCAAAGATGCCGGTAAACATGACCCATTCAGCCGGGAAGCTGCTCATGGGCGGAAAGCCGGAAAGCATCATTGCCCCTATAATCCATAAAGCAGTCGTAATCGGCATCTTGCGTGCCAATCCCCCCAGTTGTCTCATATCTCTGATTCCCGTTGTGTAAACCAGAATCCCAGCTGTGGAGAACAGGATGGTTTTGCCCATAATATGGCTGAGAAAAAAGTACATGCCACCTTCAATGCCGGTCTGGGTCATGGAAGTTATTCCGAGGAAGGAATAGGCAAGCTGGCTGATGGTTGAACAGGCGGCAAAACGCTTTATATCGGTCTGCGCAAGTGTCAGCAGAGCTCCATATACCATGGTGATCAGGGCCAAAGTCATCAGGGGGAGAGAAAAGCTGCTAAAGTCATTGGTTAGAGGGAAAATAAGGATCCTCAGCATAACATAGACGGCGATATTGGCATAGACGGCCAGTAATCCGGCTATGCAGGTGGGATGTTCTGCATGAACCCAGGGCATCCAGACCTGAAAAGGAACAACAGCCATTTTTGTCAGGATAGTCGTCATGAACATGAGGATAATCCAAAAAGCTATCGGTTGGCCGCTTAATTGATGGATGCTGCTGATGGCAAAACTACCGGTATGGTAATAGACAATGACCAATCCGACCAGAAAGAATCCTGCCCCGATAACAGCCCACATTAAACAGATTAATGCTACTCTGACCCGGTCAACATAGCCAAAAAAAGCCATGATGAAATAAAGGGGCAGGGGCAGAATTTCCAGGAAGAAGTACATGGCCACCAAGTTGGTGGCAAAACATACGCCCATGAAGCCGGCAGGGAAGAAGAGAAAAAGAGCATAAAAACGACTATAATGACAGTTCCAGGTATATTGATCGATTTCTCCATAAATGGCTTCGATGCGATGTTCTATATAATGGTCAGCATAGAATGAAAGGGCCATGCATAGCAAGCTAATGATCAGGGCCATGGGTAGGCTGATGCCGTCGCCGAGGAGATTGAAGGTTATATCTGGCCCGGCAAAGGGATAGTATTCCATAAATGGTGCGGTAGCGGAACCGATCTGTGTGCATGCAATTAGTAGCAGGATGGTGGTGTAAACAAGGCTGCCCCGGGCAATCCAACCGACGCCTTGGCCTAGTTTCTGCCTGAAAATTATAATCGCCAAGGAAGCTAATGGCGGAATTATTATTATCTGAAGTAATGGATGTGGAATCATTAACGGCTTCTCCGGCGGTTGAAAAAATTAAAGCAAAGCGATGAAAAGGGCACCAACCAGAATGATCATGATGTAGGCGCCGACGTAGAGCATGTTTTCCGATTCTGTTTGCAGTTTAAAAGCCAGGCTGGGCAATTTTTTGGTAACCAGTCGGGGAATAAGCACATGGACCAGGTGGTCATAGGGATTTTCAATTTTTTCACTGACGAACCTGGCAAGCTTTAGTGTTCCATCCTCAAAAAATTTGGTGTAAAAGCTGTTGATATACCAGCGGTTCCAGCAGAATTGATGCACTTCATGCAATAGTGATGCACGATTGTAAATGATTGACCAATGGCGTCCTATATAGAGAAAATACGCCGGGATTGCTCCAGCCAGTATCGATGCTACTGAAAGTATGGTTACCAGCAGGTGATAATTGATGGCTCCATGTTCGGTATGAACGGCCGGCAATCTCAGGTGCTCAACTAGGTTGAGGTGAAATGCATGTTTCAGCAGATGCTCAACCTTGGGGCCGAAAATTCCCAGGACAATGATAAGAAATGCCAAAATTGCACAGGCCCCCCACATACTTTTCAAGGCTTCATGGGGTGGACTGTTTTTTTCACGCAGATGGGCTATGTTTTTACTTTCCGGACCGTAGAAAGTCATGCCGATAAATCGTACGGTGTAGGCCGCAGTCAGGGACACGGTAATCATTGCCAGGATGAAGACCGGGATATTATGGGCTTCCAGGCAAGTGAGCAGGATGGCATCTTTACTCCAGAATGCCGGCAAAGGCGGCAGGCCCATGAGGCATAAAGCGGCAATTATCATGAACAGCCAGGTGTAGGGCATATATTTTCGCATCCCCCCCATATCAAACATGTAGATTGAATGAACGGTATGGATGACGGAGCCGGCGCAGAGAAAAAGGCAGGCCTTGAATAGTGCGTGGCTCATAAGGTGAAAAATTCCGGAAGTGCAGCCATTGACCAGGGTTGCCTCTGTAAGCCCGGCAACTCCAAGGCCAATCCACATGTAACCAATCTGGCTGACAGTGGAATAAGCCAGTGCTTTTTTCAGTTCCAGGGCTACTAATCCCTGGGTGGCGGCGACAAAAGCAGTGATAGCGCCGATCCAGGCGACAATAACAAAAAAATAAGAAGCAGAATGACAACCGGCAACCCAATAACCATAGTAGAAAATAGGGATCAGGCGGGCGACCAGGTAGACGCCGCTTTTCACCATGGTTGCCGCGTGAATAAGGGCGGAAACCGGCCCCGGACCGGCCATGGCTTCCGGCAACCATTCATGCAGGGGGAACTGGGCCGATTTTCCCACTGGTCCGGCGAGCAGTAGAATCGTAACCAAGACCACCATTCCAGGTTGCTTGGCCATGACTGGAAACCAGCTGCCGGTTGAATGATAGAGTTCCAGCAGGTTCAGGGTTCGGGAATAATAAAAAATGATCAGGATTCCACCCAGCATGACCAAGTCGCCGAACCCGGTAACTACCAGTGCTTTCAGGCCGCAATAGGAAGGTTTGACCATCGGAGTTGGCGGTGGGCCGCCAATCCAGTATTTTTTCTCGTCTTTGTAATAAAAGCCAATTAAGGCGTAGCTGCATAGCCCGACCAGTTTCCAGCCGATAAATAAAAAGACCAGGTTGTTGGCCAGCACCAGCAGCAGCATACTGCCAATGAAGAGATTGACTAGCATCAGAAAACGGTTGATGGCCGGATCGTCCCGCATATATCCCAGACAGTAAACCGCAATGATGGCGCTGATGATGGCCACTACTACGGCAAGGATAATGCTTAAGGGATCCAGGAGAATACCACATTCAATCAGGAAGGGGTTGCGAAGCCAGATCAGTGAACTTTCCAGTGGCAGGTTTTCCGGATGCCAAAGATTGGGTAGGATCATCAGCGAACAGGCTGCAGCCAGCAATGGAAATCCGATAGCCACCGCATTGCGCAAAAACTTGCTTATGTGGGCCATTAATGGAATAGCCAGGATTCCGATAAAGGGAAAGATGATACATAGCCAGGCGAATTTCAATGTTGATGCCTCCATCTGCCTAAAATCCTGCTGGAATTATATGGATTAAGATGGTGTTGGTGATCGTACCGCTGAAAATGCCGGCCAGGAGAATTCCGGCAGCCATCAAAATGATTGGAATGCGCATGGAGAGGGGAACTTCCTGCATCCTGATCTGATCATAGGGGATTTTGCGGTTGTAATCTGCTTCGGGCTTTTCGAAAGATGCCACTTTAATGACCCTGAAAAAGTAGATGACATTAAGAATAGTACTGATCAGTAAGGCTGCCACGAAAACCCAGTGATGATCAACAATACAGCCCATCAGCAGGTTAAGTTTACTGAAAAAACCGCAGGTGGGTGGCACGCCGATCATGGAAAAGACGCCAATGGTGAACGCTCCCATGGTAAATGGCATCCGGCGGAAAAGATTTTTGAAATGATCAATGGTGCAGTCACCGGTTTGGTAAATGATGGCCCCGACAACCAGGAAAACACAGCCCTTGGTGAAGGCTTCATTAAGTATATGAAGAAGGGCTCCGGTAAGGCCAGCTTTGTTGGCCAGGCCGATACCCAGGGCTATGTAGCCGATCTGGGCAACTATCGAGTAAGAAAGCATTTTTTTCAGGTTATTTTGGGCAATGGCGTAAAATGAACCGATCATCATGGCAGTCACCGCCAGCCAGGTTATAACAGTCGTTGCCGGGATGATCTTGACGAAAAAGTCAGGTTGAAAAAGGCTAAACATGACCCTGATCATTAAATAAGCTGCTACCTTGGTAAACAAGGGCGCAATGAGGGCGCTGGCTGATGAAGGCGCATATGCATAAGAGTTAGGTAACCAGCTGTGCAAAGGGAAAAGAGCCATTTTCAGACTGATACCCACCAGCATCAACACCCCGGCGCTCAAAACTACCCGTGAATGATAAAGGGGTGGGATGAGGTGGCTGACATCGGCAAGGTTCAGTGAGCCAGTTACCATGTATAAATAGCCAACCCCAAGAAGATAACAGGATGCCCCGATGGTGCCCATGATGATATAGCGGAATGTGGCCAGTGGCGCATCTCCCTGTCCGGATGCAATTAAACCATAGCACGACAGAGAGGCGATTTCGAGAAAGACAAAAACATTGAACAGGTCACCGGTTACCACAATGCCCATTAATCCGGTTATCATCAGGAGCATCAGGGTATAGGAAGGCATCTGCCGGCCGGCCAATTCCTTGTTTATACTATGTTTTGAGTAAATAATAACAAGCAGGCTGACAATGGCGATAATCGGCAGAATGAAAGCACTGAGATAATCGACATAATATTCTATCCCCCAGGGTGGTGCCCAGCCGCCTTGGTGATAGGAGATGGGTCCATGCAGGATAACGGAACGGAGCAGGCCGATGGCGAAAAAAGTGACCAGAGCCAGGGTAAGTACCGCCCAGTAATAGCAGCGGTTGCTGCTTTTCCAGCCGATCAGCGGGGTTGACAGCGCGGCGATTAAGGGAACGGCTATAATCAAGGCAGGAAATTGGTGGACCATGCTTTATGCTCCTACTTCCTTGTTGATTTTTAAAATTTCATCTTCTTGTAGGGTGCCATATTTTCGATAGATCAGGATGAGAACTGCCAATGCAACCCCGGCTGTGGCGATGGAGACTACAATTGCTGTCAGCATTAGAACATGCGGCAGGGGGTTCAGGTAATGAGCCACATTGATGGCTGCCTGTTCATGTCCGTGATGGTGGTAGGGCAGGATGGGAACATCGACATGGCCGGTTTTGACACTAATGGAAACATAGAAAAGAATGACCGCGGTCTGAAAAATATTCATGCCGATCAGCTTTTTGACCAGATTTCTTTTGGCCAGCATGGCATAGAGACCAATCATCATCAGAATAACATACAGCCAATAGTTGTATTTACTGAGCAATAGATCAAGCATCTACTGGTCTCCTTGTTCCTTGTTTCGCCGCCGTAGAAGCAGCAGACAGACAAAGGCAGCGGTGAAAATCACGGTGGTTTCCCCCATGGTGTCATACCCACGATAATCAGCCAGTACGGAACTGACAATGTTGGGCGTTTCCATATCAATCATGGAATGCTGGATGTAATAGGGTGAAACATGGGTGCTGGCTGGTGATTGAGGGTCACCCCAGTTCGGCATATCCTGGGTTCCATAAATTAACAAAGAGCCAGCAATAATGATCAGGGCTAGGATAAAAGTTTTCAATCTTTTGACCTCCTGACAGTTTTGAACACGGCAGCTACAAAAAGAACGGTGCCAACTCCAGCAGAAACCGTTGCTTCGGTGAATGCTACATCCACGGCCCCCATTTCAGCCCACAACATGCACATGAAAAAACTGTAAGCACCAAGAATGATGGCCGCGCTCAGCAGATCCTTGATGTTGATGGCTGCCAGGGCACAGATGATGACAAACAGCAATAAAAATAAATCCAGTTGCCAGATCATTTTTTATCCTTTGTCCATGGTTGTACGCCGAGTCGGAAAGCTGCCCGGGAAAGTACATGGGTAGCCGTCGGGTTGGCGATGTAAATAAACACAACGATCAGGAGCAGCTTAAAACTGTCCAGGTTGATTCCATGGTGGATGATCAGTCCAGTCATAATCATCAATACTGCCATGGTGTCACACTTCCCGGTGGCATGCATGCGGGTGAACATATCGGGAAAGCGCAACAGTCCGATGGCAGAAGTTAGGAAGAAAAAGCAGCCGATCAGGATCATTGCTACGGCAATAACATCACGTACCACCATCAGAATTCTCCCTTAGCTTCAAAAGCTTCAAAATATTTGGCCGCCGCCAGGGTGCCGACAAAATTCAGCAGAGCATATGCCAGGCTTATATCCAGAAACATTTCCACCCGGCCATACAGAAAGCCGATGATGACCAGAATAGTCAAAGTCTTGGTGCCAATGGCCCCGGTGGCTACGATGCGGTCTCCCAGTGTCGGGCCGAAAACTACCCGGTAAAGGCAGAGGAAAACCATCAGGCAGAGGAAAATATCCACTGCCAGGAAAAAAGATTTCATGAAATACTCCTGCAGCTAAAAATTACGGAAATTTTATTCTCCGCCACTGCAAATTTCTCCGGTTTTATTTTCTTCAGTAGCATTATTACCTTTATCTCTGCCGGTTTCACTGCTGACGATATCCATGATGATACTGTACATGGCCGCCATGACCGCCAGTGCCACCCCTGTTTCTATACCCAGGATTCCCAGGGAGCGGGCTCTGGGAGCTGTTACCTGGAGCAAGGGAGCCAAGCGGCTGTAATCAAGGAAATTCCCCCCCAGCAGCAGGCAGATAAAACCGATCCCGGCATAGATCAGCACGCCAATGCTGCATAAGCGACCAGCCGTTCCCAATCCGAGGCGGTCAAGGGCATCCTCGTAGCCGTAGACCAGGAAAATTAAGGCCAGTGCTGCGGCCAGGATGACTCCCCCCTGAAATCCTCCTCCCGGAGAGTAATGACCGTGAGCCAGAACATACAAGGCGTAAAGCTGGACAAACGGTACCATTATCCGAACAACGGTCTGGGCAATGACATCTTCATACTTTTGCCTGATCATGGTGTTCCTCTAACTGGATTTTACCCGATATATTTGTTTAGTAACTTACAGGTCATTTTCTTTTTTTTAACAAGGAAATGTTCTGATAAGATACTTATTTTGCGGGCGCACTAATTAAATTTTTGGTTATGGGCCCCAAGCCCGCATCAGTAATGCTTACTGCAAGACAGTTCTTAGCCTTGAAATATATTGTTGATTCGCTTTTCCATCTCTCCGGTCAATAAGTCATCTGCAAAATTGCCCGCCAGGGCATGAATATAAAACTCATCATCTTTGACATCTAAGGTGATGGTCCCCGGGGTTAAAGTAATAGAATTGCCATAGGTGGTTTTGGCTAAATCTGTTTTTAGCCTGGTCTTAAAGCTAAAAACCTGCGGCTCTATTTTCAGTTTTGGTGATAAAACCAGCTTGGCAACCGAAATATTGGCCAGTACTATCTGGTAAATAAGCCAGGGAATGTAGAGAAAAAATCTCCAGATGACAACGTGATGGCTGGCAATATTTGCGGCGCTGAACAGGAGGTCTGTGGAAAAAAACGAGACCAAAGCGCAACAAAATACTCCTATAGAGACGTGAAACAGATCATAATGACCTGAAAGAAGCAGCCAGAAAGGCAAGAGAAGCAGAAAAGTTACAATGTATTTCCCTGTTTTGGTGGGTTTTTTTTTCATCATCTATTGTCTTTTATAAAATATTTTAAGTGAAAGAATATACCATACAAGTTGTTCATTTTCTTGATGACATTAATTTTAAAAAATTTATCTAAACCAATAATGTAATATTGTCAAGGATAAAACCAAGTCTGGAAGGCTAAAAAAGTGCAAACGTATAAAACGCTGTTACATGAGATTTCAACAAGCTACTTTTAGGGTCTGTTTACCATTTCGATTTTTTTATTGTTTTCTCTATCCTCATTTTTAAATATTACTGAAGTTTCAAGGAAATCATTATGCTGTTATGCGTAGTATCATGGTTACAAGAGAATTAATGACCGATTTTCGAGGTACCGGGCAAAGTAAGTTAAAATTATCATTTAGAGCTACCTCTGCTATGCACCTGCGAATATCAGGAAAAGCAAAATGCTTTCGATCTTTGATTGCATGCCGGCGATCCGGAGTTTTTTCCATCATGCAAGCATAAATCCAGGTCAATGAAGTTGCCATCATGCAAAAATTCAAATGGTTGATAACCGCATGGGGTTTTCTGGTTTGGGTCTCGGCACTGCCAATATCTCTTTTAAGCTCTTTGAAACCAGCTTCGATTTTCCACCGGGCACCGTAATATTCGATAATCTTTTCCATATGACAGGGTGAGATCCGTGGAGAAAAACGCTACCCAATGCTTTTGTCGAAATACCCAAACCACTTTGACTGGGCATTTGAGAGTTTTCAGCATAAATAATTTTTCATAAGCCAAGACTGTTCTGACTTGACCATAGAGATTTACCTAGCACTCCTTTGCCAGATCTCTATAGCTGTTGGCGAGCAGCAACATTGATGATTTTGACATTATCATAGAAGTTTGCAATTTCAGTCAACATGGTGACAGCCTGCTCTATTTTGGTTTGAAATTGCACTTTTTGTTTCCCCAGACATTAAGGGTTTATTATCCAGATCCTTTTTCGGATGGTAGAAACGAAAAGCCAGCGGCAGGCCGTGTCTGCCGACAAGCAGGTTGATAAAATCATCCAGCACTGTAATCAGGTTGCCATCGGTAAAAGGATCCGGGATTACTTTCCATAATCGTTTCCAGAGTTTCCCCCAAGGCAATTTGGGTGAGGCCATAAAGGTGTAGAATCGCCTCCTGTTGATAACGGTAAAGCCAAAGAGAGTTTGCAGGCATCGGAGTAAATTAGATGTTTTTGAAAAGGTAAACGGAATAATAACCGCAATGATACTGTAGACAAACCAAGTTGATTGTTCCTCGCCTTTACGGGAATAAGAAAAATCTTTTTTAAAATCTTTGAGTAAGGAGTGTAATATAAACATGACGAGGCCTCCGTTGTGTGTTTTGGTTGGCAAAAATATAGCGCAACCTGGCCTCGTTGTCACGTTAAATCATTGAAATTAAAGGATTTATTCTTATATCAAGCAGAAATGGCTTGAAAAAGCTCAACAATATCAACTACTTATAGATCACCTTCGCTGCTCCATAAGTGATTGTTTTTATTGACTTTTTAAAATTATTATTTTTTATCATTGCTGAGTGTGAGATATTATCTATAAGTATTCTCGACTCAAAATCTACATACTGTAAAGAGCGTGAAACTTTAGTAAATATTATTACAACATTGAATCTGATCCCCTGACTATGAAAAAATCGTCGAAAAAGTTGTCAGATTTATTGGTCTTAAATGGCTGGTTTTAAAAGGGGTCCAGTCGTTTTTCGTGGCCATATGCAAAAATAGTGTTTTCTGGATTTATTTTGCCAGCCAGATGGATGGTACTAAGTTTCACCCAAGAGCCAAAAAAAACTTGACATTCCAATTCTTCTCATGATAACTGTCCACCGCCTTTTGGATTTTATATTTTTGCTACAAGCAAGCTTCACGAATGGTATGGTATTGAACGTGCGACAAGTTGGAGATTACCAGTACCCTGTGGTTTCGTTTTTTTTAGCAATATAAAATAGATTTTTTCAACATTCGAATTGGCAGGAATTTTAGGAGTGTAGGCAGGTGATTGATCTTAATATTACGTTTCTCTTTCAGTGGGCGATACTCATCTTCATGATGTTCTTTTTGAATCAGTTCCTGTTCAAGCCTGTCTTACGGGTGATTGATGCCCGCAGAGAAAAAGTGGAGGGAACTCACGAAAGTGCCGCGACCCTCAATCAACAGGCCAGTCAGCATCAGGCAACCTATGAGTCTCGTATGACCCAGACAAGAGAGAGGTTGGAGAAGGAAAGTGCCTCTATGCGTGAAAGTGCAGTTGGTACTTCCAGAAACAGGATGGACAAGGCCCGCAATGAAGCCATGCAGCAGGTTGAGAATATGCGCCAGCGGATAGCTGTAGAGTACCAGAAAGTTCAGGAAGAAATGACTACTGATATAGAGGTGATTGCCAGGCAGATTTCCGGTAAGATTCTTGAGAGGGACGTTTCATGAAGTGGTGCAACAGTTCAATTGAAAAAAAGGTGTTGATTGTCGGCACATCAGTTGTCCTTCTTTTTGTGGTGCTGGCAGTTAACGCCCAGGCCGGTGAGCATGAAGCAGCGAAACATCATGAGTCACTCCTTGCTGCTCTTGCGGAAAATCCCGTTCCCTTGCTAAAGGATCTGCTTTGGCGGGTAATAAACTTTGCGATTTTATTATGGGTCCTGATTAGGTTTGCCGGAAAACCGATAAAGGATTATTTTGCCAATCGTCGGGAAGTGCTGATTCAGGGAATCAATGAGGCCAAGGAAGCTAAAGAGGCTGCTGAGCGTTTGTATCAGGAGTATCAGAAAAAACTTGCCAGTCTTGAGAATGAGGTTAAAGAGCTGGAGTCCAGGATCAGGGAAGAGGCTGAAGCGGAAAAACAGCAGATCCTGTCCGAGGCTGAGCAGTTCGTAGTGAAAGTTAAGCAGCAGGCCGGGCAGATGGCTAATCAGGAAGTTGTCATGGCTAAGCGGCGCTTGAAAGATGCAGCAGCGAAGCTGGCTATAGAAGCGGCGGAAAAGGTGATTAAAGAGAATATTTCTGCGGCTGATCAGGATAAAATGGTTGAAAACTATCTGGAAAAAGTGGTGGGTGCACAGTGATTCGAGATATTATAGCTAAACGGTACGCCAAGGCCTTTTTTGCTTTTGCCAGTGAACATGGAGTGTTGGATCGGGCTACTGAAGAGGTGCGGGGATTTGCTGCCCTGTTGGCCGATCATGAAAATTTGAGTGATGTTCTGAGCAACCCTGTCTATGAAACCGCTGATCGCAAAGCAGTTTTGAATGGGGTTATGGCTAAAACAGATATCAGTGACGGGGTTAAGGGATTTTTATCGATCCTGGTAGAAAAAAATAAAATGAAATACTTGGCGCCGATTGTCAGATATCTTGATCTGATGGTGGATACGGCCGAGGGACGTTTGCATGTTGATGTTGTTTCGGCAACCCCACTTGATGATGAAACCGCAGGCCGACTGAAACAGAAATTGACTGAACTTACCAGTAAGGATGTGCAGTTATCCGTCAAGGTTGATGAGTCGTTGATCGGTGGTTTGATTACCCGTTTTGCCGGGATGGTATATGATGGCAGTGTCAGAACGCAGCTGAACAACCTTGGGGAAAATTTGATAAAGGAGTGGTAGGAAACCATGGAACTACGTGCGGAAGAAATAAGCCAGATTATCAAAGATCAGATCGAGAATTATGATAAGAAGGTTGAGGTCAATGAGACTGGTACCATTCTGACGGTTGGTGATGGTATTGCCAGGATTTATGGTCTTGAGAAGGCCATGTCCGGGGAACTGCTTCTTTTTCCTCATGATATTTATGGGATGGTTTTAAATCTTGAGGAAGATAATGTCGGAGCAGCTATTTTTGGTGAAGACATAGAGATCAAGGAAGGCGATGAGGTAAAAAGGACCGGTAAGATTGTTGAAGTTCCCGTCGGGAAAGGCATTCTCGGTCGCGTCGTCAATTCCCTTGGGCAGCCCATTGATGGCAAAGGCCCGCTGGAAACCGATGAAACCAGAAGGGTGGAAATTAAAGCTCCCGGGATTGTTGACCGTCAATCTGTTAACGAACCGTTGCAGACCGGTTTGAAGGCCATTGATTCCATGGTTCCCATCGGTCGTGGTCAACGTGAACTTATTATTGGTGACCGGCAGACAGGTAAAACCGCGGTGGCCATTGATGCTATTATCAATCAGAAAGATACAGATGTCTATTGTATTTATGTGGCAATTGGACAGAAGCGTTCTACGGTAGCCCAGGTGGTGGCGAAGTTGGAAGAGTTTGGGGCGATGGAATATACTACCGTTGTTGCCTCAACTGCCAGTGAACCTGCACCGCTGCAATATATTTCTCCCTATACTGGGGTAACCATGGGAGAGTATTTTCGTGATAATGGTATGCACGCCCTGATCATTTATGATGATCTTTCAAAACAGGCAACTGCATATCGGCAGCTTTCTCTCCTGCTGCGGCGGCCTCCCGGACGCGAAGCTTATCCTGGGGATGTTTTCTATCTCCATTCCCGGTTGCTGGAACGGGCGGCGAAAATGAGTGATGAAAAGGGCGGCGGTTCCTTGACCGCCCTGCCTATTATCGAAACCCAGGCCGGTGATGTTTCAGCTTACATTCCCACCAATGTTATTTCCATTACCGATGGACAGATTTACCTTGAGGCAGACCTCTTTTATTCCGGCATTCGCCCGGCCATCAACGTTGGTCTTTCCGTCTCCCGGGTAGGGGGTGCTGCCCAGGTGAAAGCGATGAAGCAGGTTGCTGGTTCTCTGCGGCTGGATCTGGCCCAGTATAGAGAAATGGCAGCGTTTGCCCAGTTTGGCAGTGATCTTGATAAGGCAACCCAGGCTCAGCTGGCCCGTGGTAGCCGTTTGGTTGAAATCCTGAAACAGGACCAGTACACGCCGCTGACGATCGAAAAACAGGTTCTGATTATTTTTGCGGCTACCAATGGTTTTGCGGATGATTATGATGAATCAGTGTTGGGACGCTACGAAAATGAATTGTATCCTTTTGCCGAGAGCAAGTTTGCTGCAGTGTTGGCTGAGATCAAAGAGAAAAAGAAAATTGATGATGATCTGAAATTAAAGGTGGAAAATCTGCTGAATGAGTTCAAAGGATTTTTTAAACCTTAATTTTATTAATAACCGGATTTGAGCAATTAAGAAACTGTTGATCTCATAGGGAATAATAGATGGCTAATCTCAGGGATATTAGAAAGCGAATCGTCAGCGTCAAGAGTACCCAGCAGATCACCAAGGCGATGCAGATGGTGGCGGCTTCGAAGCTGAAGCGAGCTCAGGATGGCGTGGTTTCCGCTAGGCCCTATGCTATTAAAATGTATGAGGTGCTGGCTAGTTTGGCTTTACGTACTGAGTCAGGGAAGCATCCTCTTCTGCAGCGTCGTGAGGAAAAAAATGTTGAGCTGATTGTTATTACCTCTGACCGGGGGTTATGCGGCGGATATAATCATAATATTATCAAGACCAGCGAGCAGTTTTTAAGGGAAAAAAAGGGAGAATATGAAAATATACTCCTCAGCGTTATTGGTAAAAAAGTCAGGGATTATTATCGCCGTCAGAAAAAGGAATTTTCGAATGAATTTCTTAATCCCGGGAATGTGACTTTTTCCTATGCTGAAGAAATTGCTGCAGATGTCATTGATCGTTATATAGAGAAAACTACCGATGCCGTGTATGTTGTTTATACCGAATTCAAATCGGCCATGACCCAGAATGTCATCGTTCAGCGGCTGCTGCCTGTAGAGCCGATGACGCTGGCTGAAGATGAAGTTGCGGTGGAATATATCTATGAACCTTCTGAAGATGAATTGCTGGCAGATATCCTGCCTCGTTATGTTTATACCCAGTTGTTTAGAATGTTGCTGGAATCCGTTGCCAGCGAACATGGGTCCAGGATGACTGCAATGGATTCTGCAACCAATAATGCGGTTGAAATGGTTGACAGGCTCACCTTATTATATAATAGGGCCCGTCAGGCAGCAATCACCACCGAATTGATGGAAATTGTGAGTGGCGCTGAAGCGTTAGGTTAAGCTCGGAAAATAAAAACCTTTGAGGAGGCTTGTCAGGGATGAGTGAAAAAAATATCGGTAAAATTAACCAGGTTATCGGTCCGGTAGTTGACGTGGAGTTTGAGAAGGGGAAGTTGCCGGCGATATATAATTCACTGAAAATCACCAATCCCGCTATTAACGATCAGGAATGGAACCTGATATGCGAAGTTGCCTTGCATTTGGGTGAAAATACCGTCAGGGCAATTGCTATGGATTCTACTGATGGTTTGATGCGTGGTATGGAAGTTTGGGATACCGAAGAGATGATTACAGTGCCCGTTGGCCGGGAAGTTCTGGGACGGATTGTTAACGTGACCGGTGAACCGGTTGATGAACTAGGTCCGATTAACGAAAAGACAAGGTATCCGATACATCGTCCTGCACCTCTCTTTGTTGATCAGAGTACTGAGGTTGAAGCTTTTGAAACCGGCATCAAAGTAGTTGATCTCCTGGCGCCATACTCCAAAGGTGGCAAGATCGGTCTGTTTGGTGGTGCCGGGGTTGGTAAAACCGTTGTTATTATGGAGTTGATTCATAATATTGCCACCCAGCATGGCGGATTTTCCGTTTTTGGCGGAGTAGGTGAACGGACTCGTGAGGGTAATGACCTCTGGAATGAAATGAAAGGTTCCGGGGTTCTTGATAAAACAGCGTTGGTGTATGGACAGATGAATGAACCGCCGGGAGCCCGTTTGCGGGTTGGGCTTTCAGCGCTGACCGTGGCGGAATATTTTCGTGATGAAGAGGGACAGGATGTGTTGCTCTTCATTGACAATATTTTCCGCTTTACTCAGGCGGGTTCCGAGGTATCGGCATTACTTGGTCGTATGCCTTCAGCGGTTGGATATCAGCCGACTTTGGGAACTGAAATGGGTGAACTGCAGGAGCGAATTACTACTACCAAGAGTGGTTCGATTACTTCGGTTCAGGCCATTTATGTCCCTGCTGATGACTTGACTGACCCCGCTCCGGCAACCGCTTTTGCCCACTTGGATGCGACCACGGTTTTGTCGCGGCAGATTTCTGAACTGGGGATTTACCCTGCTGTTGACCCGCTGGATTCCACCTCACGTATTCTTGATCCTAAGGTCATTGGCGATGAGCATTACCGGGTTGCCCGGGAAGTACAGTTGATCCTGCAGCGATATAAAGATCTGCAGGATATCATTGCCATTTTAGGTATGGATGAATTATCCGAAGAAGATAAACAACTGGTAACCAGGGCCCGGAAGATTCAGCGTTTTCTCTCCCAGCCTTTTCATGTGGCAGAAGATTTTACTGGTACGCCCGGTGTTTATGTTAAACTTTCGGATACCATTCGTAGCTTTGATGAAATCCTTCAGGGTAAACATGATAATATGCCTGAACAGGCTTTCTACATGGTTGGCAGTATCGAAGAAGTTCAGGAAAAGGCTAAAAAACTCGGAGTATAACCTGGTTGCAGTGTAATCATTTGTTGATTCTGCTTTTTTGTGGATTGTTAGTCGGTGGTTGAAATCCTTCATCTGGAAGTGGAAGTTTCCAGGTGAGTATTGAATGGGAATTTACATGGAGACTGATAAGATTTTATTCGAGGTGGTAACGCCCTATCGCCAGGTTCTTACTGAAGAAGTTGATGAGGTGATTGCTCCGGGTGAGGAGGGGCAGTTTGGCGTGCTTCCCGGTCATACCCCTTTTCTGGCAAAGATCAGGGTTGGGGATCTCCTGTACCGTAAAGGGATTCAGCTATTTCATCTGGCGGTCAGTAATGGATATTCTGAAGTGGGCTACCATCACGTCATCGCCCTGCTTGATGCGGCTGAACTCCCCCAGGAAATTGATGTTCAACGGGCAGAGAAAGCCTTGAAACGGGCTGAGGAAAAATTGGCCGGGCTTTCTCCCGAGGAGAAAGCATTCTTTGAAGAACGTGCCGCCTTGGAAAGGGCGATCAATCGGATTCATATCGCCAGAGTTAAATAAAGCGGGGAATATATTGTCAGGATTTAAAAAGGCGGGGGTTACCCCGCCTTTTTGCATTTAGGGAAATTTCCCCACGGTGGCATGGCAAGCTAATTTATGATTAATATTTATTAGCTAGTTGTCGAAGAGTTTGAGAGGTATAGTTTCATTTAATCCATTCAGGTCCTTTGGTTTGCTGGTGGAAGATGAATGATGAATAGCGTTCAGGAGGTGTTTTAATGAATCAGGTTGCGGCAATCATTCTGGCTGCGGGCAAGGGTACCAGGATGAAATCTGCAGTGTCAAAGATGTTGCATCCCCTGCTGGGTCTTCCCCTGCTTAGTTACCCTTTGCAGGTATTAGGGCGGTTGGAGATCGACCGGCAGGTGGTGGTGATTGGCAGTAGCGGCCAAGAGGTCATGGATGTTTTCAGCGACTGGTCCGGAATCAGTTTTGCCTGGCAACGGGAACAAAAGGGGACTGCTGATGCTGCGGCAATGGCTCTGACTGAATTTGAAGGTTTTTCCGGGAATATTCTTATCGTTTGCGGTGATGTTCCCCTGCTGAGAGCTGAAACCCTCCGTGAATTACTGCACAGACATAGGCAAGCTCAGGCGGCGGTTAGCGTTTTGAGTGCTGTTCTGCCGGATGGTGGGGCATATGGTAGGTTGGTACTTGATTCTGCCGGTGAACTTATACGAATTGTTGAGGCACGTGATGCTTTACCGGCAGAATTAGAGGTTTGCCGCATTAATTCCGGTATTTATTGTGTTGATGCGGACTTTCTCCGTCAGGCTCTGGCAGGAATTGATTGTGAAAATGCCCAGGGTGAATATTATTTGACTGATATGGTTGCTGAAGCTTCTCAATTGGGGAAAAAAGTGATATTTTCAGATGTTTCCGACCTGGATGAAATTATGGGTATTAATGATCGGGAGCAATTAAGCAACGCGGAGATGATTCTGGCTGCCAGAATCAGACAGCAATGGCAAACGGCTGGAGTAACAATCAGGTTCCCGCAGCAGGTCACCATAGAAACCGAGGTGATGATTGGTCAGGATACAACCATCGAAAAGGGGGTTTCCCTGAAAGGAAAGACCGTTGTCGGAGTGGGTTGTTATATCGGTGAAGGATCAATTCTTCAGGATGTGCATTTGGGCGAAAGAGTCAAAATTTTGCCTTATTCTGTGTTGGAAAAGGCGGTGGTGGAAGATGATGTGCAGGTAGGTCCTTTTGCCCGTTTGCGCCCGGGAACCGTGCTGCGCGAAAAGGCTAAAATAGGAAATTTTGTTGAGGTTAAGAAGGCTGAAATCGGAATTGGCAGTAAAGCATCACATCTTTCATATATTGGCGATGCCTCGGTTGGTAATGGCGTCAATATTGGTGCCGGGACCATTACCTGTAATTACGACGGTTTTAAAAAACACCGGACAATCATTGAAGACGGGGTGTTTGTGGGAAGTGACAGCCAATTTGTGGCTCCGGTTCGTATTGGGAAAAACGCTTTGGTCGGAGCCGGCAGTACGGTCACCAAAAACGTGCCGGAAAATGCCGTGGTGATATCCAGAACCCAGCAGACAATTTATCCGGATCGGGGGATGGTTTCAAGAAATGTGACCAGGGAGGAATAATATATGTGTGGAATCGTAGGATATATGGGGCCCCAGGATGGGGTGCCGGTGGTCATGGATGGTTTGCAGAAGCTGGAGTATCGGGGGTATGATTCAGCCGGTGTGGCCGTGTTTCAGCATGGTCGGATAGCCATCAGCCGGAGTGTTGGTAAATTACGTGAGTTGGAGAAAAAGCTCTTGATTTCCAGCTTATGTGGTTCTCCGGCTATCGGCCATACCCGCTGGGCTACCCACGGCCGACCGACGGAACCTAACGCCCATCCCCATATCTATGAGGGTGTGGTGGTGGTTCACAATGGAATTGTGGAAAATTATATTGCTCTGCGGGAGGAACTGGCTGCTTCCGGCCACCAGTTTTCCTCGGAAACCGATACCGAAATTATCAGTCACCTGATTGCCCGGGAATTGGCTCGTGGCTTGGGTTTCAGTGAAGCTGTTCGGACTGCATTAAAGCAGGTCAGAGGAGCATTTGCCCTGGGGATAATGTATGAGCAGGAACCTGAAATGCTTATCGCTGCCCGGAAAGGTAGTCCACTGGTCGTAGCCTATGGGTCACAAAAGGGCGAATATTATATTGCTTCGGATATTCCGGCGCTCCTGGCTTATTCCCGGGAGGTTATTTTTCTTGATGATGATGAAATGGCCGTTTGTACTCCTGTCGGAATGTCTATTATTACCGTAACCGATGGCCAAGAGCAGCAAAAGGATGTGCACCGGGTTTCCTGGGATCCGATTATGGCTGAAAAAGGTGGCTATAAACATTTCATGCTCAAAGAGATCTTTGAGCAGCCCCAGGCGGTCAGCAATACCTTGTTGGGAAGAATCTCAGAAGATCGGAAAAAAGTTGATCTGCGGGAAACCGGGTTTACTTCAACCGATTGGCAGGTGGTAAAAAAAATCATGATTCTGGCCTGCGGAACTTCCTGGCATGCTGGATTGGTGGGCAAATTCTGGCTCGAGAAACTGGCCCGGATTCCGACCGAGATAGATATAGCCTCAGAATTCAGATATCGTGATCCGCTGGTTGATGATGAAACGTTATTGGTGGTGATTTCCCAATCTGGCGAAACGGCCGATACTCTGGCTGCCCTGCAGGAAGGTAAGCGTAAGGGTGCTAAAATTTTATCCATCTGTAATGTGATGGGCAGCAGTATATCGCGTCAGTCAGATGGGGTAATATACACCCATGCCGGGCCAGAAATCGGTGTGGCATCCACCAAGGCATTTACCACCCAGTTGGTTTGCCTTATGCTTTTAGCTCTGGATATGGCTGTTGCCAGAAAAACCATGAGTGCCGAGGAGATTGCCCAAAGTGTTGAAGATCTGCTGAAATTACCGGTGTTGTTGGAGAAATCACTGACATTGGCGCCGCAGTTAGAGAGGATTGCCAAAATCTACCATCATGCCACGGATTATCTTTATCTGGCTCGGGGAATGAACTATCCCATCGCCCTGGAGGGGGCATTGAAACTGAAAGAAATATCCTATATCCACGCGGAAGGGTATCCCGCCGGAGAAATGAAGCATGGCCCCATAGCTCTTATTGATGAAAATATGCCGGTGGTGATTCTGGTCCCCCATGATCATCAGTATGAGAAAGTTGTGAGCAATCTTCAGGAGGTGGTCGCCCGGGATGGGCAGGTTATTGCTTTCACTGCTTCAGATGATGAACGGATTGCCGAGTACAGTGCTGAAGTTGTCAAGGTTGAAGAGCCGGGAGAAGTATTGAATCCACTGGTTTATGTAGTTCCATTGCAACTTTTGGCTTATTATACCGCGGTATTTAAAGGAACGGATGTTGATCAGCCACGTAACCTGGCCAAGAGTGTAACGGTTGAATAACCGCTGTCCCCTGATCTTATCGATATTTGAATTCATAGTTGCCGATAACCTTCCATCCGAAAATGCTTGTTTTTAGACGAACACCAATTAAAACTTGACTTGATGGTGCCAGAGGATTATTTTTAAATTTAAGGTTACCTTGGAAAATGGCCTTTTTGCTCGATTGCTGCGTTAGGCTCAAATTATAATCCTCAAAATATGACATATGTTCCTGCGGTTATAATTTTCACCTGCCTTGTACTCAAACAAAAATTCTAATTTTTCAAGACAGTCTTAACTGGTCTAAACGAAAGCTCAATAAAATGATGAAACCGCATTGAGGGGGTGAAAATGGCAAAAGTAGCTGATGTACTCAGGGAAAAGGGAACGAGGGTTTTTACGATTAACCGGAAAACCACCGTGTTAGATGCCATCAAGCAAATGTCTGACAATAATGTTAGTGGACTGGTGGTTCTGGATGGTCAGGAAATAGCTGGGATTGTTACTGAGCGTGATTATTTGAGAAAAGTTATTCTCCAGGGCAAGGCGTCCAATACTACCATGGTGGAAGAGATTATGACTGATAAAGTTATTTTTGCGACCCCTGATCAATCGGTGGAAGAATGTATGGCAGTTATGGTGGAAAAATCCTGCCGCCATCTTCCCGTCATGGATCAGGGATGTCTTGCGGGGGTTATCTCCATTCTTGATCTTACCCGGCAAATGACCAGGGAACAAAAAACCACCATTAAATATTTGACGGATTATATCCACGGAAAATGTTGATGTCCAGCCGGTGGAAGATTAATCTCTTCCATGCCTTTTTCTCCAGGTTTAAAGCTTTTCCCCTGCTTCCCTCCTGGAATTCAGATATAAGGAAACTTTTGCAGGATGTCCAGGTTAATTTCCTTCCGGCGCGACATCGTGAGATGACGTTGTTTTTCCGGCGAATGGAGCGTAGAAATTGACCTGTCTGAGACCTGAAAGGGCGAATTTGGCAATTTCAGCGTAATGAGCCGTTGAAAAGACAGGCAATCGAGCGCAAAAAAGCGCCTGAAGGAACTTAACTTGACAAAATATAAGACCTTATATTGGAATTCCAGTACCTCCCTTCCTTTTCGTTGACAGGGGCGGATTTTTCTGCTTTATTCTGCCGCAAGTTTCTGGCTATTTCCCAGCCCTTATGAAGTTCAATCCAGCATCTATAGACTGATTTTTTATGCGCCTACCTCCTTTCATTGTATGGTTTCAGAATGCCATCGTCCGGCTGAAACGCCGACTATCCATCTCAGAGAACTATTTTTTTATATTTCTTGCTGTTATTATCGGTTTGTTGAGTGGTTTGGGAAATGTGGGCTTGCGGAAATGTATTGAGCTTTGTCATGAATATGTTTTTGTGACTGGCTATGAATTTCTGCATATGGGTGATGGTGGCTTCCACCGGTTTCTTCTGCCCCTCCTGCCCATGATTGGTGGCTCCATGATTGTGGTTTTGGAAATGCTATTTCCCGGTCAGGCTTCCGGTTACGGCCTGCCTAATTTCCTTAAAACCATTAATCTGGGCAGCGGTGTACTGAAAAAACGGGGTGTCCTGGTTAAAATGATTGCGCCTGCCATTACCATCGGAACCGGTGGGTCGGCCGGGCAGGAAGGTCCCATTGCCGTGATTGGTGGCACTATGGGGTATATGGTCGGTCAGTTTTTTTCCTTTGGGGCCAAGCGGATAAAATTACTTATCGCCTGTGGAGTTGCCGGTGGTATCGCGGCAACATTTAATGCTCCCATAACTGGCGTTTTCTTTGCTTTGGAAATTATTCTCATGGGTGAGATGGATCTGGCAGTTTTTGCTCCCATTGTTATTTCTGCTGCCACAGCGGTGGTTTTTACCCGGATGATCTATGGAAAGGCCGCTTTTTTCTTAGTGCCAGTGTTTACCCTGAGTAGTAACTGGGAATTGCTTGTGTATGTGGTGATGGGAGTCATTATTGGTATCCTGGCAGTTCTTTTCATCCGTTCTTTTTATTGGGTTCAGGATTTTTTTCGGGATCTATCCGTGCCTTTCTGGCTCAAACCGATCATGGGTGGTTTCCTGATTGGGGTTATTGGTTTGGCCTTTCCTCATGTTATGGGTGATGTCTATCCCTATATGGGTGAGGTGTTGCGGAATACAACCATCTGGTATGTGGTTCTGCCCCTGATTTTCATGAAAATGCTGGCGACCTCCATTACTATGGGTTCCGGGGGTGCCGGTGGGCTTTTTGCGCCGATTCTTTTTATGGGAACTATGATCGGAGAAACCTGCGGTGGCTTAGGGCATATCCTGCTTCCGGGTGTTGTCGTTAACTATGATGGTTATGCCATCGTGGCTATGGGCGCTTTTTTATCGGCTGTTACTCATGCGCCCATGACTTCAATTTTTCTTGCCTATGAATTGACCGGGACTTACCAGATTATTCTGCCGGCCATGTTCGCTACCGTTATCGGCACCCTTATTGCCCGTAGCTTGGAACGGGAAGGCATCGATACCTATGGATTGGCCCGGGAGGGCATCCATCTGGAAGGTGGTCGGGAAGTAAATGTTCTACGTTCGATTACCGTTGGTGACATCATGGTATCCGGACCCATAGAAACCATTCCTGAGGACATGAAACTGAAGACAATTCTTCAGTTTTTACCCCGATCCCGCAACACCAGCTTCCCCGTGGTTGACCGTGATCGATTGTTGACTGGTATTCTAAGTATTCAGGATATCAGGGAACTGGTCTATGAGCAGGGGCTTGAAGAACTGATTGTAGCCAAGGAGCTGGCTGCCAGCCAGGTGATAACCGTTACTGCCGAGGATAATCTTGACTATGCCATGAAAAAGATCGGCTATCGCAACATTGATTATTTGCCGGTGGTCGCCAAAGATAATCCCCGAAAAATTGAGGGCATGATCTCCCGCCAGGATATTATTTCCGCCTATAACCGTACCCTGTTGGACCGGGATCTACGGGAAAAGGCAAGCACTTAATGCTGCGGGGTTTTCTTCTCTACGACCCTACTTTATGAAAACTCTCTTGAGGAAAAAATAATGGCTGAAACAGGTGTTGAAAAACCTGAACATAATCCTGATACCTTGCTTTCCGGTTTGAATTCCGGCCAGCGCGAAGCGGTAAAAAACTGTCAGGGTCCACTGCTTATTCTTGCCGGTGCCGGCAGCGGCAAAACCCGGGTCATTGTCCACCGGATAGCCTATATGATTGATGGTGAAGGGATTGCTCCTGCAAGTATTCTCGCGGTAACTTTTACCAATAAAGCTGCTGGAGAAATGCGTGAACGGGTTCATCGGATGGTGGGACCGCGTGCCGGACAGATATGGATCAATACCTTTCACAGTACCTGCTCTCGGATTCTTCGGTCTCATATTTCCCATCTTGGTTATACCGATAAATTTGTTATTTATGATGATAAGGATCAGCTGAGTTTGCTCAAGGAAGTGTTTCAGAATTTGAACCTTTCCGAACTGGCCCTCAAACCGGAAATTGCTCGTGCCGTCATTAATGATGCCAAAAACAAGGGCCTTGATGATCATGATTTTGCCAGCCGGGCGGCTACTTTTCAAGAGCAGAAAATAGCGGAAATTTACCGTATGTATCAGCAGCAGTTACAGAATTATGATGCTCTTGATTTTGGTGACCTTCACTTGCTGACGGTAAAACTTTTTACCAAATTTCCAGAAGTCCTGGCTGAATACCAGCAGCGATTTCAATATGTCCTGGTTGATGAATACCAGGATACCAATGAAGTTCAGTATCGTCTGCTGCGACTGCTGACCGAACCACATGGAAATTTATGTGTGGTGGGCGATGATGATCAGTCCATCTATAGCTGGCGGGGAGCCAGACTAAAGAATATCCTTGATTTTGAGGCCGATTATTCCAGCGCCAAGGTCATTCGCCTGGAAGAAAATTATCGCTCCACCCAAAATATTCTTGCGGCTGCCAACGGGGTTATTTCCCGCAACCGTGAGCGTAAAGGGAAGGATTTGTGGACCCGGAATCAAACCGGCGAGCTGGTAACGGTCTCTGTGGCTGATGATGAATATGAGGAAGCCCGTTTTATCATTGATAAAATCAGGGAGCATGGAGGGGATCTGGCCGATTATGCGGTTTTCTACCGCACTAACGCCCAGTCACGGGTGTTGGAAGAGACTCTGAGCCGGCAGGGGGTTCCCTATGTTATTGTCGGTGGTTTCAGATTTTATGACCGGGCGGAAATTAAAGATCTGCTGGCCTATTTGAGGGTGATCAATAATCCCCGGGATAGTATCAGCCTGTTACGTATTATTAATGTCCCGACCCGTGGGGTGGGGAAGAAAACGGTTGAAAACCTGAAAAACCTGGCAGTTGAAAAAGCCTGTTCGCTTGGGCAGGCGGTTGAATTATGGCTAGATGAGGGATCCGGTTCCGGAAAAAGCAAGCAGGCAATAGCGGAGTTTGTCCGGCAGATTCAACATTGGCGCCAAATTCAGGAGCAGGTACCGGTGGTTGATCTGCTCAAAGAGATTATTGTGGCAACAGATTATCATAACTGGCTCCAACGAGGGAGCAACCGGCATCTCTATGATAGTAAAAAGGAAAATATTGCTGAATTGTTTAACTCGATTATTTCCTGGGAGCAGGCTCATGAAGAACCTTCGTTGGCTGACTATCTGGAGTCAGTGGCCCTGATCAGTGCGGTTGATCGGGATGCCCCGGAACAGTCACGGGTGACATTGATGACGTTACATGGGGCCAAAGGGCTGGAGTTTCCTGTGGTTTTCATGGCCGGGATGGAAGAAGGTCTGTTTCCCAATCGCAAATGTTATAATAAGGATGCTGAAATGGAGGAAGAGCGTCGTTTATGTTATGTGGGTATGACCCGAGCCCGGGAAAAGCTTTATATGATTGCCAGCCGCAGCCGGCAGTTCCAGGGGGTTCGGAATGAGAACAAACCGTCCCGCTTCTTACTTGATATTCCCCGGGAATTGATTGATACTCAAACAGCCGGGGCATCCAGCCATCGGTCAGCCACTCATTTCAGGAAAGCCAGGAATCTTTCATCGCCTCAGGCATCGGCAACTACTTTGAAAAAAACCAAAAAATTATCGCCCGGTTTACCTTCATCAGGAGGATTTACCGTTGGTTCCAAAATAGAACATCCGGTTTTTGGTCCCGGAGTGGTGGCCGCAACCGAAGGAAGCGGTGATAATGCCAAACTGGTAATAATTTTCCGTGACCGGGGCCGCAAAAAAATCGCTTTGAAATATGCCTCCCTGAAGAAAGGCTGAAGTCCTGATTCCTGTACCTCAAAAACCCTGCTGTTATCCAGCTCCTGTCCCACCGTTTTACATTGATGTTCGGTTGATAACATATTCGCCACGCAAAATGCATATCGGACAATAGCGACAGCTTTACTATTTTTGCAACCCCAATATGCAACCATTTGGAGATCCGGGATGGAAGAAGTGGTATGCCTTATGGGAGAAGCTGAGGAAATGGAGGTTTCTTTAAGTTTCTTTACCCTTTATTTTTACCCTGGAAGGTGGTATGCCGAAAATTGTTTGCATTGAGGAGGTGAACAATCATTATGATGACTGATATGGCAATTCATTCAGATTTACTGATTCCTCCTGGAGAGTATCTGGAAGAAGTGCTGGAATATTTGGGTATGACCAAAGATGAACTGGCTCGGCGGATGGACCGGCCGGCTACCAAGTTGAGTCCGATTTTCAGGGGCCGCAAAGCTATCACCCCGGATACCGCCCTGCAGCTGCAAAAATTTTTAGGGGTTACGTCTCTTCATAATGTGAAAACGGTGCGACGCTATGCGGCTGCATTCCGCAGTGGTAACGCCCGGCAGAAACTATCACCCGAGGCGGTAGCCGCATGGCTGCGTCTCGGAGAACTCAAAGGTCGTGAGATCGAGTGTGCGCCGTTCGATAAAAGCCTGTTGGAGTCCACGTTGCCTGAGATCAGGAGTATGACGATGCGGCTCCCTGATGATTTTCTTCCCCGACTGACTGTCTTATTGGCTCATGCAGGTATTGCCCTGGTACTCTGTCCACACCTCCCGAAAACCTATGCTCATGGCGCCACCTTCCCTCTCGGCCGCGAGAAGACCGTCCTGATGCTTTCTATCCGGGGGAAGTGGGCGGATATTTTCTGGTTCAGCCTTTTTCATGAGTTAGGACATATTCTTTTGCATGACCGCAATGCGATATTTGTCGACTATGACAATGGAGATACACGCTTGGAAAAAAAGGAAAAAAAGGCCGATGAATTTGCCGCAAACACCCTGATCCCGCTGCCGCAATGGTCTGCTTTTATCGGACGGGGATTATTTGACGCCGATTCCATCCGGGTATTTGTCCATGAAGTGGGAGTGGACGCGGGAATCGTCGTCGGTCGCCTCCAGCATGAAAATATCCTGCAGCCGTCGTGGAAAAACAATCTGCGCACCCGATATGAATGGTCATGAATCCAAATCCGACAATGAGTACTCCATACCACAGTCAGTATTGGGTACACGCTTTAACTCTCCAAGGTTTTGGTGGCAACATTGAGTCCTTCTCTTGCTCGATAGCCAATGCCTGGGTTGATCTCAATCTACATCCACGTAATCAAGATAGATAAATACAGCGGGAATTTTTCGACGAAAAAGTTTTTAAACTAGACCATTGGTCTGAAGATTTCAAGCAGGATTTGGAACATAATATCAATGAGCTCGAAAAACAAATACGCGAAGCCCGCAAAACGGCAGCTTTGGCGCAGTTACTGCGAGACAAACTGACAGCCCAGAAAATTATTAAGGCTCTGGGAAAAACGCGCAACCGAAAACGTCGTGAACTATTTGATGCTCAAGATGCCATCAACGTTCAGCGGGAAGGACTGATTGAAAATATCGAAAAACGGTTACAGCAAAAGTGGAGTGTGTGGAAAATATTTACTATTCGATGGAAGATGGGTTAAAAGGAGGAATGACAATGGCACAAAAACGGTATGATGTACTTTTTGGTAATAGAAGTTGCAATGCCATTTTTTGTGATTTTATATGAAAAACGATGATAAGTTAAAAAAGATTAAAGAAGCTTTGCTGGCAGTAATGCGGGAGCAGCGTCGTTGGCTTCTACTTGTAGGCACTGGCGCGTCGGTTGAAATGGATGCTGAATTGGGGATGCCGGCATTAAAGGATCATCTTTTAAATGAGATCCCCAAAGATACGGATGGTTGGGAATCTATAGCCAAAAGGTTGGAACAGGGAGACGATCTTGAGACGTCGCTCACGGGAATAAACTTGTCAGAATCTCTTCAGGATGAAATTGCCAGACAGACTGCGGATTTCGTTGCTGGAAAAGACGCGGCATTGAGGGACGAAGTCCTGACCGGTAAGAAAATATGGGTGGGCGAGCCGCTGCTGCGACAACTGATACGGGGACTTTCCCCCACCTGGCCACGTTTGCCCGTCGTGACGCCGAATTATGACATGCTCATTGAGTATGCCTGCTCAAAGACAAATATTCCCTACATCACCGGATATCATGGTGGTATCATGAGGCTTCAGGATTGGACAAAGGCCCGGGAACGGCTTTATCGATTAAATCCAGTAACCATGGGTGGAAAACGCCGTGATATCATCACCCCCATTTCATGCATTGAGCTTATGAAGGTTCACGGGTCGATAAATCTCTTTCGTTTAGATGGAACTTTTGTTGAGAACGATCTCTGGACAGCGGGCTGTCCGGCTGATTATACGCCGATGATCGCGCCTCCCGGAGATATAAAAAATAAGGGAGCGCTCAATTTTTATGGTCGTCTGTTTGGCGAAGCTATGGAGGCTATTGACAAAGCAGATGCTTTCTTTGTGATTGGCTATGGGTTCAGGGATGAGCACATCCATCAGAAAATACTGGATCGCGTTCATAGCCTCAAATGCCCTCTTATTGTGTTGACGCTTGATTCTTCAATAAAATTAGAGCAATTGCCGGCAATGGGGAAAAATGTATGGGTTGTCACCGGGATTCCAAACCAAATCAACGGCAAAACATACTTATCAGGAACACGTTTTGCCAATAGCAATCAAGAACTAAACGGGGACTTTGATGGGGTTGCTCTTTGGCAAAGTAATGTATTTGCAGAACAAATATTGGGAGGTTGAATATGCCGATTTTTGAATTCAAATATGGTGATGATGCTAAAACTGATCAAAGCTATCTTGGATCGGTTTTGCAAGTAGATACCCGGCGTGTAATGATCAACGCTGAAGACAAACACTTGCAACGTGCAAGCATCGGGAAGCTGGTTACGCTGAAAAGAGGAACTGCAGATGACTGGCTGATTGGCATGGTAGATAGAATTGTGCGCCAGATTGTGACGGCGGACACAACAAACATCGGCGATGAGAAGGATAATCCAGGGAATAATGATCCACTTCTATCTTCAGGCAACGCTGTAACCGTTACGCTTGTAGGTATGGTGCGTTGGAATACCGGAGAGGGCTGTCATGAATTTACGCGCTCATTGCTGGACATGCCGGACATCGGGCAGGACTGTTTTGTACTCAAAGGTGATTCTCTGAAGGCCTTTATGGGACTTCTCGTGAAAGAAGGCAATACTGAGCAAGCCCTTGAAATCGGAAAATATACTTTGGATTTGGAGGCTACCGCCTATTTGGATGGCGACAAATTTTTTCAGCGTCATGCCGCTCTCCTGGGTAGCACGGGTTCTGGCAAATCATGGACTGTGGCAACGATCCTGGAGCGTGCCGCCCGGTTACCCTCCGCCAATCTAATAGTGTTTGATCTGCATGGCGAGTACCGCGAACTGAGCTACGCTAACCATCTCCGAATCCCAGGTCCGGATGATCTTGGCGCTGCAAATCCAGGACTGCTTTACTTGCCGTATTGGCTCATGAACTGCGAGGAATTGACGGCAATGTTTGTCGAAAGCAGTGAATTTACGGCGCATAATCAGACCCTTGTGTTTCAGGATACCGTTTTTGCCGAGAAGAAGAAAATCCTTGAAGCAGAGAAAAAGATCGAAGTCCTCAATTCTTTTACGATTGACAGCCCTGTCCCCTTTGACCTTGGCATCGTCGTGGCGGAGATCCAGCGCCTGAATGAAGAGATGGTGCAAGGGGTTCGAGGTATGAAGCAGGGGAAATTTTATGGCCAATTCAGCCGGTTTCTCGCAAGGATTGCCGGAAAACTCAGGGATCGCCGATATGGTTTTCTTTTTCAGGCGCCAAAGGAGCTTCATTCATACGAAGCATTCCACGGTGTGGGCAAGCAATTACTGGACTTTACCAGAAAAAACGGCGGCGTCAAGGTCGTCGATTTCTCTGAAGTACCTTCGGATGTCCTTCCGGTCATGCTTGGTATTGTGGCGCGTCTTATCTACTACCTCCAGTTCTGGATGCCCGACGAGAAGCGCCACCCCGTCGCGCTTGTTTGCGATGAAGCCCATATTTACCTGCCCAGGGACAAAGGCAACCCCAATCAGCAGCGGGCTCTCGACAACTTTGAAAAAATTGCCAAAGAGGGACGTAAGTATGGCGTGTCGCTGATGATTGTCAGCCAACGCCCATCCGACGTGAGCGACACAATTCTCAGCCAGTGCAACAATGTCATGGCATTGCGGCTGGCCAACAGCAACGATATATCCGCAGTAAGGAACATGATGCCGGAAAGTATGACGAGTTTTATGGAGATGCTGCCCGTTCTGGATATCGGGGAGGCCCTGGTTGTGGGCGATGCCGTTCTCCTGCCCAGCAGGATCCGTATCAACAAGCCTGATGAAGAACCTCTGAGCGCAACAATTGATTTCTGGACAGAATGGAGCCGTAAAGACGTTTCGCCGGATTGGGTACTTGCTGCGGAAAATATGCGTCGGCAAAGGAGAAAAAAAACGTGAAACGACGCAAATACGGCATAAATCTGGATGATGGAGTTGCACTTTCAACGGAAGAAGAGTTCCGCCTGCTTTATGTGCCTTGCAATCCCGATGTGACAGCTTGCTTACAGGGATGGTTTTCTGATGATGCGCAGGAGTCTTTTATGCTGGGGGGACAGATCGGATCAGGGAAGACGACTCTCCTCAGGGAGGTTTCCCGTTCTTTTATTAATGCTTGGATTATTATCGTGCGCTTCGACACCGATCCCATCGAACCAACAGAAGGTGGATATTCCATGCTTTTGTTTGGCCGTATACTTACGGTTTGCTTAAGGGCAGGGGTGGAGATAGATGGCTGTGGAATAGCCCTGTCCGATTTTCCGTCCATTGATGCGGACTCATGGCACGCCTTTGCCAACAAAACAACATCCCGGCCTTCGAATCTGCAGGAGGCCGGGCTATTGCGGGATGTTTGTGCTGTTATGACCGAAAACGCGGAGCTTGTGCGCAGATCCTGTGGGCAACTGCTTGATAGCTTGCGAGACATGACGTCCCGAGAGCCCATTATCATTGCGGAAGGTATCGACAAATTTAATCCAGGCACACCTGAATACTTTTCGCTCAAGGATAACCTGACTTTTCTGGCCAAAAGGAAAACGCTTTTTGAGGTCAATGCGGTTCATCTCTTTCAAGAGCAAGATTTTCGCGCAGGCATCCGAAAGCTCTTCATAGGAGGTATCGGCGAGGATATGCTCGTCCAAATGCTGCAAAAAAGACTTGGCTCCTATGCCCCAATCTACCAGAATGCGTTTTCTTTGATCATCGATTATTCCGGTGGCAATGCCCGCCAGGCCTTGAGGCTTCTTAATGCCTATTACTTTCGACGCACCCAACGCCAAAATGACCACACAGCGGCAATTGCCCTGGCCTGCCATCAGGTCGGCAAGAATCTTCTGAACATGCCTTACGGTCGTTTTTCCACGGATATATTTACCGTTGTAAAACGCGACAAATATATTGAAGGCAGCCTGCTTACAGATCCAAAAACCGCGACGGGAGCCAATGACGCGGTTTATCATAACTGGCTGTTCGTACAGGGCGAACCGGGTCCTGCCACACCGACACAGTGGCCTGCCATTATTAATCCGCTGATTGATGAAGCGATTGAGTGGAAGGTAGACGCTCCACGGACACCAGAGGAAAAAGCCATCCGAAAATGGGCGCAAGATCACGATGTAAGCCCCCTTGGCCTGAATCTTCCTCTTGATAATAACAGAGAGCTTGCCTGGGACAAATTTTGGGAGGAGATTGAATCGTCTTCGGAAGATGAGACCTTAAATATTCTTGGGGTTCTGGAAGAAATAGGAGCAGGGCTCTTCGGTATTGAACGGCAGGATCGCATTATCATCACCTACCGGAAACGTAAAAACCTGGAGGCGGTCAGAGATTTTCTTGTGGGCGAGGCCAACACCTATTCCCTTTTTCCTTGCGAGGAGATTACCCTGGAAGGCGGTGAAGGCCGGGAGCCGGTCATGGAATTATTGGTGCGGCTTACTGACCGTGACCCCAATCGTATTTATTCCGTGGAACTTACCGGGGAATGGACAGAGCCCCAGCTTCGTGACCTCGACCACCGACGCGATATCCTCGGCAACCTGCAGATGCTCTGGTGGATACAACAGGACGATCTGAAACTCTATCTCCGTTTCTGGCCACAGTTACGCCAGTTCTTCCGGATTTACAGGCTCGAAGATGAACTGTGGCGCGGCATTACAATGGAAGAGATCCAGGTGGATATTGATTTTATTAAAGAAATGTCCGATGAATCCGAACCGGAAGGCGTCCGCAGGTTGCTCAATGTTCTTGCTTATCTCAAGGATGCGGAAGGTAAGCCATGACGGAAAGCAAACGGAGAGTCGTGACGGAAACCGAACGAAGAGCCATCGTGTGGGACACGATCGAACGTCTTGCCTTCCGCCCGAATCCACCAGCGAGCTGGTTAGGTATCTATGCAAAGACCCTGCGTCGGCTCTGGGGAGAGGAAGCGATTTGGAATCGTTTAGGCCTGGATCACGAATTTATCGTCACCTTCCTGAACCTGAAATGTAGCTACTTTATTGAATCTGAATCCAAATACAATATCTCATTTGCACATGATTCCTCCGACTGCCTGTATTGGCGAAATCATGTAGATCCAGAATTTCTCAGCAAAGCTTCATTGCATAACACTGTTGGCAAGTATCCCAGTCAGCAAATGAATGAACTTCGTCGCGATGTAGAATCCGTCCTCAACGGCATGTTATTCCACCCGCGTTGTCACACGCACCTTGAAGACCTTGGGATCAAGCATGTGCAACTTGATCAGGAGAAAGGCGGGTTAAAATTACATGAAGTTCGCATTGGTGGAGGAATCGAGAATCCGTATGTCTTTCTTTTTCATCTTCGTTATCAGTTTTGTTTGGTGCACACAGATGCCAGGCGGGACGAGAGGCTGTACTTGGTTGATCTTTTTGAGAATGCAATAAGGAACAAGGATTCAACGGTAACTGCCCGTGATCTTTTCAGTTTTCAGGGTGGGAACAATTGATATGGTGAGAAAAAATAGCGAAAGCATTATTAGCTGAAGATTTGGCTGAAATCTCTGGCTGGTGCACCTCATGGCAGTGACAGATTAAGGATAAATAGTGAAAAAAAAGAAAACAAAACTTGAATTGACCTGGATCGGGAAGGAGAACCGGCCCAGGCTGGAGCCGAGAATTCTGATCGAAGACCCGGAGAAATCCTACCATGCCAAGCATCGTGTCAGCGAGAATGATATTTTTGACAATCGTCTGATTTTTGGTGATAATCTGCTGGCGCTGAAGGCATTGGAGCAGGAGTTTACCGGCAAGATTAAGTGTATTTATATTGATCCGCCGTATAATACCGGTTCGGCATTTGAGCATTACGATGATGGAATTGAACATTCACTGTGGCTGTCTTTGATGCGGGATCGGCTGGAGATTCTATGGCGGCTTCTTGCCAGTGATGGCTCGCTGTGGATAAATATTGATGATAATGAAGGACATTATTTGAAGGTCCTTTGTGACGAAGTGTTTGGTCGAGCACAGTTTGTAGCAAATATAGTTTGGCAAAAGAGAACCTCAAGGGAAAACAGGGCAGCCGTAGGTTCAGCTCATGATCATATTCTCCTATACGCTGCAAAGGGCGCTTTGCACTGGAAAAACATACGGAATCGTCTTCCTTCCCGGGATACAGGATACACCAATCCAGACAACGATCCACGGGGACCGTGGAGGTCAATTCCTTTTAGCGCACAAGGGTTTCGCCCAAATCAAATGTACGATATTTTGACCTCTGCTGGGATTGTTGTGAAACCACCAAAGGGTCGTTGTTGGGCAGCTACTGAGCCTGTTTTCAAACAGTACTTGAATGATAATCGTGTCTACTTCCCCTCAAAGGGAACTGGACGACCGCGTATAAAGCAGTTCATGGGTGAAGAAAAAGGGCTTGTTCCTATGACGTGGTGGGAGGCCAAGGATGTGGGGGACAACGAACAAGCAAAAAAGGAAATACTTAGACTATTTGCAGATGATGATCTTTTCCTCACTCCCAAACCGGAAAAACTTATCCAACGAATTGCGGCAATTTCCACCAATCTCGGTGACCTTGTTCTCGATTCCTTTCTTGGCTCCGGTACAACTGCTGCCGTTGCCCACAAAATGGGTCGTCGCTGGATCGGTATTGAATTAGGTGATCATTGCCATACTCATTGTATCCCCCGCTTGAAAAAAGTTATCGACGGCGATGATCCCGGTGGCATCTCCAAATCCGTCAACTGGAAAGGCGGCGGCGGTTTCCGATATTTCCGCCTTGGCCCGACTCTGATTACCGAAGACGAATGGAGCAATCCGGTTATTAACTCTGAATTCAATCCGGCGATGCTGGCTGAGGCCATGTGTAAACTTGAGGGGTTTGAGTATGCGCCCAGCGAAGATGTTTACTGGATTCACGGCAAAAGCACGGAGACCGATTTTATCTATGTGACCACCCAGTTCATGAGCCGGGAAATGCTGACTCGCTTCAGTGACGAGGTTGGATCAAAGCGCAGCCTGCTGATCTGCTGCTCCGCTTTTCGTTGTGATCCCAACCAGTTTTCCAACCTGACCATTAAGAAAATCCCCAATGCGGTCTTGAAAAAATGCGAGTGGGGCCATGACGATTACAGTCTGGAGATTGAAAACCTTCCCCAAGCCCCGCAAAAGCTCAACGAAACCGAAGATGAAACACCCCGTAAGCCTCGGCGAAAGTTCGGCAAAGATAAATCAGACGAACCCGACCTGTTTGATTTTATGGAAGGAGGGCAGGATAATGAAAGAACTTAAACTATATCCTGGATGTCATTGTTGGCGCGATCAGGCTTTAACAAGGATAGGAGAATAATCATGGCAAAGATAGAAGGATTCCGTATTAAAAATTACCGTGTGTTACAAGATGTGACCCTCGGAAAATTATGGAACATGCAACAGGCTAAGCCACTGACGCCGATGACTGCGGTTATCGGGAAAAACGGTGTTGGCAAGAGTTCGCTGTTCGATGCTTTTGGTTTTCTTGCAGATTGTCTGAAATTGGGTGTTGAAGAAGCCTGTGATATCAGAGGGCGGGGAGGATTTGACCGTATTCGTTCTCAGGGGAGGAATGACCCGATTGAGTTTCAAATCTATTACAAGCAAGATGGAAATGCCCGGCCGATTACCTATGAGCTGGCAATTGATGCGGATGAAACCGGGCGCCCCTACGTAAAACTGGAACGTCTTCGTCAGCGGCGCAAAGAGCAAAAACATGGCTGGCCTTTCTCGTTTCTTATGTTGAATGAAGGCAAGGGGGTTGTGTGGAAAGGAGAGGAACAGGGGCACCAGATTGATGAAGGCAAGGCTGGTTTTGATTTATTCAAGTTAATTGATGAAATTGAAGCAACACCACAAAAAGAAGAAAGCCGCGAAACCGAGATTATTGAACTGCAAGATAAACGTAAGCTGGGGATTGTAACCCTTGGCGCCCTGAAACAACATCCCCGGATCTCGGCCTTTCGACAATTTATCGAAGGATGGTATTTGAGTTACTTTACACCAGATGCCGCCCGCAGCCTGCCCCTGGCTGGTCCACAAAGACACTTGAATATCCACGGGGACAATCTCGGCAATGTCGTTCAGTATATGGAGCGTGAACATCCTAAACGCTTCAAGAGTATCCTTAATCGTATCGCTGAGAAAATTCCTGGAATCGACAAGATAGATACGGAAGAAAGCCCGGATAAACGTTTGCTTCTCCGTTTTAACGATAAAGGCTTTGATGATCCGTTTTACGCTCAGCAAATGTCTGACGGTACGCTTAAAGTGTTTGCTTATTTGTTGCTGATGGAAGATCCGACCCCCCCGCCATTCATCTGTATTGAAGAGCCTGAAAATGGTCTTTATCACAAACTTCTTGAGACCCTGGCTACTGAATTCCGCACGCATGCAACGGGCAGGAAAAATGCGCCCCAACTTTTTATCACCACCCATCAACCCTATTTTGTCGATGCGCTCTCGCCGGAAGAAACCTGGATTCTTGAAAAAGGTCCTGATGGTTTTTCTACCATTCGCAGGGCCAGCGATGATGCAACCGTCAACGCCATGGTAGATGAGGGATTGCCGCTTGGCGGCCTTTGGTACAGTGATTATCTGGATGCGAGGTGAGCCGATGCATTTTGAAATACTTGTCGAAGATGCGTCAGGAAAAATTGCCTTGGAATCTATTTTGGAGAAGATTCTGGGCCCAAACGGGCAGGATCACACCTATAAAATAATTTCTTACAAAGGCATTGGCCGTATTCCAAGGGATTTACGAGGAACGACAGATCCACAGAAACGGATTCTTCTGGATCGATTGCCCAAGTTACTTCGAGGATATGGCAAAAGCCTCCAAGATCTTCCGGCTGCGGTTGTTGTGGTTGTAGACCTGGATGATAAGGACTGTCTGGTCTTCAAACAAGAAATGATCGATATTCTGGAGGTCTGCAATCCACAGCCAACAACGCTATTCAGGATTGCAATAGAGGAAGGCGAAGCCTGGTTGTTGGGAGATATTAACGCCGTAAAGGTGGCCTATCCTCGTGCAAGAGAACAGGTTTTAAACGCTTACGAGCAAGACAGTATTTGTGGTACATGGGAGAAACTGGCAGATGCCGTCTATCCGGGGGGATCGAGGAAACTCAAACAATTGGGCTGGCCCCATACAGGACAGGCTAAATGCGAATGGGCGGGAAACATTGCTCATCACTTGGATGTGGAGAGAAATCAATCGAGAAGTTTCCAGGTTTTCCGTGATGGAATCAGAGATCTGATGGAAAGAAGGTCGGAGGAGTCAGAATGAGTCTGCAGCAGATCAATGCCATCAGCAATCGCCTCAGTCTGCGCCCACCGCAACGGGACTCCCTGGAAATTTTGGCCAGGGTCTGTGAGATAAGCACGCTGGAGAAAGATGGCGATATTGCTAAGATATTGGAAATTATTAAATCCGAGTTCCCGACTATTGAAGATTTTGAACGTGATTTTCCCTCCCTCTGTTTTGCCATTGCCACCGGGGTTGGGAAAACCCGCCTGATGGGGGCTTTTATCAGCTACCTTTATCTAAGCGAGGGCATTCGGCACTTTTTCGTGCTGGCTCCGAACTTGACCATCTACAACAAGCTGATTGCTGACTTTACTCCCAATACTCCGAAATATGTTTTTCAGGGGATTTCTGCTTTTGCCGTTACTCCGCCATTGATTGTTACCGGCGATAACTATCAGGAGGGACAGGGGATCAGGAGAGATGATTATTTCCCCGGGGTTGAATGGGGAACCGATGTCCATATTAATATTTTTAATATCTCCAAGATCAACAGCGAGGTGCGTGGCGGCAAAAGTCCAAAAATTAAACGTCTGAGTGAATACATCGGCGAAAGTTATTTTGATTACCTGGCCGGGCTCGATGATCTGGTGATGCTGATGGACGAATCCCATCGTTACCGGGCCAGTGCCGGGGTCCGGGCGATTAATGAGTTAAAACCTATTTTGGGACTGGAATTGACCGCTACCCCCCAAGTGGAACGAGGACAGCGCACCGAACCTTTTAAAAATGTGATCTACAGTTATCCCTTGAGCCAAGCTATGGATGACGGTTTTGTCAAGGAGCCGGCGGTGGCGACGCGGGAGAATTTTGACTGCAAAGCTTATTCCGACGAAGGTCTGGAAAAGATCAAGCTTGAAGACGGTGTCCGGATTCATGAAAATACCAAAGTCGAGCTGGAGATCTATGCCCGGAACCACAACCAGCCGATAGTGAAACCGTTTATGCTGGTGGTTGCCCAGGATACGACCCATGCCAATGCCTTGCAGCAGGTTATGGAAGATGGGACTTTCTTCGAGGGTCGTTACCAGGGCAAGGTGATTACCGTTCATTCCAATGTGCGTGGGGAGGAGAAAGATGACGTTGTTGAGAAGTTGTTGCATGTTGAAAACCCGGACAACCCGGTCGAGGTTGTCATCCATGTCAATATGCTCAAAGAGGGGTGGGATGTCACCAATCTTTATACCATTGTTCCCCTGCGGGCCGCGAATTCACGGACCTTGGTGGAACAATCCATTGGCCGGGGGCTGCGCCTGCCTTACGGCAAACGGGTAGGTATTCCCGCCGTGGATCGGTTGACCATAGTGTCTCATGATCGGTTCCAGGAGATAATTGATCACGCCAATGACCCGAACTCAATTATTCGGGCCGGGGTGGTTATCGGCAAGGATATCCCGGCTGCGGGCAAGAAAGCGGTAATTGTTGAATCTGAATTTGAAAAGATTATTTCATCTTTCCCGTTGCAAGACGAAGATACGAAATCTACACTGACAAGCTACGGTTTTTTTGATAAACCGGGAGAACGGGAGGTGGCACAGGCTACCTTCCTGGTTATCCGTGAGCTGGAAAAGCTGTGGGGCAGCGACCAACTGCAGAATGAGGAAATCCAGGAGGAAATTGTCGAAAAGGTTGAAGAGATCGCCCGTCCGAAACTTGGTCTTTTGCCTGACTTTGACCGGGATGAAGTTGTCCATGTTGTGCAGAAAACCACGGCGCTCTATCAGGAGCTTTCCATTGATATACCCAAAATCGTGGTGGTGCCGAAAGGTGATGTGACCGCCGGATATGAAGATTTTGATTTGGACACCGAAAATATCAACCTGCAGCCGGTGGAACAGGATATTCTTATCCAACACCTCCATGACCATCAGCGTTATAAGCTGCGAGACGGTTCCGGTGTGGTTGAGGAAAAACGTGCTGAGGATTATCTGGTCCGTGGCCTGATCGATTTTGATGATATCAGCTATGATGAACAAGCAAGCTTGCTTTACAAACTGGCCGGACAGATGGTTGAACGTTTGCGTTCTTATTTGAGCAAAGAAGATGACGTGGTTAACGTCCTGCAATATCACCAGCAGACGCTCGTAAACCTGATTCACTCCCAGATGCAGGATTATTTTACGGAAACGGCAACTTCCTATGAGGTGCAGGTTACTAAAGGATTTCGCACCCTGCGCCCGAACAACTATACAACCGATGCGGATCAATCAAGCCGCAATTTCAGGATGGCGATTCCGGATGGGGAGAAAAACCGAATTACATCGATGCTTTTCGGCGGTTTTCAGAAATGCCTCTATTCAATGCAGAAATTTGACTCCGATTCAGAGCGGCGTTTTGCGGTGATTCTTGAAAATGATGAAGATGTGCTTAAATGGTTCAAACCGGCCAAAGGAGATTTCCGCATTCATTACTGCCACGATGAATCATATGAACCTGATTTTGTTGTCGAGACAAAAAACGGCAAGCTCCTTTGTGAACCCAAAAGAGCAAGTGAAATGGCTGACGAAAAAGTGCTTGCCAAAGCCAATGCCGCAACTGTGTGGTGCAGGCATGCCACAGATCATGCAAAAATAGCTGGTGGCAAACCCTGGACCTATCTTCTGATTCCCCATGACCAGATATCCGAGCAAATGAGTTTGGCCGGCTTGGCGGCCAGGTATACGTATACCGCATAAAGTTAGGAACCCGGCCATAATTACCTGGCAATGACCATGAATTTTGCTTTGTATCGAGGATGAAAACTGTCTGAGAATCGTGGGGAAGATTCAAGGATTGTTTTTGGCTGGGTTGTCAATGCCGCTCATTTTGAATTCTTGACTTTTTACTTACCTTGCGGTATTATCCCACGCTTTACTGTTATCTCCATCGGGAATAGAAGGGTGAGCCTCGCCTACTGGTGTCTGTTTTAGCCTGTTTGTGGGAGAATATTTTTCTCTTAATATGTTTGAGTCATTATCAGAAAAGCTGGATGTAAGTTTCAAGAAACTGCGTGGTCATGGACGACTGACCGAAGATAACGTTAAGGATGCCCTGCGGGATGTCCGCATGGTTCTCCTTGAGGCTGATGTTAACTTTGTGGTGGTCAAGCAGTTTATCAAGGCGGTGCGGGAACGGGCCATGGGACAGGAAGTCCTGCAGAGCCTGACCCCGGCCCAACAATTTGTGAAAATTGTCCATGAGGAATTGGTTGCCCTGATGGGTGGCTCTCTTTCCCAACTGGATCTCGCTTCGACCCCGCCGGTGGCCATCCTGATGGTGGGGCTTCAAGGTTCTGGTAAGACCACCTCCAGCGGCAAGCTAGCTCTGTACCTGAAAAAGAAAGAGAAAAAAAATGTTTTGCTGGTTCCGGTCGATGTTTACCGACCAGCAGCCATTGACCAGTTGCAGAGTCTGGGAAAACAGATTGATATTCCTGTTTTTCCGGCACAGACCGGGCAGGACCCGGTGGCAATCAGTAAAGAAGCTTTTACTTATGCCAAAGAGCATGGTTTTGACGTTCTGATTATTGATACCGCCGGTCGCCTCCATATTGATGAAAAACTAATGGCCGAACTTGAGCGGATAAAGTCTGCGGTTCATCCGCGGGAAATTCTTCTGGTTGCAGATTCCATGACTGGTCAGGAAGCGGTAACCATTGCCAAATCATTTCATGATTTACTCGATATTTCGGGTGTGGTACTGACCAAACTTGATGGTGATGCCCGGGGTGGTGCTGCTCTTTCCATTAAAGCCGTGACTGGTAAACCCATTAAGTTTGTGGGTGAGGGCGAGAAGCTTAATGCCCTGGATGTCTTTTATCCGGATCGGATGGCTTCCAGAATCCTGGGAATGGGCGATGTTTTAACCCTGATTGAGCGGGCCCAGGAAGTTGTTGATGAGAAGAGTGCGGCTGAACTGGTACGGAAACTGCGAAAAAATGAATTCAACTTTGAAGATTTTCGGGGGCAGCTGCGGCAATTGAAAAAGATGGGTTCCATGGGCGGCCTGATGAAAATGATTCCCGGTTTGGGGAAAATAAAAGATCTGGCTGGTGATGGTCAGTATGATCATGAGCTCATAAAGGTTGAGGCAATGATTAATTCCATGACTGCCAGGGAGCGTCGGAATTATCGGCTGATTAATGGTGGCCGGCGAAAACGGATTGCCAGAGGCAGTGGCACTACGGTTCAGGATGTGAACCGGCTGTTGAAAAATTATCTTGAAATGAAAAAAATGATGAAAAAATTTAATAAAATGGGTCCGAAAGGGCTTAAAAAACTTCTACAGTAAACACAAGTAAGCAAATCAAAGGAGATGAGAGCCAATGGCAGTAAGAATCAGATTAACCCGTAGAGGCGCAAAGAAAAAGCCTTTTTACCGTATCGTGGTAGCTGACTCAGAAGCTCCCCGCGATGGACGTTTCATCGAAGTGGTAGGGACCTATGATCCTCGTAAAAAACCTGGTGAGATAACCATGAAAATGGATAAAGTGGACTACTGGTTGGGCAAAGGGGCACTGCCTACTGCTGTAGTGGCTAATTTGATTAAAAGATCTGCTCCTCAGGAATAAACTAGGAGTAACCGTTTTTGGCGGCTGGTGGAGTTATTGTTTGGCTGGTTATTCCCTGGAATGTTTGAAAGCTGATTATGGCGCGGCTAAACAGAGAGCACTTAGATGCAAGTGGAGGAGAAGCCATGCTGAAAGATTTGGTCGAGTATCTTGCTAAAGCTCTAGTGGACAATCCTGAAGAGGTTAAAGTGACTGAGGTTGAAGGGGAGAGTGCTACCACGCTGGAACTGTCGGTGGCCAAAAGTGATTTGGGCAAGGTGATTGGCCGGCAGGGAAAAACAGCTCGGGCGATGCGCACAATCTTGGGGGCATCATCGGCTAAGATGGGCAAGAAAAGTATTTTAGAGATTGTTGAATAAAGAGTGTTCCTGGCAGGTGCTGGGAAAAATTGTCAAGGCTCATGGACTACGTGGTGAGATAAAGATTGTCTTGCCCGGCGAAACTCCTGAAAACCTGAAGCTTTCCGGTATTCACCTGCGGTTTGCGGACGGGCGTCTGATGCCGGCCGTTTTATATGGTTGTCGGCCGATATCGGGGGGATATCTTTTCAAGGTGAAAGGATATTCGGATCTGGATGCGGTTGTCCCGCTGATAAAAGCGGAAGTAGTGATTTGCGAGGATGATTTACCTCCCTTGGATGATGATGAATATTATCATTTCCAGCTGTTGGGACTGGCGGTCAGGGATATTTCCGGGGTTTATCTGGGAAAATTGGTTGAAATTCTGCAGACCGGATTTCATGATGTGTATTGTATCCGGGGAGAAGCAGATGAAGAGCTGCTCATCCCAGCTGTTTCACCGTTCATTGTCAATATAGATATATCGGCGGGAAGTATGGTTGTTGATCCCCGGACTTTGCGCGAAGAGGCTTAGGTCTGGTATGTTACGTATTGATGTGGTAACTATTTTTCCTGACATGTTTGTTTCCCCCTTTGGCGAAAGCATAATTCGGCGGGCTATGGAGCGGCAACTGGTTTCTTTGCAGGTTCATAACCTCAGGGATTATTGCCATGATCGTCATCGGGTGGTGGATGACTACCCTTATGGCGGTGGTGCGGGGATGGTTATGCGGCCTGAGCCGGCTATTCGGGCGCTTCAATCCCTCCTGGACGAAGATCGGCAGAGTTCCGTTATTCTGACTTCCCCCCAGGGAGACATTTTTTCCCAGGAGATGGCTGCCGAGCTTGCCGGTGAAAATCGACTAATCTTTTTTTGTGGTCATTATGAAGGGGTTGATGAACGCATCCGATCTCATGTGGATCGGGAAGTAAGTATTGGCGATTATGTCCTGACTGGTGGTGAATTGCCAGCCATGGTTATTATCGATGCGGTGGTACGACTGTTGCCTGGAGTTCTTGGTTCTGCCGAGTCGTTGAGTGAGGAAAGTTTTTCCCCATTGCTGGAATATCCCCACTATACCAGACCAGCGGAGTTTGAGGGAATGGCGGTTCCCGATGTCCTGCGTTCGGGACATCACCAGCAGATCAGAGAGTGGCGGCAGCGGCAGGCATTGTGGCGGACCTTTTGCCGCCGACCGGATCTTCTGGAAAATATTGTGCTTTCCCCGGCCGAAGAAAGACTTATATCCGGTTGGAAAACTGACAGAGAGAAGGAGCAGTTGTGACCGGGGCATTTCTTTATCCGGTATTATTACATTATCCGGTTGAAGATAAGGATGGTAACGAGATATCCGCCGCGGTAACCAACCTGGATCTCCATGATTTGGCCCGGATTGCCATCACGTATGAAACCGGGGATGTGTGGGTGGTGACTCCAATCCCCGAGCAGCAGCAACTGGTCAGGGATATTGTTGAATACTGGACCAGGGGTACCGGTTCCCGCCACAATCCTGACCGGAAATTAGCATTATCTAAAATCAGGTTGGCAGCTTACTTGGAAGAGGTAAGTCAGGCATTATGCACTGATACTTCCAGTCCGGTTTTTACCGTTTCTACCAGTGCCAGAAAAGCGGGTTCTGAACTGAGTTTTGAGTCGTTGCGTCAGCTTCTTAAACAGCGACAAGGTCGCTATCTGTTGTTGTTTGGTACTGCTCACGGAATCAGCAGGAGGCTGCGGCAGCAGACTGATTACCAGCTGGAGCCTATTCAGGCCGGGGGGGTCTATAACCACCTTCCGGTCCGGGCGGCGGTGGCGATAACAGTTGACCGATTGCTGGGTCGTTGAGATGGATTTTTGAAAAAAGTAGTGGAATCTATTTTTAGGACATAATTACTGTTTGTCAGAGGTGCAGACAATTTATCAGAAAAGGAGAGGTTTTTAAAATGAACCAGATACAGCAGCTTGAACAGGATTTTTTACGGATGGATGTACCGCCTTTCAAGGCTGGAGATACGGTTAAGGTACATGTTAAAATCCGCGAAGGGGAGAAGGAACGCATCCAGATTTTTCAGGGTTTTGTTCTCCGTCGGCAGGGTGAATCAAACCGGGAAACCTTTACCGTCCGCAAAGTATCCGCAGGTATTGGGGTTGAACGGACTTTCCCGGTTCATACGTCCCTGATTGATAAAATAGAGGTGGTTGCCCGTGGCCGGGTACGGCGAGCTAAACTGTATTACATGAGAGCTCTGCGAGGTAAGGCTGCAAGGATTAAAACTATCAGGTAAATAGTGATCATCCGGAAACGTTCATCTCCTGATGAACACTTTAATCGATCAGTAGTCAGCTTTTAGTGAAATATTGAAAAAACAACGTGTTAAGTTGAGAGCTAAAGGCTGACAGCTAACAGCCCGTCCGGAAACATAAGTTTCCGGATGGAGATTAAATAACAAGCTGTTTTTCAAGACAGCCTTCAGTTATTTATTTCCTATTTTGTTCCAGTGGTGTCCGGTTAGGTTATTGCAATTTTAACTGATGCTGATCTCAGCGCTTTTTTACGCTCTATTCGCCGGGAAAAGCAACGGCAACTCACGATGTCGCGCTGAAACAGCATCAGTTAGCGACGTTGCAGACAACGCAAAAAGCATACCGGACAATGCTGATTTTGTTCATGCGTTAATACCATTGATTGGCCCAGGATGACTACTGCCCCGAGGGGACTTCAGAAATGTTTTCACCGGTTGGGATACCAGTTTATTCTTGGTGTCGACGAAGCCGGTCGGGGTCCTCTGGCGGGTCCGGTGGTGGCAGCTGCCGTTATTTTATTGCCGGGTGTGTATCTTGCCGGGGTCAATGATTCAAAAGCTCTTTCTTCCGTTCGGAGGGAAGAGCTTTTTAGTGTTATTGTCAGCAAGGCCTGTGCTTACGGAATAGGAATTGTATCGCCAGCTGAAATCGATGAGATAAATATTCTCCAGGCAACCTTTTTGGCGATGGTAAAGGCCATCAATCATACGAATATTTTTCCTGATCTGGTGGTGGTTGACGGTCGTCAGCGTTTGCCTTTTCCCCTTTGCCAGTACCCGCTGGTGAAAGGGGATTCCCGCTGCCAGGTGGTGGCTGCGGCTTCGATCATTGCCAAGGTAATTCGTGACCGGATTATGCGATTTTACCATCTTCGTTATCCGCTTTATGGTTTTGATCGCCATAAAGGTTATGGAACCGCGGTCCATCGCCAAGCCGTAAATCTTTATGGTTTATCCCCGGTTCATCGCCGGAGTTTCAGACTCAAGGAACATCAAAAGGGCTGAGATAGCCTATTGACTATGCAACGTCAGACATTGGGAAAATGGGGAGAATCACAAGCGGCCGACTATTTGCAAACCCATGGTTTGCGGATTATCTGTCGCAATTATCGTTGTCCCCTGGGGGAGATTGATATCATTGCCCAGGATGGTGACTGTCTGGTATTTTGTGAGGTGAAAACCAGGAGTTCCAATAAATATGGTTTGCCTCAGGAGGCAGTGGTTTGGACAAAACAACAGAAAATTGCCAAAGTTGCATCCTGGTATCTTGGTAGTCAGGAGGTAACGATGGATATCCGTTTTGATGTGGTGGCAATTATCAAATCTGCCACCGGCAAGCCGGAGATAGAATGGTTGCCGGCAGCTTTTTCCTTTGAATGAAAGTGGAGGTTTTGATGGACAATGTGGATAAAAAACCGAATCATGAGGATAGATTTCCTGACCAGGAGGACGATAATCAATGGATGTCCGACCTGATGCGTGATGTTGATGGTGAACTTGATCAGGTGACTTCCCAATTACGGGAATCCTATACTAAGCTCTTTCCCAGCCTGGAAAAACTGGATAAGGAGATTGAAGCAGCCATCGAAGAAGGGGATGAAATGAAATACCAGGCAGCCACAATCAAAAAAAGCCTGGTTCAGTCCCGATTGCGTGAGTTGGAAGCCCTTAAAATTTTTTAGCAGGTATATGAAAAAGTTAGCCAAATTTCTTTTTGAAGTCGGGATGCTCAAACGGACGCCACGAAGTGGCCTGCAGTTTCTGGGCTCGGGAAGCGAATCAGTAGCCGAGCATACCTGCCGGACGATCTACATTGCTTTTGCCTTGGCCAAGATGGTTGATGGTATAGATGAAGGTCGCTTACTGAAGATGTGTCTATTTCATGATCTGGTAGAAACCCGGACTGGAGATTTGAATTATGTCAATAAAAAATATGTCCAGTCCGACGAAATGAGGGCAATGGCGGATATTTGCCGGCCGCTTCCCTTTGGTGAGGAAATGGAATCATTATTCCAGGAGTTTAACGACAAAAAAACCCTTGAGTCACAGTTGGCTAATGATGCAGATCAGCTGGAGTTGATTCTGTTGCTGCGTGAATGTCAGGATCTGGGAAATAAATACTCGGCAGACTGGATTCCCATTGCCATTAAGCGGTTGAAAACCGAGGCAGCAATCGAATTGGCCCAGGCTATCCTCAACACTGATTGGTCATCCTGGTGGTTTGAAGCTGACGATGAATCGTGGTGGGTCAACGGGAAATAAGTTATTGGATTTTTCTACCTGATTTCTTTAGGGAAGGAGAAAATGGAAAAACCAGCAGTAAAGCGTGAACATTGGAGCAGTAACTTAGGTTTTATTCTGGCTGCGGCCGGTTCAGCCGTTGGCTTGGGTAATATCTGGAAATTTCCCTATATCGCCGGTGAAAATGGTGGGGGCGCTTTTGTTCTGGTTTATCTTGTCTGTATTGCTATTATCGGTTTGCCGGTCATGCTGTGTGAACTGGCAATGGGGCGCCATACCCAGCGAAACCCGGTTGGTGCTTTTAAAAAGCTTACTCCTGATTCGTCAACTCTTGCTCACCTGATTGGCTCATTGCTGGTTCTTTCCGGAATTTTTTTGTTTGTATTCCAATATTATGGCTGGGCCGTTGTTATTTTACTCCTGGGTTTTGCCATCTTCCGTTACAGCTGGACGGTTGTTGGGGCTATGGGGGTGGTGGCAGGATTCACCATTCTTTCATTTTACAGCGTTGTGGCCGGCTGGACCATTGGTTATATCTGGCAGGCATTGACTGGGCAGTTGGCTTTCAATACTGTTGATGCGGCTTCCGGCCATTTTGGCCAATTTATTAACAATCCGGTCTGGGCAATCGGTTGCCATGCTGTTTTTATGTTTATGTGCATGGTCATTGTTTACAAAGGGGTACAATCCGGAATCGAGCGCTGGTCTAAAATCCTGATGCCGATTCTTTTTCTGCTCTTGGTGGTGCTGATTATCCGAGGGGTAACCCTGCCGGGAGCGATGGCCGGTATTGAATTCTATCTGAGCCCTGATTTCAGTAAAATAAATGTCAACAGCATCTTGCAGGCACTTGGTCATGCTTTTTTCACCCTCAGCCTGGGAATGGGGGTTATGACCACCTATGGTAGTTATGTGGATAAAAAACAGAATCTTTTTATGGCGACCTTGTCCATTGCCGGGTTGGATACCTTGATTGCCCTGATGGCTGGTCTGGCTATTTTCCCGGCTGTTTTTGCCCAGGGTTTTCAACCTAATGCCGGGCCAGGCCTGGTTTTTCAGGTTTTGCCCACAGTTTTCAACCAGATTCCATTGGGGGCTTTATGGGCGGTTATTTTCTTTGTACTGCTGCTGGTGGCCGCGCTGACTTCCGGCATCAGCCTGCTGGAAGTGGTTATTGCCTACTTTGTCGATGAGAAAGGCTGGACCAGGTCACGGGCGACCATCATTTTTGGTCTGGCGATCTTTTTGCTTGGCTGCCTGAGTGCCATCAGTGTCAGTGGTTGGGAACACCTTGAGTGGCTGTACCAGCTGCTGTTGATGGTTTTTGGGGTTTCAAAGGGTTCATTTTTTGACGTGATTGACGATATTTCGTCCAATTGGTTGCTGCCCCTGGGCGGTTTGTTTATTTCCCTGTTTGTCGGCTGGATTTGGGGTTCACGCCAGGCGATGCAAGAAATCCGCCATGGATCGGCAAACTTTGCGGATGTTCATCTTTTCAGCTTGCTGGCTGGACTCAAGGATGACCAGTCATATAATGCTCCGGCCCCTGTTATTACTTTGGCTTCGTTATGGGGATTTTTCATCCGTTTTATTTCGCCGGTAGCAGTTTTGTTTGCTTTCTTTTATACTATCGGCTGGTTAAAATTGTAGGCTGCCTGTTTCACGATGTCGCACTTGAAACAGCACCGGTTGACGACATTAGACATCGCAAAAAGAATACCTGACAATACTTTATTTAACTAAAGTTTCCCTTTTATTGATTTTCTGCTATAATCATTAGATGAGTTATATACTTGAAAATAAAGCTATTTTTTTCAGCAGAAAACACTTGCGCCTAGATCTAATTTTAGTGGGTTTTGCTATGTATCAAGCAAAACCCACTAAAATTAACCAGAAACCATATAACAATTGACATCTTGATATACTCAAAAACGTGAAACTTCAGTTTATTTAATTCGATTACTGTATTACACTTAGCTCAACTTTCTGAGTTGCTCTAAAAACAACTGAATGAAATTTTCAGGGATGTTCTGGTATGGATCTCGCTCATTCTCGCTGGCCGTCCATGGCCAGCCTGTGGGGTGCGCTAAAGCAATGTCCCCGGGTGTCCGCCGCGAATCACCATCCAGGTGATTCGTTCTGCGGCCAAATCCGCCTGCCTGTCGGCAGACACGGCTATGAGCCAAGCCCGAACATCCTGTAATGTATCCCTTGGCAATGCAAGTCAGAAAGTTGAGACTCAAATAATAATTATCAACCATGGAGAATGACTATGTCTGTTGTTGTAACCTGGCGTGTTACCGATGTTTTGCCGGCAGAAAAAAAGGGTCTGCGGGTGTATCTGTTGGCCGAGGAACGCCAATTTTTTGTCGAACATGAACAAAACCAGCAATTAACGAAAGTTCTGGTCCGGAAAAAAATCGAGAAACCGGTTTATTTTGCCGGTGCGGATTTAAACGATGGGGATTATTTTTTCCCTTTGGCATCCCTGATTCACCTGAATATCTGGGAGTCGGTGAAAGTTGCCGCTGATCGGGCGCTTTCTCTGGCTCGGGAGATGAAATTCTCATCGGTTATTATGGTGATGGATGCTCCTGACTCGTTGGGTTTTCATAAAAAGGCCCTGGAGGGGATTTTGCTGGGTGGATATCAATATTCCACCTTCAAAAAAGCGGATAAGAATCAGGCCCAGTGGCCGGATGTCTGTTTTGTAGTCGACAATCTGGATGCTGCGGATATTGCGGCTGATTTAAAGCGAACTGAAACGGTGTGCATGAGTGTAAACCGGGTGCGTGATCTGGTTGACCAGCCTGCTGCTATCCTGGGCCCGGAAGAATTGACCTCCGCCTGTCTGGAAGTTGCCCAAAAATCCGGACTGTCCATAGATGTCTGGGATGAATCGCGATTAAAGAGTGAAGGTTATACGGCCCTGCTGGCCGTTGGTCAGGGAAGTATCAGGCCGCCGCGTATGGTTCAGATGCAGTATGTTCCTGAGGCTGAAAGCCGATCACATGTGGTCCTGGTGGGCAAAGGCATTACTTTTGATTCCGGGGGGCTGTCGCTGAAACCTTCGACTTCCATGGAAGAAATGAAAAGGGATATGGCCGGGGCAGCCGCGGTTATCGGGGCTTTGGAAATTATCGCGGCTTTGAAGCCACCGGTGAAGGTGACCGGCATTGTTGCCTTGGCGGAGAACATGCCCGATGCCCGGGCCCAGCGGCCTGGTGATATTATCACAATGAAAAACGGTACTTCTGTGGAAGTGAAAAATACTGATGCCGAAGGTCGTTTGGTTCTGGTTGACGCGCTCCTGCGGGCTGTTGAATTAAAACCTGATTACCTGGTTGATATTGCTACCTTGACCGGTGCCTGTCTGGTGGCTCTGGGGACCAAGCTTGCCGGGGTGTTGGGTGATCAGGAGGTGGTGGACCGGTTGTGCAAGGCAGGTGAGGAAACTGGTGAAATCCTCTGGCAGCTGCCCTTGGAACCAGCTTATAAGGAGGATTTGAAGTCGGATGCTGCTGACCTGGCTAATGTTGGCAGTGATCGCTATGGTGGCACCATCCGTGGTGCTCTGTTTCTCCAGGAATTTGTGCCGGAGGGGGTTCCCTGGGCTCATATTGATATTGCCGGTCCCTCTTTTGTTTCCAAAAAGTGGAAGTATTTTACTCCTGGGGCCACCGGTTTCGGGGCCCGGGTATTGGCCGGTTTGGTGAAAAATTTGTAGGCTGTTGCATTCTGATCCTGCATTGTTTTTAAAGGGGTACGGTTTGTCGCCGTACCTTTTTATTATCAGGTCTTTTCACTGATCGGGATGCTCCTTGCCTGATCACTAAAATGACATTTCTTGAGAGAATCACCATGTCCCATAAACCTTTAGTAAGTGTTATTATCCCAACATTCAACCGTTCTTCCATGGTGGTTGAAGCAGTAGATTCAGTTCTTGCCCAAACCTATAAGGAATTGGAAATCATAGTTGTTGATGATGGCTCAACGGATGAAACAGGGGTATGTCTGGCAAGCTATGGGGAGCATATAAAGGTTATCTCTCAGCACTTGAATAGAGGGGTCAGTGTAGCTCGGAACCAGGGCATTCGTCGGAGCTGTGGTGATTTCGTGGCGCTGCTTGATTCTGATGATCTTTGGCTCCCGGAAAAAATTGAGCGCCAGATGGATTTTTTTCGCAAACATACTAAAGCTTTGATCTGCCAGACGGAAGAGATATGGATTCGCCGGGGAAAACGGGTCAATCCCCGGCGAAAACACCGCAAATATTCAGGCTATATTTTCCCCCATTGTCTCCCCTTATGTATTGTCAGTCCATCAGCCGTGATGATCAAGCGGCATCTCCTTTCACAGATTGGTCTTTTCGATGAGCAACTGCCTGCTTGTGAGGATTACGATTTATGGTTGCGGATAGCCGCACATCATCCAATCTTTCTGCTTGAGGAACCATTGATCATTAAACGGGGAGGACATGTGGATCAACTTTCCAGAACAGTTTTGTTTCTGGATAGATACCGGATTCAGTCTCTGGGTAAACTTTTGAAGAATGAGGAATTATCTCCTGTTCAACAACAGCAGGCCATGGATGAATTAAAGAAAAAAGCTCATATTTTCTGTAATGGTTGTCTGAAACGGAGTAAAATTGCCGAAGCTGAACAGGTTGACCGGATGGTGACAGCGGTTACTAATCGGCCGGCGAGAATGAGCGAGAGCCATGCCGGAATATGATCAGAAAGTTTTTTTTGGGTTGCGGGTGTTGCCCCGCCTTAGTGTCCATTCAATTTTCATTTCCGGATGGAAACCAGTTAAAAATCAACTGGAACCGGGGCATTAATGGTAATCTGTTTGAGGTCAATCCGGACGTCATAGACAAGGATTTCCACCCCCTGTTGCCTGGCATGTCGTAGTTGCCGGCCGTATTCCGGATCAATATGGTCAGCGGGGCGAAAGCTGCTGGCATCCTGCCGTTGAATGAGAAAAAACATCACTGCCCGCTGCCCGGCGGCAACCTGATGTTCAAGTTCCACCAGGTGTTTTAATCCCCGGTTGGTCACCGCATCGGGAAACATGGCCAGTCGGTTTTCCACCAGGGTGCAGTTCTTGATTTCTACGTAGCAGACAGGTTGTTCCGGTGAACTGAGCAGCAGATCTATACGGAAATTCTGGCCGTATTTCACCTCGCTCCGGATCTTTTCATAACCATCCAGCTCCGCTATTTCATGGTCAATGATAGCTTTTTTTACCAGTCGGTTGGGGACCAGGGTGTTGACTCCCACCAGTGAATCAGGCATCTCAATAAGCTCCCAGGTAAAAGGAAACTTTCGTTTGGTATTGGTTGACCTGGAAATATAGACGGGCCGTCCGGCTTCGCTGCATGTCTGCATCCGTCCGGAGTTGGGGCAGTGGGCCGTAATTACCTGGCCGTCAGTTAATTGTATATCGGCAAGAAAGCGTTTATAGCGTTTGCGCAGGGTTCCCGGGTATAGTGTTGGCCATGGAAGGCTACATTTTTTGTCTGGTGGAAAGGTTGTCATGGTTCAACCGTCGTGATTTTGTTAGTGATAAGGGAAGAAACAGTAAAACAGCCAGGAGAGTGCGCTTAATCCCCACATCCCCGGGTGGACTTCTCTGACCCGCCCGGTCAGCAGCTTAAAGAGTGGATATATGACAAATCCGGCAGTGATGCCGATCCCTAGATTGTAAGTGAAAACCATCAGGACAATAGTGACAAAAGCCGGCAGCCATTCAGTATGATCATTGAAATCGATATGGATGATGGCGCTGATCATCTGGCTGCCTACCACTATCAGGGCCGGACCATAAGCATAACTGGGAATGGCGGTAATCAGGGGGGCGCAGAAAAGGCCGGTAAGAAACAGCAATCCGGTAGTTACGGCAGTCAGACCTGTGCGGCCGCCGGCTTCTATTCCGGCTGCCGATTCGATAAAAGTGCCGGTAGTGGTGGTTCCTAGCAGGGCGCCGGCGACTGTGGCAATGGCATCAGCCAACATTGGTTTTTCAATTTCGGGAAGATTGCCTTTTTCATCCAACAACCCGGCCCGGGCTGACAGGCCGATGATGGTTCCGATGGTGTCGACAAAATCCATGATGAAGACGGTGAGAATGACGGAAAAAAATCCCCAGGTCAGGGCCCCCATAATATCCAATTGGAAAAAAATTGGTCCAAGTGATGGCGGCAGGCTGAAAAAATGTTGTGGTAAGGGAGTGACACCGGTCAGGCAGCCGGTTACGGTAACTGCTAACATCCCGACTAAAATACCACCCGGTATTTTGAGCATCATGAAGGTGCTGATAAGCACGAACCCAGCAATGGCCAGCAGGGTGGATGGTGAAGTGACGGCTCCCATTTGAACTGGTGCCTGTGGTATCCCGACGGTGACAATCCCGGTATCTACCAGGCCTATGAGAGTGATGAAAAGTCCAATGCCGACGGCGAAAGCATACTTCAATGACGGTGGGATGGAGGTGACAAACCAGCTGCGTATTTTGAGGACCGTCAGCAGGACAAAGAGCACACCGCCGATGAAAATTGCCCCCAGAGCAGTTTGCCAGGAATATCCCAGGACTTTTACCACCGTGTAGGCTATGAAGGCATTTTCACCCATGTAGGGAGCAATGACGAATGGGCGTTTGGCATAGAATCCCATGATCAAGGTGCCTATCACGGCGCTCAAGATTGTTGCTACCATGGATGGGCCTTTGGGTATTCCCGCTACTTCGAGAATGGCTGGATTAACGATCATGATGTAGGCAACGGTAATAAAAGTTGTAAATCCAGCGTGGATCTCCCTCCGAATGGTGGAATGATGGTCAGTAATTTGAAAATATTGATCCAGCCAGTTTTTCATAATTTTTTCATACATTCCAGCCGTCTAAGTGAAAGTTGAAAATGTTTCAGTATTGATGAATACTTCAATGACGTTTTGCAGTCCATCTGTTTTTTTGCAGCGTTGTCCGGTTTGCTTTTTACATAGTGGCTGACGTTGTTAACCGGTGCTATTTATCAAGCGCGACATCGTGAGGGTAGCTCGTTGCTTTTACCAGCGAATAGAGCGTAAAAATTGACATGTTTGAGCCCGAAAGGGCGGGTTTGTCAATTTGAGCGCCATGCGCTATTGGAAAAGCAGACTATCGAGCGCCAAAAAGTGCTGAAATCAGCGACCGTTAACAATATGTAAGTTTCTAACCGGACACTACTGGTTTTTTTGTTGATATCTTTTATTTTTATTGTGGCACAGTTGACAAAATTAAAGGTCTGTCCTTGATCAGGCAGACCTTCATGGAAATATGGTGGAGGATAAGGGACTCGAACCCTCGACTTCCACGTTGCGAACGTGGCGCTCTCCCAGCTGAGCTAATCCCCCGAGAGAAGTTTTTTATACCTCTATATTCAGCAGCAACTTCCGCTTCCCTCTACTAGAAATTTCCTGAGTTGTCAATCTCATTGACTTGTTTCCTGCGATTTCAAGAGAGGGAGAAATTGTCTGTTATAGCTATGCGATAGTTAACTGAAAGCTAAACTGGAAGTGTTTGAGCCGCGATATTGTGAGATGCCATTATGGTGTCTTGCTAGCCAGGATATTGCGGATATGTTTTTTTAATTCATTCAGGTTAGCCGATTTGACCACATAGGCATCAGATGCCCAAGTGGAGAAATCCTGTTTATATTCCCCATAGGCACTGCAAAGGATTACCGGGATATTCCTGTCCATTTCTTTTATCTTGATCAGGGCTTCCACTCCGGACATCCCGGGCATCTTGATGTCCATAATGACCAGGTCTGGATGGAAATCAGGTAAAACTTTCAATGCCTCTTCAGCATTGGCTGCAGTTTTTATGGTATATCCCTCATCTTCAAGTTCTTCTCGATAGAGTAAGCGAATACTTTCCTCATCGTCGACCACAAGAATTTTCTGGCTCATGGATTATATCCCCTGCTATGTTGATTTTTATTTAACTGCCGGTATAACTGCTTTTCCCGCAGATAAAACCGGATATCAGTCACTAATTTTTGCTTCCCGGAGATACTTGGCTGATTCCTCCGGTGGTGTCGGGTTGATATGAAAACCGGAGCCCCATTCAAAACCGGCAATCCGGGTCAGTTTTGGCATGATTTCGAGGTGCCAGTGGAAATGTTTGTCAACATCCTGCCTGAAGGGGGCGGAATGGAGAACAAAGTTGTATGGTGGGATATCAAGGACGACATCCAACCGCTTCAAAGTTTCTGAAAGGATGATTGACAGCGTTTCAATCCTTTCCTTGCTGGTTTCCTGGTAATGGGCACTGTGGGCTTTCGGGATTATCCAGATTTCAAAAGGGAACCGGGGCGCGTAGGGACAGATGGCCATATAGTCCTGGTTTTCGCAGACGATCCGACTTTGTTGTGACGATTCCTGGTCCACCATATCGCAGAAAATACAACGTTCCTTGTAGTCATAATATTTTTTGGCTCCTGCAAGTTCTTCTTTAATTTGTTTAGGAATGATAGGCAGGGCTATGAGCTGTGAATGGGAATGCTCCAAGGTGGCACCGGCGGCCATCCCCTGATTTTTAAAGATGATAACTGACTGAAAACGTACATCTTTGGCCAGTGCCTCCAGCCGGTCGCGGTAGGCCCAGAGAACGTCCTCAACCCCATATGCCGGCATGGTTGACAGGGTTAATTCGTGGTCAGGTGTTTCGATGATGACTTCATGCAGGCCAACCCCGTTCATCATGTCATACATGCCGTCTCCATGCTTGTATAACTCTTCCTCGTCTTTCAACGCTGGGAATTTATTTGGTACTACCCGCAGCCGCCACCCCGGACCGTTTGGTTTGCTGCCTGGTTTGCGATAAGCAAGAACTTCAGGGGGAACGACATCTTCATTGCCGGGGCAGAAAGGACAAAATCCTTTCGGTTTATTTGTATCAAAACCGACGAAATCAGAAGGCCTTTTCCCCCTTTCCCGGGCAATAATGACCCAGCGATCAACCACCGGATCTTTACGGAGTTCAGACATAAGGATTTTCCTCCTTCAACAACTTTCAGCTATCGCTGTATGGACAGCTGCCGGAATGACCTGGTTTTTTTTCTGACAGTAACTTTCAAGTAAAGCATTGCCGGCAATTTTAATCAATACTCGTGGGATGCCTCCACCTGCCTGGTAAATGAGCGGATAACAGTCAGGGGAAAAAATCTGAGAATTGCCACCGGAGACCAGTAGCCGGAACTTGATCAGTTGTTCCGACTCATCTGCAGCCAAAGATGGCAACTCCAGTGACAGGGAGATGCGACTGCGGATAGAGGTATGGGCCGGGTGTTTAAGGCGCTTGATAAAAGGTGGCTCCGCCATGAAGATGATTGACAGAAGCTTGCCCCAGGAAGACTCCCAGTTGCTCATTGAACGGATAAGGTGCAGAGATTCAGACTTGAGAAAATGGGCTTCATCTACCAGACAAACTGTCTGTCGGCCTTTTTCACCCTCTTTGATGATTCTTTGCTGCAGCCAGGCAAGCTTTTCCTGTTTACTTGCCTGTCGTCCTTTCGGTCCGCCAAGCTGCTGGCAGAAAAGGTCCAGCAAAGCAGCCGGGGTAATCTGAGGGGATGGTAGAATTAACAAGGGAAGAAATTTTTCCGGGTCCAACTGATTGATAAATAGATGGGTCAGGATGGTTTTTCCTGTTCCGCTCGAACCCCAAAGCATCATAATTGGTCGCCGCTGGCGTAAGCCGGTTGTCAGCTTCAGTATCACCTGCTCATGAATCTCAGTAGGGAAAAAGATATCCGGATCAATGGTGTCCTGAAACGGATCTCGCTGCAGGTTAAAGAACTTCAGAAAGTTTTCCATCATCACTGGTCTCGTTCAAAATATTTTGCAACCGCCGGAATGCCGGGGTTTTGCGGGCTGAAATATCAAAATCATCATGATTCAGGAGCTCAGCTAGCTGTCTAATGCAGAAGGAGACACGGTTTTTCTCCGGTTCCAGAATAAAAGGCCAGCGGTTTCTAACGGCCCGTTCTACGCTGCGATCCCGATACATATAGCCCAGATTGGTTAGTGGCAGGCTCAAAAATTGTTGGGAGCAACTGGCAAGACGCTGGTAGATGGCTGCTGCCTGGCTCAAATTCCTCACTTGGTTGGTAAATACCCCGAATCTGGTACCGATTTTCTGCTGTACACATGCCTTGATCAATCCATAGGCATCGGCCAATGAAGTGAGGTCAGGAGTTGTAATAACCATGATATCATCAGCAATACGGATGAAATCCAGGACTGCCGGGGATACTCCACTACTGGTGTCGATGATAATATAATCAGCAATATGTTCCAGCTGTTCCAGTTGTTTGAGTAAATGTCTCCTTTTATAATCAGGCAGATTGGCCATCTCAGGAATGCCACTGGCGCCGGCAATCATGGCGATGCCGCGAGGTCCGCTGGTAATGATATCTGCCAGTGAGAGATCCATTCGGATCAGGGTTTCAAGGGTGCGTTCTGCTTTAACCCCTGCCAACAGGTGGAGGTTTGCCAACCCGAGATCTCCATCAACCAGCATGACTTTTTTATCCAGCAAGCGTAGGGCAATGGCAAGGTTTAAGGAAATATTACTTTTGCCGACCCCTCCTTTGCCACTGGTAACCGTAATGATCCTGGCCAGAGGTTTGTTGCTCGGGTTTTTTTTCTCATGGGGCAATGAGGCCAATTGGTTTTTAATGTCTTCTTCAGAGAGATGCTTTGATTTCAGCTGATGAATGGTCTTGAAAATTTCTATTGCTTCGGCTGGGTAGTCAAGGCGATTCCCGGCGTTGATCCTGGCCGGCAGGAAGGAAGAGTAAATTTTTTCATAAAAACGCAGGAGGCTCAGTTCCAGGCTGAGCTTATCAGAGATTGTTTTGAGTGACAGGTACCCATTAGCAGGTGTTTTCATGAAAATTGCCGGGGTTTATTCATTGGCTGGTCGATTGATCAATTCAGTGACGGATTTAAGTAAGGTTTCAACTTGGAATGGCTTCTTATGATAACTGCTTACCACAAAATCCTTTAATTTTTCCACCTGTTCCATAGAATTAAGCCCGGTAAGAATAATAACCGGCAGGTTGTCGAAGAATTTATTTACCCACCGTAGGATCTGCCTTGTTTCCCTTACTCCCATATCCAGGTCAATAATCAGGAGATCAAATACATTTCCTTTCATGGTTTCAATAGCTTTCAGACTGCTGTCAGCGGTTTCCAGTTGATAACCTGAACTGCTTAATTTTTCCGACAGCAGGGGGCCCATTTCCCTGCCATGTTCAACGAAGAGTATGCGTGGTTGCAGTTCATTCCCTGAGCCTGGTAAGCCATCGCCAGCTGAACTCTGCTGTAATGCCTCGGAGATTGGATTATGGTTTTCCTTACTTTTTGGCAGAAAAAGACTGAAAGTTGTTCCGGAGCCAACCAAACTTTTAACACCAATTTTACCATTATTTTGCTCCATCAGGGAATGACAGATTGCCAATCCCAGCCCGGTACCTTGGCCGGCTTCGCGGGTGGTGAAAAAAGGATCAAAGATAACGGTTTGTTGCTCCGGGGGAATGCCTTGCCCGGTATCCGCTACCTGAAGTACTACCTGGTCCCTCTGTTTCTCGCCAGTAATCGTGATGGTTCCACCATCAGGCATGGCCTGCTCAGCATTGATCAACAGATTAATCAATACCTGTCCGATCTGCATGGCATCCACATTCAGCAGGGGAAGGTTTTTGGGCAACTCATTGCTCAGCTTAATTTTTTTAAAGGCGGCTCGATAATCGACCGCTTCCAGGGATTGAGTAACAATCTGATGGATGTTTGCTGCTTGCCTATGGGGCTTTTCTGGATGGGCATAGTTCACCAGATCAGTAATTATTTTTGATATTTTGCTGGTTTGCCGCAGTATCGTCTGATATTGGCTGCGTTCTTTCTTCTGGTTCTCGGCAGCGTTGGCTTTTTCCAGCAATATCTGGATGTTGGCGGAAATAACTGCCAGTGGGTTGTTGATTTCATGGGCGGCGCCAGCTGCCAGACGGCCTACGGTGGCCAGACGCTGTGAAAGGTAGAGCTGTTCCTGCATCTGTTCTGACTGTCGTTGTAGTTCTGCCAGTTCCTCCAATTGTTGATTCAGACTGTCAAACAACATGACCTTATGGACATTATTGGCAATGGCGGCAGCGAAAATATGCAATCCTTGCAGCAGCGATTCTTTTCCCTCGCCATAACGCATTATTTTTCGACAATCAAGAATGAGCTGGCCAATAATTCCTTTATCATTGCCAGCATGATAGGTCAATGGAACGGCTAAAAGGGATGAGCGGGGCAAAAGCGATGTGATTTTTTCAGAAGTGAGAAAACTATCCGGGTTCAAGAGCAACTTTTCAATCGAATCAAGGGCTTTCCGCTGTTGGGGGGGGACTTTTACCGTTTTTTCCTTTTGCTGGTTATCATGGCTGAGCCAATCCTGGGGGTTGAAAAAAGTTTTATTGGCATAGCCCAATCCAACTGGCAATTGTTCGTCATCAGTCTTCAAAAAACAAAGTGCCAGATCGCTTTTGTAGGTATTGATAGTTGTCTGGATAATAATCCTGGCAAGTTCGGCAGGCGTGTGATGCTGACTGATTTCCCGGTCCAGATGATAGATTCCTTTAAGAACCCTCTTTTTTATCCGCAGTTCGTTCAATGCCTGTTCATGGGCCACGTTCATCCGGCCTAATTCCCGGTTGGCATGTTTGATGGCATCAAAATAACGTTGGTCATCGGAAAGATCCAGAGTTTCAGCAAACTCATCCAAACGGTCAATGGTCAGGGAGAGGATGTCACTTATATCATCATCGTCGATCTTGAAAAACTTTTTCAGCAGATCATAACTTTGCACATGGTTGCGATGACAGGGAAGATCAATTTCCCGGTTGATAAAGTAGTTTGAACCGAGGTGATGAATGTTGCAGAAAGCATCTGCGAACCTGATGATGGCCGGCAGGCGGTCAGTCTTTTTGGTGAATGAGGTGGTGGGTTGATGGTGCAGCCAGACAGCGTTAATGATATTTTCCGGAAAATTCCAGCGTTCCGCTGTCCATTTGCCCAGTTGGTGATGACTGATGCCAAGGATTTTATCTTCCAGCTCCAGCGGTGGAGTATCACTTCCCCCTGATTTGTTTTGCTGCTGCAGTTGATTCAGGAAAAGACCGAATTCTTCGGGAAATCTGATAAAAGCAATCAGCTTGCCTATGTCATGGAGCAACCCGCCGATAAAAGCTTCTTCGGTTTGAGCATACCCGATTATCCGGGCCAGAGTTTCAGCCGTTGTGGCACATGCCAGACTATGCTGCCAGAAAGCTGCCAGCTGTGTTTCATGTTTTTTCCCTTCCGGGGTAAAAGTATTATAGATACTGATACTGAGGACCAAGTTCCGAATGGTTTTTCTCCCCAGCAGAGAAATGGCATGGGAAAGATCATCAATATGATCATCCAGAGAATAGGAGCTGGAATTGATCAGGGAGAGGACCTTGCTGGTAAGTGCCAGGTCATGTTTGATTAATTCAGCAAGTTGCTTGTTGTTTACTTGTTCGTTAATGCATCCATCAATAATTTTGGTGGCGAGAGCTGGCAAGGGGGGGATATCATCAACAGTCCCTATTTTTTCCTTCAGGCGATATCTTTGCATGCAATAGAACCTTGTTGATTGATTGTGAAGATTAATTAGTTAGTGTTTTAACTTTCTGAGTTATGCTGAAAGCAGCTTAAAAAAATTACCGGGATGTTTCGGTATGGCTCTCGCTTATTCTTGCCGGTTTCCGAGGCGTCCACCGCGAATCACCATCCAGGTGATTCATTCGGCGGCCAAAACCGCCTGCCTGTCGGCAGACACGGCTATGAGCCAAGCCCGAATATCCCATGTGTATTCCTGGCAACGCAAGTCAGAAAGTTGAGTTAGTATTAATCTGAAAATTGGAGATTTCCGCATTATTTTTCAGCCTACAACTCACCGGTGAAAGCCATCTGGTGCTGGAAAAGTCATAATCCAGTAAATATCGGATAATACCAGATTGGCATCGGCTTGACAACCGGGAAAATGAATTGAAAAAAGCAATCCAGAACTTTAATGCATACGGCAAATCATGTGAAAACTTTAGCTTTTTTAAGGCCTTAGAGGGAAATGGTATTCAAACCTTTCAGCAGCATGATTGATGATGAGGCCTTTTTGTTGATGTCCCGCTTATTCTTGTGTTATATAGACTTCATCCGGAGGCTGGATATTTCTTCCCATGTTAAGCTACTAGCCGTTAGATATTAGCATTTAGCCTTGTAAAATCAAAGTATTTCGTCAAATGTCAGCAACACCCAATGGGAAATGTTTGTAATAATAGCATCCTGTAATCATTAAGCTAAGAGCTGACAGCTGATAGTTCTTAGAGCCATTTAGTTGAATATCTGTTGATTCGTTTTTCTTATTGTTGATACGTTGCTGATGGTTATGAATTGCAACTAATACCTTTTGATTATTTGCGGGGAGATTTTTGACGTGTCCATTGATCCCAAAGCCCTGATTGCTGCCATTGGTGAACGGAAGCGGGTGCTGATTTTGGCCCATAACAATCCTGACCCCGATGCTCTGGCATCGGCTTGCGGTCTTGCTGCGGTCATTCAGCATCTTACCTCTTGCCGGGTTCAGGTGGGCTATAGTGGTATTATCGGTCGTTCTGAAAACCGGGCCTTGCTTAGGTATCTGCCCATTGATCCCACCCCTTTTAGTCGCATTCGGGGGCGACAGCAGTTGGCCTATGCCTTGGTTGATACCCAGCCTGGCGCGGGGAATAATATCCTGCCAGCTGGAATTATCCCGATGATGGTGGTTGATCATCATCCCTCCAAAGCCACCACCAGACCGCTGTTAAAACAAACCCCTATTGTTGATATCCGCACGGATTACGGTGCCTGTGCGACGATTATTACTGAATATCTGCAGGAACTTGATGTTCCTATTTCCTGCAGTCTGGCAACCAGCCTGGTGTATGGAATTACTTCTGAAACCCAGAGCCTGGGTCGGGATGCTACCAAAGCTGACTTGAAAGCCTATAATGATCTTATCCCGCTGGCTAACCTGAAAAACCTTTCGATGATTGAATTCAGTCGTCAGCCGCGGGAATATTTTCGCTATGTCAGACGGGCGGTAAGCAATGCTTTTTTTTATAAGAATGTTATTGGTACGCGATTGGGGGAAATAGGTAATCCGGATATGGTGGCCGAAATGGCAGATTTTCTTCTTCGGCATGAACGAATGAGTTGGTCGATTGCTACCGGATTCCATCAGGATAAATTATTGGTTTCCATCCGAGCTACCAATAATAAGGCCCGGGCTGGTCGGACGATCCGCCGTCTGGTGGAGGTCCTTGGAGGTACCGCCGGCGGACATAATCTGGTGGCTGGTGGCCAGCTTGATTGCAAGGGAAAAAACGTTGAAGAAATTTCTCAGCTGGATCAGACTTTGATTATGGGGTTCATCAAGAAGGTTACCAGTATTGACAATATTAAAGGAATCAATCCCCTGGTGTCGGCTGAAATTCATGATCCTTGGGAGAAATAGCGGTACTATTTTTTTACCTATAGGATTCTTGTTGTGCAATCCATCCTGTTGATCATTTCCTTCTTTCCTTTCCCCGACGCTGTTTCCATCCACCGAGCCAAAGGAAAAGTTACGTTTGAACGGGTGACCTTTGCTTATGAGAAATTACCGGTGTTGCAGGATTTTTCCTTTTCGGTATTACCAGGTGAACTGGTAGCATTGGTAGGCCCCAGTGGGGTGGGTAAATCGACGATTATCAGTTTGTTTAATCGTTTCTATGATCCGCAATCGGGGGTAATCAAAATTGATGGTATTGATATCCGCCGTTTGACCATGAAAAGTCTGGCTGATAATATCGCCCTGATTGACCAGGAAACTTTCCTATTTCATGACACGATTAAAAATAATATCTGCTATGGCCGTCCAGAGGCAAATGACGCAGCAGTTTTATTCGCAGTCCACCAGGCCTATGCTGATGAGTTTATCAACCAGTTGCCGAAAAAATACGATACCAGTATTGGTGATTGTGGGGTGCGCCTTTCTGGTGGTCAGCGGTAGCGGATTTGCATCGCCAGGGCGCTTCTGGAGGATGCCCCCATCTTGGTTTTGGATGAGGCGACCAGCGCCTTGGATACTGAAAGCGAAGTAATTGTGCAAAAGGTACTGGCAAATCTGATGAAAAATCGTACAACCTTTGTAATTGCCCACCGGCTGTCAACCATTCATCATGCGGATAAGATCATTGTTCTCGAAGGTGGTCGGGTAGTTGATACGGGAGTTCATGCTGATCTGCTCAAAAAACGGGGATTGTATAGCCGGCTGTATAAAATGCAGTTTGAAACTGAGTAATGAAAAAAAGAATTACTGACTGGTTGCTGCTTCATGTGGTTCCCCTCCTTGCTTCGCTGATTATCAGGGTGCTTTACCGGTTGAACCGGATTGAGCATCTAGGAGGTGAACATTTGCAGGCTTGCCGTCGGCAAAACAAAGGGGTCATATTCGTTTCCTGGCATGACCAGTTATTGCTGATGGTTAAAAGTGTTTCCAGCCATGGGGTGAAAATTCTTATAAGTTCTTCTAAAGATGGTGAAATAATTGCCAGAACTATGCGTTATTTTGGCCAGGAAGCAGTGCGTGGATCTTCCACCAGGGGCGGAATGGCAGCAATGAGGGAAATGATTGCCCTGGCAAAGGGTTCCGCGGATATGGGAATTACCCCCGATGGACCGAAAGGGCCACGACACCAGGTGAAACCTGGTGTCGTGCAGCTGGCCAAGCTCAGTGCCCGATCAGTTTTGCCGGTGGTCTTTGCCTGCAGCCGCGGTCATCGCTTCAATTCCTGGGACCGTTTTCTGTTGCCTTTTCCTTTTGGCCGAGGCGTTTTTGTCATGGGTGAACCATTGGAATATGATCACGGAGAAGAGCCGGAGCACTTTCGCCGGCGTTTAGCCGAGGCTATGGCAGAAACCTGTCAGCAAGCCCGGGAATATATCGAGGGATATGGTGTATCTGCTGTATGATTTTACCCTGCTGCTGGCAGCTTTAATTCTGATCCCCAGCTATTATTTTAAAGGTGTCCGCACCGGTTCTTTTCGCCAGGGGATGAAAGAACGTCTGGGCTTTTTTGCTCCCGGTCGGTTTGACCGGTTAGCCGGTAAACAGGTTTTCTGGATTCACGCGGTGTCTGTGGGTGAGACCCGGGCGGCGCTGCCCCTGGTGAAAGCTTTGAAAAAAGCTTATCCGGAGGTGGCTTTGCTTATTTCCAATGTGACGGAAACCGGCCATGAAATTGCTTCCCAAATAGCAGAAGTTGACTGCTGTCTTTTTTTCCCCTATGATTTTTCTTTGGTAGTCCGCCGGGTATTAAGACAAGTCAACCCATCCTTGATTGTTATTGTTGAAACCGAGATCTGGCCTAATTTTATCCGCCTGGCCAGAGATGAACATATTCCCGTTGTTCTGGTAAATGGCAGGATATCTGATCGTTCCTATCCCCGTTACCAGTGGGTTAAACGGTTTATCAGACCGATTTTACAGCAGTTTTCTGTTCTTTGTATGCAGACGGCGGAAAATGCCCGGCGCTTGAGAATGCTTGGTGCTCCCGTGGCCAGGGTTCAAGTATCAGGAAATGTGAAATTTGATCTCGATATCGCCTTTCCTGACTATCCTACCGCTGCTCAGCTGAAAAAACGTTATCATCTTCCAGCAGGCGAATTGATCTGGGTTGCTGGCAGTACTCATGCCGGAGAAGAGGAGGAAGTGGCTGACGTTTATCAGCAATTGGCAAACAGCGGAAAATCATTGCGGTTGGTGCTGGTTCCCAGGCACCCTGAACGTTGTTCGGCCGTGGGAAAAATGCTTGCCGGGCGGCAGATAGGCTTTATCCGGCGCAGTGAGTTGACTTCCATGGATGAATTGCTTGCTCCCGGTACCGTTCTTCTGGTTGATACGGTGGGGGAACTGCAGCAGCTTTGCGCGGTTGCGGACATTGTTTTTGTCGGCGGCAGCTTGGTACCGGTGGGCGGCCACAATATTTTGGAAGCTTCAGCGGTCCAAAAACCGGTTGTTTTTGGGCCCCACATGCAAAATTTCAAAGAAATATCCCGGATGCTTTTGGGTGCCGGGGGCGGAGTCATGATTTCCAGGAAAGAAGAGCTTGGTGAAGTAATGGCACGTTTGTTGGTTGATGAAAATCTGCGCTTATCCATGGGTTCCAAAGGCTATGCACTGATTCGGAAAAATGTTGGTGCAACTGCTTTTACCTTGGAAATGATCGGAAAGGTGCTGGCTGAAAATTCTTTCGCAATGGGGAAGGAACATGGGTGATAACAATAAAAACAGTTATCTGAATCCTGGCTGGCATAAGTATTGAAATGTGGTGCCAGTGAATAAGCAGTGATGCTCCATAAAGCGGATTCCCGGTCGAATAATGTTTTTGTTATTTGATAGAGTGGAATTGTTGCCAAAACCAGAGATAGCCAGGAAATGGTTTGCTCTGCTCGCAGCCAGTCCGGGATTATTGAGTGTAGCAAGCTGACTAAAAGCGGGTAAAATGGCATGGGAAATATCTGTATGCCCTGATAGAAATTTCCTTGGGAGAATTCACGGGCTGCGTTTATGTAGACTATTCCATCTGGGCTGGGAACCTGAACAGAGAAAATCAGTATGCCTTTTAAAATGAAGGAACCTAGCAAGATGAGAAAAAAAAGTTTTTTTTCGGTCAGTGGTTGGAGATTGGGAATTGATTTTCTGACCATTATTTCTTTCGGTAGTAGTGGATTGAGCAAGTCTGTTTGGGGTTTTTGAAACTTTTCACTTCCATGTCCTGTCTATTTAAATGCCGCAAGGATTATCAAGGAACTTGCAGCATTTTTTGAATGGCAGAATATGATTGCAAAGGTTTCTCAATTTTTATCGGACTTAGTGGGATATGTCAATGAAAAGCAATGCTGGTAACAGCGTTTAAGACAACTGATGTTGTTGACAATACTTCCTTGACTTTTTCTACTCCGGTTTAAATTGATAATAACTTTAATCCATAGACAATCAAAATCATAATTAGATATTTCCCATTGATACAATGAGTGGATAACGACCGCTATGTTTTATAAATTTGCTTTTGTTGTCTCCCTTTATTTTGAGTTTGGTGGCATGCAGCGTACCATGTTGCGTATTGCCCGTAACTGTATAGAGTTGGGACATGAAGTGGATATTTACACAGGAAAATGGGAGGGGGCACGACCTGAGGGTATCGGCATCCTTGAAATGGATACCCGGGCGATGACCAATCACGCCAGTAATGATAAGCTGGCACAAAAATTCAGTCGGGCGACGAAGAACGGCGAATATGATTGCCTGGTGGGGTTCACTAAAATACCGGGATTGGATATTTACTATGCTGGAGATCCTTGTTATGCCGCTAGAGTTGCGGGTACCAAAGGGACATTTTTCAAGTTAACTCCCCGTTATCGGGCTTTTTACCGCCAGGAAAAAGCGGTTTTTGCTCCTGGAGCCGGAACGGAATTTCTTCTGATTGCTCACCAGGAGCAGGAGAAATTTATTCAATACTATCACAGTGATCCAGCCTGCTTTCATCTGCTTCCTCCAGGAATAAACCGGGAGCTTTTGTTGCAGGGAAAACCTGGGCCGGGGGAAATCCAGCAGTTGCGGCAGCAATTAGGTGTTGCCCCGGATGGGTTCTTGGTATTGTTTGTCGGTTCCCGTTTTCGCACTAAAGGATTGGACCGGGCCCTGCGGGCCATGGCCGGGTTGCCGACTGAATTGAAGCGAAAATGCCGATTGGTGGTAGTCGGTGAAGATAAAAAGCGTCCTTACCAGCGTTTGGCCAGCTCACTTGGTTTGGGCGAAAGGGTTGCTTTTGTTGGTGCCCAAACGCACATGAACAGTTATTATTTTTCTGCTAACCTTTTGCTACATCCCCCCTACGTTGAAAATACTGGTACTGTTTTGCTTGAGGCGATGGTCTGTGGTCTGCCGGTCTTGACGACAGCTAACTGTGGTTTTGCTTCCCATATTGTTGCAGCCGATGCCGGAATGGTATGTTCATTGCCATTTGATCAGCGACAGCTTGGCCAATTCCTGGCTGAAATGCTTGTTTCTGATAAAAAATTTCTATGGTGCCGAAATGGCATATCTTATTGTGAGCGGGTTGACCTTTATAGTTTGATTGATGAATCGGTCCGGGTTATTATTGCCCGGGCGGAGAAAAACCGGAAACTGAAATGATTTACATCCGTGAAGATCTTCAGGACATTTTCCCCCGGTCGTGGAGTGTTGATGATTTTTTAAGCATTGAAGGCGAAGTTGTCAAACAGGTGGTTGTTGAGCGCAAAACCTTCTCTTTTGAGCGCCATGGACGGTCTTTTTTTCTCAAAGCTCATTTTGGTGTTGGCTGGAAAGAGATATGGAAAAACTTGCTACAGTTGCGCCTGCCAGTTCTGGGAGCAAGAAATGAATGGGAGGGAATCCGTTCCCTGGAACGCCTGGGCATTCCCACCATGAAGATCGCTGCCTTTGGCCAAGAGGGCAGAAACCCTGCCAGGATGAAATCATTTATTATTACGGATGCCCTTCAGTATACCGAAGACCTGGAATCATGGTTGCCGACGCTAACGGAGAACTATGGGCATCATGTGGCACTGCCGCTGAAATGGTCAGTAATCAGGGATGTTGCCCTGATTTCGCGGAAGCTGCATTCCAACGGGATCAATCATCGTGATTTTTATCTTTGCCATTTGCGTATTGATCTGAGCTCAGTTGCCCAGGAAGCTGAGCAACCGCGAATTTATGTTATGGATTTGCATCGGGTTGCTATTCGCCGCCAGACTCCATCACGCTGGGTGATTAAGGATATTGCCGGGTTATTGTATTCCGCTCTTCATGCTCCCCGGAAAATCAACCTGACAAGGAATGACTTTCTGCGTTTTGTCAGCGTCTATGATGATCTTTGTTGGCGACAAAGCCTGATAAAAAATCGATATTTCTGGCAAAAAGTTTTACGGCGGGTGATTCATACTCATCGGAGGGGTTCTGCTTCCGGTTCGGCATTGCCGGCGTATATGAATTATTGGCTCGAGCAATGAATATTTAAGAAATTCAGATAGGAATATTGATATGCGTCCACTAACATTTAAAAGTTCTATCCGTGATCGTCTGGAAGTTATTACTCCCTTGGTTAAAAGTGGTAAAATACTGGATCTTGGTGTTGTTGATAGCCGTCGTATGCGTCATGAAACCTCAGAAAGGTTGGAGACCAAAGCAAATCTCTTATTTCGGCAAATCTGTAAAATTAACCCCAGAACTTTAGGGGTGGACATCGACGATGAGGGTATAGAGATTTTGCGGGAAGAAGGCTATCATGTAAGAACTGACAACGTGATGACCATGAACTTGGGAGAACAATTTGATGTCATTATAGCTGGTGAAATCATTGAACATTTGGATAACCCGGGTCAGTTTCTGCAAAATATGAAGCAACATCTGGCTTTGAATGGAACATTATTTATTTCTACGCCTAATCCCTTCTATATCAAACAATTTTGGAAAATCTGGAGATACAACCGACCTCAAGTACATGAAGAGCATACTTGTTGGTTTGATCCTCTAACGTTATCTTACCTCTGCCGGCGGTCAGGATTGGACTCCTATGCAATATACTGGGTGAAATCTAGAAAACATCCGATTAAAACCTGGCCTCAATTCTTGAGAAACTATTTCTCTCATTCTTTTATTATCCTGGCTAAACCTGCACATGACTGATGTCTGGTGATGGACACCGTTTGCAGGTTTTCCTCCAAGTGCTGCAAATAAGAGAGTGAATGCAATGCGAGTTTTAGTGGGCCAGCAACGCCTGTACTGCCTCAAGTATTTTTTCAGCGGGGATGCTGTACCGGCATTGTTCATCCTGCGGGCAGGTACGCAGGAGACAGGGGGAACAGTCCATGGTTGACTGGAAACAGGTATGTTTTTCACCCCGGGGGCCGTTTCTCCGATGATCGGTGGCCCGGTAGTACGATATGGTTGAAGTTCCGAGGGCCGCGGCAATATGGATTGGTCCCGTATCACCACCTATTACCAAATCCGCCATTTTGAGTAACGCCATCAGTTCTTCCAGATTTCCCCGGGGCCAGACGATTGTGTGAGGACATGCTGAGGCTATTCTTTTAACGGCTTCCAACTCTTCTTCATTTCCCCAGGTCAGCAGGGGGGGGATTGCTTTAGTTTCCCACAATGACCGGGCCAGCTCAATCCAGGCATCTATGGACCATAATTTTGTTTCCCAGGTGGTTCCATAATGAAAAATAACCAGCGGCCCCTCTTCTGTTCTGATTGCCGATAACTTTTCCTTAACCTGTTTCAGAAGGCGGGAATCAGCCAGCAGTGGCCCCTGTAGCGGGGCTGGAGGACCTCCGGGAAAGGCGTTTGATGCCAGCGCCAGATTTTTATCAATGATATGAGTGACGGTTTTTGCCAGGGTGACATGACGGTTGGTGGCGATGATGTTTGGCCATTCCCGGACGCCTTGGGCGTCAAAACCGAAGCGGAGCGGAGCGCCGGAAAAACGGGTAAACATCCCGCTTTTGCTGTTTCCTTGGAGATCAAGGACGAGATCATATTTTTCCCGTCGTAACCTTCTGATGGTGGCAAGCACTCCTTTCAAAGATGCTGGTACCCCCTGCTGTCGCCATTTTTTTGTGCTGATACATTGGATTTTGTCAATCAACGGTTGTCCGGTCAGAAAACCGGCAAATGGTTCTTCCACCAGCCAGTGAAGTTCTCTGACTTCCGGGCAGTTTTTCAGATAAGCCGCTACCGGCAGGACATGGATGATATCGCCCAGGGCACTGACTTTGATCATCAGGACTTTCATTGGGGCATATCCAGTAATTCTGCCGCCGCCTGCAAAACTTCTTCAGCCGTAACTGCCTGCATGCATTGGTGGTCTTTGGGACATTGGCGCAACAGACAGGGGGTACAGGGGGTTTCCTTGCGGATAAGTCTGGCTTTGGCAGTCATCGGCGATGTTGTGGTGTGGTCCGTAGGGCCGAAAATTGCCACCAGTGGATTGGCAACCACCACAATTTCAGCTGTGGGGAAAAAGGAGCGGAGAACACCCATGGCCGGGGTGGTCATCACCGCATCCCAATCCAGTTGGTGGAGCGGATCATGATTTTTTTGATCTTTTCACCTGTTAGAGGCTTCATTTTCAGGCTTCCGAATGAGTGCTAACCGTCTACCTTGTCTAGTGGTTCGGCCTCATCGATGAGCATGATAGGGATTTCATCCCGGATCGGGTAGCGTAGCTGGCAGTTATCGCAGATCAACCAATTTTTATCCGACGTCAGGGTCAGCTCTTTTTTGCACTGGGGACAGACGAGAATATCCAGTAGCTCCTTGTTGATAGCCATTTTTTCCTCCTGCTCAATCTGGTGATGTTTCGTGAATCCCTAGCCCGGTGCAGCAGGGATAAAAGAGGTTTAAATCATAGTGAAATGAAATACGTTGAAAGTATTATTACCATGAAGAACCTGAAGATCAAGAAGTTCAGTTAATGAAATCTTCACGACCTTCATGTTCTTCATGGTTGCATTTTTTTTGATTGTTTTGCATTAAATTCATTGATAAGAGGCTGCACGGATAACCGGGAGATAACCCATTGTATCGCCTGCAGCAGATCAGTGGCAATGTAGGCTGGTTGCACATTTTCGGTTTCGTCCAGTCGTTTTCTTTGTTCTTCACCATAGCCGGTCAGGACCAGGATGCCCTCAGCTCCGGCTCTCCTAGCCAGTTCAATGTCAGTCAGTTTGTCTCCCACTATAAATGAATGTCGTTTTCCTAACTGCAGATCCCTGATTGCCTGTTCTACCATGCCGGGGTTGGGTTTGCGGCAACTGCATTGTTGCCGATAGGGTGGATTTCCTGCTGTCGGGTGATGGGGACAGTAATAAATAGCGTCAAGGTATGCCGATTTTGCTTCCAGGAGTTCATTGAGCTGTTGGTGTAATTGCTTGACCAGGGATTCGGAAAAATAACCCCGGGCGACTCCCGACTGGTTGGTAATCATAATGACCGGTATGGCGGTCTGGTTGAGTAATCTAATGGCTTGGGCGGCTCCCGGAATGAGTTTGAGCTGCCCGATATTGTCCAGGTAGTCGACTTCCTCGATAATGGTGCCATCACGATCCAGGAAAACCGCTGCTTTTTGTATGATCGTTTTGTCTGGTAAATGGTTGGCCATCATGTTATCGCGATTTTACAGAGAGGGTTACATCTTAAATCTTAAATATTCACTGAATATTTAAGATTTAACTTAATTTTCTGACTCGTGTTACCCGAATATATTATCAGGATGTTTGGACACGGCTGGGTTGTTTTTTCATAACTCAGAACGTTGAGTATTTAAGATATGACCTTCTCTATGATTATCATTCATTGCTAAACGGGATTCAATCAGCTCAATGAATCGACGTTGTGGTTCAATCTGCACATCAATATCAGCGACCAGCAATGCTGGCAGCAGGTGCTGTGTTTTTGGGATCTCAGCAATTTTTACCGCATCTTTGGCGGTAGTTACCGCCAGCTGGCAGCCAGTGGCCGCCTGGCTGATTTTTTTTAAGTTTTTCAGTTTGTAGTCCGTATGATCAGTAAACGAAATGGTATTTTGCAGTTTGATCCCCAGGGTTTCAAGCTGTTGGAAAAAATAGTCCGGATTGGCTATGCCGGCAAAGGCCAGAACTTTTTTACCCTGCAGCTGACCGACTGATAGATGTTGTGAGGGATGCTTTATGTCATGTAGGGAATGGATTTGATAGCTGGCAGTAAACAGCCGTTCAGGTGATATATAGTTGAAAACCCTGCGGCTTTTTTTGGCAAAAAATGGATGATGGGCATCAAATTTATTGAAAACTGCCAGATCAGCCCTTTGCAGGGCTGAAATCGGTTCTCTTAAAGGGCCGGCCGGCAGTAAAAGTCCATTGCCAAAAAGTCGTTGGCTGTCAATCATGACGATATTTAAGCTTCGTTGTAACCGGTGATGCTGAAAGCCATCATCCATGATAAGAATGTCCGGTTGCCAGCGGGAACAAATGGCCTTGGCCCCTCGGCTGCGGTCGATATCCAGTGCCAAAGCAGCTTGCGGATGCCTGGCGTGCAGCATTGCTGCTTCATCACCAAGCTCACTGACTTTATGTTTATTTTCCTCATCTGGGAGAAGTAGAAGTGGTTTTTGACTGCCACGGCGTTTATAGCCCCGGGTAAGAATCCCCACTTTTTTTCCTTGCTGGCTGAAATATTCCGTCAACCAGCTGACCATGGGAGTTTTTCCAGTCCCGCCAACGGTCAGGTTGCCAACGCAGATAATCGGAACCGGTACCTGATTTGTCTGGAGTAGACCTACATCATAAAGAAGATTGCGGCCGGCAGCCATCAGCCGGTACCCTATGGAAGCTGGATAGAGGAAGCTGTGGCCCAGCAGGCCAATGATTTTATTCATGGGGGGGTGACGGTGGTGATTGGAGATAACCTTCAACGCAGATATCGGTGCCAAAATGTTTAATTTTTAGATTTTTTACCCTTTGGGCTTCAGGCATAAAATTAATTCCCTGGCCGCCCATCATGCCGATAGAACCCCGGCCGCCAATCAGCAGGGGAGCATAAAAGAAACAGAGCTTATCAACAATACCCGCATCTACGGATGACCCGCTGATTTCCGATCCGCCTTCAATAAGTACAGACATGATTTCAAGCTGGGCCAGTTTTTTCATTAGAATCTTCAGATCCAACTGTCCCACTTCATCTGTGGGTATCTGCAAAATATGGTAAGTCCGATCCTTGTACAGTTTCAAGTTTTCCTGATTTTTACAGCTGGTGGCCAGGATAAGCTTTTCCTTTGCATCCTTGCCGAAAATATTGGCATGCAGCGGCGTCCTCAAGCGGGAATCAACGATGATCCGATAGGGATTACGGCTTTTTTTCTCTGACAGCCGGGTAGTCAGCATGGGATTGTCCTGCAACAATGTGCCGATGCCGATCAGGATGGCATCGGTTTCATCGCGCAGCCGGTGCACGTAACGACGTGATTTATCGTTGGTTATCCAGTGTGAATGGCCGGCATGGGTAGCAATTCTGCCATCCATGCTGGCGGCAATTTTCAGGGTAACAAAGGGGGTATTGGTGGTAATATATTTAATGTAGGCTTCGTTCAGCTGGCGGCATTTATCTTCCAGGATGCCGGAAACGGTATCAATGCCAGCTTTCCGCAGCCGGGCAATACCTTTGCCGGCAACTTTCGGGTTGGGGTCTTCCATCCCAATGACCACCCGGCTGATGCCGGCAGCAATAATGGCTTCGGTGCAGGGTGGGGTCCGGCCCTGGTGATTGCAGGGCTCAAGGGTTACATATATGGTGGCCTTCCGGGCTTGCTCTCCTGCTTCCCGGAGGGCATAAATTTCCGCGTGAGGTTTGCCGGCCACCGGATGAAATCCCTTGCCGACGATTTTATCGTTTTTGACCACCAACGCGCCCACCATGGGGTTGGGTGATGTTCGTCCTTTGGCCTTGGCCGCCAGTTTCAAAGCTTGTTTCAGATAGCTTTCATCCGTAAGAAGAATAGTCATTCCTGATTACTGTTTACCATCCCCTGGAGTTCCTGGATAAATTCATTAATATCTTTAAACTGTCGGTAGACCGAGGCAAACCGAATGTAGGCCACATCGTCAAGTTTTTTCAGTAACTGCATAATTTTTTCACCGACAACCGAGCTGTCCACTTCCTTTTCGCCGCTTTCCTGCAGCTCCTGCTCGATGGTGTTGATGATTTTTTCGATGTCATCGATAGCCACCGGTCTTTTTTCACAGGCCTTTTTCAAGCCCAGCTCAACTTTTTTCCGGGCATAGGCTTCCCGGCGGCCATCACGTTTGATAATCAATGGCAGATTGATTTCTATTTTTTCAAAGGTGGTAAAACGCTTTCCGCAGGAAAGGCATTCCCGCCGCCGGCGAATGGTCGTCTGGTCTTTTGAAAGTCTGGAATCTATGACCTTGTCTTCCAGAAAATTGCAAAATGGGCATTTCATTGGCAGATCAGGGGGATGCTGGCTTCTGTAAGCATTTCTTCCGCCAGTTTATCCGGGTAAGGATTACTGATATATATTTTTTTGATGCCGGCATTGATCAACATCTTTGAACAGATAATACAGGGTTGATTGGTACAGTAAATATCTGCTCCATTTATGCTGACACCATGGTATGCTGCCTGGATAATGGCGTTTTGCTCGGCATGGAGACCACGGCATAGCTCATGTCGTTCTCCTGAGGGAATATTGAGTTCGGTTCTGATGCAGCCCCGTTCAAGGCAGTGGGTAATACCAGCCGGGGCTCCGTTATAGCCGGTAGAAAGAATGCGGTTGTCCTTGACCAGGACGGCTCCCACTTGGCGCCGTAAACAGGTGGATCGGCTGGCTACCAGCTTGGCAATCTGAAAAAAATAGGTTTGCCAGTCAGGTCGTGATTGATCTTCAATGGACATATTTTATCCCTTAAATTGAGCAGTTAGCTGAATGCTTATGGTTGACAGCTTAACTTGAAAGACGTTCCCGGTAAATGGGAAAACGGTTGCACAGTTCCCGTACTTTTTCCCGGATGTTCCTGATGTTCGCGGTGTTGTCTGGGTCCTTAAGGACTGCGGCAATAAAACCGGCAGTGGCTTCCATCTCCTTTTCCTTCATCCCCCGGGTTGAAACCATCGGTGTCCCGATACGGATACCGCTGGGGTCGGTGGGCGGGCGCTGATCAAAAGGGATGCCATTTTTATTGGCCGTAATGCCTGCTTCATCGAGTACTTCTTCCGCCCGCTTTCCCTTAATCGACTGAGAGGTAAGGTCAATGAGAAAGAGATGATTGTCAGTGCCAGCGGAAATGATGCTGAAACCACGATCATGAAGGTCTTGGGCTAGATGACGGGCATTACTGACTGTTTGCTGCTGAATATGTTTGAAATTGTCGCCCATGGCCTCCCGGAAAGATACTGCCTTAGCGGCAATGACATGCATCAATGGGCCTCCCTGGATGCCGGGAAAGATTGCCTTGTCTATCCGGGCGGCATATTCCTTTTTACAGAGTATCATGCCACCCCGTGGTCCCCGCAGGGTTTTGTGAGTAGTGGTGGTAACAAAATCGGCAAAAGGGACCGGAGATGGATGCACTCCCGCGGCTATCAGACCGGCAATATGGGCCATATCAACCATCAGCATGGCGCCGACGCGATCGGCAATTTGCCGGAAACGGGGGAAATCAATAATTCGGGAGTAGGAGCTGGCACCGGCGACAATGATTTTTGGTTGTTCCCGGATGGCAATGTCCTCAATTTTATCATAGTCAAGATAATGGGTTTCCCGGTTGACTCCATAAGAGACGGATTGGAAAATTTTGCCGGAAAAGCTTACCAGAGCTCCATGGGTCAGATGTCCTCCATGGGCCAGGCTCATGCCCAATATTTTGTCGCCGACATCCAAAACACTCATATAAACTGCCATATTGGCTGAAGATCCGGAAAGGGGCTGGACATTGACATGTTCGGCCTGAAACAGGTTTTTGGCCCGCTCAATTGCCAGTTGCTCAACTTGGTCCACATACTGGCAGCCACCGTAGTATCGCTTGAAGGGATAGCCTTCGGCGTATTTATTGGTCAGTACACTTCCTTGGGCTTCCAGAACTGCCTGGCTGGCATAGTTTTCGGAAGCAATCATGATCAGTTTTTCTTCCTGCCGCCTGGTTTCATCCTCAATGAGTTGGAAAATATCGGGATCTACAGCTGCAAGATGGGGACTTATGGGGCTTTTGCCCAGTTGTCGTACCCGTCTTGCGTGACGGCCACCGGCAAAAGAAGTAGTTAACCAGGTTTTGACTATATCAATGGCTTTACTGGTTTCGGTGACTCTGCCGCCAAGTACCAGGACATTGGCATTATTGTGCTCCCGTGCCATTTGGGCGGTAAATTGATCGGTCACCAGCGCTGCCCTGACCAGCGGGTTGCGGTTTGCAGCAATGGACATGCCAATGCCGGTGCCGCAGATGAGAATGCCCCTGGAGTATTGTCCACTGGCGACCATGTCAGCCAGCCGATAGGCATAAATCGGATAATCAACGGACGCTTCAGAATTGGTTCCCAGATCGGCGATCAAATAGCTGCCAGCTAGGTTGGTCTTTAATTGTTCTTTTAGGGCATAGCCACCATGATCACTGGCAATCGCCAGGGAAGGGAGTGAATTTTGTTGTAACTGGGTAGTCATTATTGTCAATCCTGATAGCGTCTGAATGACAGGCAGGCATTGGTACCGCCAAAACCGAAAGAGTTTGAAATGGCTGCATCCAAGCTTATTTTTTGAGCCTGATGGGGAACGTAATTAAGGTCACATTGTTCGTCTGGGTTGTCCAGGTTAATGGTTGGATGCACCATGCCGTGATTCAGGGAAAGAACCGTGATGGCTGCTTCCACCGCTCCGGTTCCTCCCAACATGTGGCCGGTCATGGACTTAGTGGAACTGATCAGCAGTTTGTTCGCATGATTAGCAAAAACCTTTTTAATGGCTTGAGTTTCATAGAGATCGTTGGAATAGGTGGATGTTCCGTGGGCATTGACATAACCATAGGCTTCTTTGGGTAGCCCTGCATCATCCAGAGCCATTTGGATTGCTCTGGCGGCACCTTCACCTTCGGGAGCCGGCGCGGCCACATGGAAAGCATCAGCACTGGCTCCATAGCCAACTATCTCCGCGAGGATTGGCGCCCCGCGCCGGAGAGCAAATTCCAACTCTTCCAGGATCAGGATGCCGGCACCTTCAGCCATGACAAAGCCATCACGATCAGCATCGAAGGGACGGCTGGCTTTTTCCGGCTGATCATTGCGGGTGGAGAGGGCTCTCATGGCATTAAAGCCGGCGATACTCAAGGCCGTAACCGCCGATTCTGTTCCTCCAGCTATCATAATATCTGCATCCTGACGCTGAATAATTTTAAATCCTTCTCCGATCGAATGGCTGCCGGTTGCGCAGGCGGTTACCACCGAAAGATTCGGGCCTTTGGCATTGTGGCGGATGGAGATATTGCCCGGTGCCAGGTTGGAAATCATACCGGGGATAAAAAATGGTGAAATGCGTCTGGGACCGCTCTTTTTCAGGATATCATGATTACGTTCAAGTAACTCCAGGCCTCCAAGACCGGAGCCAACGCAAACCCCGGTTCTGGTGCTAAGCGAGTCACTAATGGTTAATCCGGCCATTTCCATGGCCATGTCAGCAGCAGCCAGCCCATACTGGATAAATGTCCCCACCCGCTTGGCATCTTTAGCTGCCATAAAATCAGTTGGTTCAAAATCAAGCACTTCGCCAGCAATTTTAGTTGCCAGTTTTTCAGCATCAAATTTAGTGATTAAACCAATGCCGCATTGGCCGGTCAGCAGCGCCTGCCAGTTTTTATCAACTCCGGTTCCCAGTGGCGTAATCAATCCTACCCCGGTTACCACAACCCGCCTTTTCACGTGTTACCTCCCTGCTTTTCAGGATATGATTTTATATCAGCCAAAAAGAACTTTTTTGTAGTATTATTTGGGAAAATTGTAAAGAAAAAAAGACGTTCGCCTGGAAGGAGAACGTCTTTTTTAGGTATGAATAAGGCGGATTCCAGCCGTGTTTATTCCGCTGGCAGGTGTTCGCTGATATAGTCAATGGCAGTCTGAACGGTTCTTATTTTTTCCGCGTCTTCATCGGGAATTTCAACGCCGTATTCCTCTTCAAAAGCCATGACCAACTCCACGGTATCCAGAGAATCAGCGCCCAGATCATCAATGAACGATGCTTCGCTGGTAATCTCAGCAAGATCTTTAATCCCCAGCTGTTCAGCAATAATTTCTTTTACTTTTTGTTCAACTGACATGTTTTATTTCCTCCTGTTTTTAAGTATCGTCTATTCTTAGTTGATTATGATTTATTCTATGTGAACTGGCTGTCAGGGCATCAGCAGGCCACCGTTGACTTGCAATACCTGGCCGGTGATGTATGATGCCATGGGTGAAGCCAGGAAGGCAACTGCCTGGGCAATATCATCGACGGTTCCCAGTCGCTGGGCTGGAATCAGGCTCAGCATATCATTCTTGGCTTGGTCTGTCATCCTGGCGGTCATTTCTGTTTCAATATAACCGGGAGCAATAACATTACTGGTAATCTGGCGGGAAGCAAGCTCCCTGGCGATGCTTTTACTGAAGCCGATTATTCCCGCTTTGGAGGCCGCATAATTGGCCTGCCCGGGGTTGCCCATTATGCCGACAACCGATGACATGAATATCAACCGACCATAACGTTTTCTGACCATTGGCTTGACTGCGGCCTTTGTGCAGTTGAAGCACCCTTTCAGGTTGACTGCCATGACCTCATCCCATTCCTGCTCTTTCATCCGCAGCAGAAGGTTGTCCCGGGTGATGCCGGCATTATTGATGAGGAAATCCAGTTTGCTTTCCTGTTCAATAATGGTGTCTATCAACTTTTTGGCCTGATCCATGGACGAAATATCGGCCGGGATAAAATGGACGGAACCTTTGAGGCTGCACAATTCCTGTTCAACATTCCGCCCCAATTCCCGGTTGGTACCACAGAAGTATACCTGGGTTCCCAGCGATGCCAGGGAGGCAACAATCGCCCGGCCAATGCCCCGGGTTCCCCCGGTGACCAGGGCTATACGCCCTGAAAAATCAAAAGCTGAAAGAACATCGTTCATCCAAAAACCTCGGCCAGTTTTTTCAGATCGGCTATATTTTCCACTGTATGGGTTTTAACCCGGCGATTAATGCGCTTTATCAGCCCTGAGAGAATTCTTCCGGGTCCCACTTCAATAACGCGGGTAATTCCCTGGGCGACCATAAGGTTCATGGACTCTTCCCAACGAACGGCATTGCTGACCTGACGGATCAGTAAATCACTGGTTTTGTCGATGCTGTAATTAGTGTCGGCATCAACATTGGAGATAATGGGAATTTGCGGTTCGTTAACCTGGACGGCAGAAAACTTTTCTGCCAGCTTTCGGGCCGCTGGCTCCATCAATGAACAGTGAAATGGAGCGCTGACCGGCAGCTTGACGGCCCGGCTGGCGCCTTCATTTTTGGCTTTTAACGTCGCTTCATCCACCGCTTTGACATGACCGGAAATAACAATTTGCCCCGGACAATTATAATTTGCTGGTTCAACGACCTTATCCTTGGCAGGATTGGTGGTTTCTCTACAGATATTTTCCAGCTGTTCATTTTTCATTCCGAGTACTGCAGCCATGGTGCCGAAGCCTAAAGGGACAGCCGACTGCATAAATTTTCCCCGGGCGCGGACCACTTGGACGGCGTCATAAAAAGATATAACTCCGGCAGCTACCAGGGCCGAATATTCACCCAGGCTGTGACCTGCCAGGATAACCGGTTTGATGCCATACTCCTGCATCAGAACTTTCAGGGTTGCAATGCTGGAGGTGAGAATGGCCGGCTGGGTATTCTCCGTCCTATTCAGTTCTTCCCTGGGAGCTTCGAAACATATATCTGCCAGATCCTGATCCAGCGAATCCCCTGCTTCAGTGAAAACATCTTCTGCTACTTTGAATGTCTGGTAAAAATCCTTCCCCATCCCCACATACTGCGATCCTTGGCCGGGAAACAGGAAAGCTACTTTTTCAGAGTGCATAGTCATTGACCTCCTTAACAGCTTATGCCCAAGACCAAAAGGTTCTGGATGAGCTATCTGGATTCAACTGTTTTGGCTAACAGCTTACTGCCAGTGGTCGAAAGCGCTTATCTGTAAAAACAGTTTCCAGAGAATGCCAATTAGATATCCGCTTAAATAGATTTTGGCTTAAAAAGTCAAGGAAAAAATGAAAAAATTAAGACATTTTAATCAGATAGCCGTGTTTTTGCCGGGCAATTCTATCTCTAATCGGCAGAAAGATGCCTTATCTTAAGCAGACAGTGTTTACTTAAACTCAACTTTCTGAGTTGCATTGCCAAGAATACATTACAGGATGTTCGGGCTTGGCTCATAGCCGTGTCTGCTGACAGGCAGGGGTGTTTTTAGAACAACTCAGAAAGTTGAACTTAAATTTATAAATTTGTTTTCATCCGAAAACACAAATCTTCGGGTGTCCCTTGATTTAATGATTAGCATTGCTGTACTACTTACCAGCGGGCAACCATGGCGCCCCAGGTCAAACCGCCGCCAAAGGTATCAAAAAGCAGCAGGTCATGGGGATGCAGTAAACCTTTGCGGTTGGCTTCATCCAGAGCGATGGGAATGGAGGCGGAAGAGGTGTTGCCGTATTTATGGACATTGGTAAAAACTTTTTCCGGCGGCAGGCCGATGCGGCTTGTGACTGCTTTGATGATTCTCATGTTAGCCTGATGAGGGATGAATAATTTGAGCTCATCCAAGGCGACATTATTATGCTGAAGGGCTTCCAGGGCCACTTCCGACAGGCAGCGGACGGCTACTTTGAAGAGCTCATTGCCTTGCATGGCAATATAGTGCAGTTTGTCTTCCACCGACTGGTGGCTGGCAGGGGTGACTGAACCGCCGCCTGGCACTATCAGTAAGGGAGCATACTGCCCATCCGCGTGCAGATGGCTGGAAAGAATACCCCGTCCTGATTTTTCCTCTGCCTGGAGTACCACCGCTCCGGCCCCGTCACCGAACAGCACACAGGTAGTGCGGTCCTGCCAGTTGACAATTCTTGATAATATTTCGGCGCCGACCACCAGGATGTTTTTTGCATTCCCCCCCCGGATGAAACCGTCAGCAACCGCCATTCCATATAAAAAACCACTACATACTGCATTGAGATCGAAGGCGGCGCAACCTCCGGCTCCCAGTTTATGCTGCAGAATGCAGGCCGTGGGTGGAAAAGGCATATCCGGAGTGACGGTGGCGACGATGATCATATCAAGCTCAGACGGTTTGATCCTGGACATATCAAGTGCCTGCCTGGAGGCAGCGCAAGACATGTCGGAGGTTTGTTCATTGTCAGCCGCGATGCGTCGTTCACTGATTCCGGACCGGACAACAATCCATTCATCCGAGGTTTCAATCATTTTTTCCAGGTCTTGGTTGGTTCTGATGGCCTGCGGCAGGTAGGAACCGGTACCGGTGATCCTGGTCATTCTGGGGCTCATTATTCTTCCTCAGCCTCTTCTTCACGATCTTTACTGATAATTCTTTCCTTAATTTGGTTCCAGATTTTTTTCTTAGGCAACAGCTTTTGGATTTCCCCGTTGCGTGCCAGCTCAGCAATCAAGTGGTCGTTGACCCGCTGTTTTGCAAATTCAGTGCTGAACCGAATGGCATTTTTTATTGCTTTATGGCATGAGGAGCCATGGCAGATGAAACAGTTTCCATTGACCCCCAAAAGTGGAGCACCACCATATTCTTTATAATCTATCCTGGCCTTCAGTCGGCGCAGGGCATCCTTGCTTAACAATGCTCCCATTCTACTTTTCAGGTTGGTAGAAAGCTCATGCTTGAGAATGTCAGTCATTGCCAGGGCTAAGCCTTCACTGGTTTTAAGGACGATATTGCCGACAAAACCGTCACAAACAATAACGTCGATATCGCCGGGGAAAATATCCCCTCCTTCGATGTAACCTACGTAATTTAATGAGCTTTTTTTCAGCAGGGCATCGGTTTCCCGGGTCAGGTCGTTTCCCTTGGAAGATTCTTCCCCGTTACTCAGCAATCCGACTCTGGGGGCTGATTTGCCAAGTATATAGGTGGCATAAACACTGCCCATGACCGCAAACTGCGCCAAGTGTAAAGGTTTGCAATCGACATTGCCGCCCACGTCTAAAATAACTGTTGAGCCCTTTACGGTGGGGAGATTGGTGACGATTGCCGGCCGGTCGATATTTTCCAGCTTTTTCAGGGTAAACATGGCCAAGGCCATGGCGGCTCCGGAATTGCCGGCAGATATAATTCCTTCGGCCCTGCCGTCACGAACCAGATCAATGGCAATCTTCAGGGATGAATCTTTTTTCCTTCTCAGGGCTTTTGACGGCGAATCATCCATGCTCACCACTTCGGAGGCATGCTGGATGTAGATAGGCAGGTTTTTTATCGGGTATTTTTTCAGTTCGTGTTCAATGCGTTCCCGGTAGCCCACCAGGATGACATGGATATTGTATTCCCGGGCTGCTTCTACGGCACCGGCAACAATTTCCTCCGGGGCGTTATCGCCACCCATGGCATCTACGGCTATCTTCATGCGGTTGCACTGTGTTGGGAATCAGGCATAAAAGTCCTTTTCAGGATTTCAGCGCCGGCCCTGCCTCCAGGGCAGGCTGGCGACCGGGAAAAGTTCCCGGCTTGCCGCCGGGATGCCTGGATATTGTCAGAAAAAAATGTATAACGACAATGCGTAAGGTAAGAAGTCAGTTTCCAAGGATATCCGGACACTGCTCATTTATTCATTGTTGATGGCAAGAATAACTTCCCCTTTGTAAGTACCGCAACTGGTACAGATCCGGTGGGGGATAGTTGGAGCCTGACAGTTAGGGCAAGTGGAGTGAGCCGGCGCAGTCAGTGACTGGTGTGCCCGACGCTGCCTTTTTCTGGCTTTCGATGTTCTTCTCTTTGGTACGGCCATGGGAATACTCCTGAGTATTTTCTCTTTAAGAGTTTATGCTTTCGTTATAGCAGTTACAAGGAACCATAATCCTATTGCGCTCCGAGTGCAAGGGGAGACTAATAAAAAAATTGTGCTGAATTGTCAAGGAAAAAGCGTTTATCTTCTATGCTTTCCCTTTAATCTTATGGTTTTTTGCTTGATGGCCGACCGTCAGTTTAGAACGCAAGACATAAATATAAAAGTCTATAACTATTTGGATATTAAGATATATTTATAATAAATATTTCACAATATTATAAAAAATTGCTAATATTTCATTGACAATCAACGATATATTCACTAAGAGAAGTATGGCTAATTTTTTCTATAAAAGGGTGTTGCAATGATCGCCGTAAGTCATTGATTTTATTAGTGTTTCCGGGAAAATCCCGAATGGAGTTTTTCGCTAAAAAACCTATGATTTCAATAGGTTAGCCGATTCGTTGCAACACCCTTTATAAGTGTAAGTTGTTTTTATTTTTTTTGCACATTAATTTCAATGTATTTTGTCTGCGTGAAAGGAGGTGGAGAGGGATTTTTAGTATTTCTGTTAGCTGATAACGGGGAAGGATTAACGAGGAATTTTAAATAGGAGAGAGGTTATGAAAATAAGAAAAAATTGGTTATTGCTGGGTATGGGAATACTGGGAGTGCTGTTACTGACAGTGGCTGCCTGTACTACCTTTACCAATCAGCGGGCCAGTGCCTTGAAACTGCCGGTGCCCGTGGAAGGGGCCCAGTATGTCGGTAATGAAGCCTGTGCTGACTGCCACGATGAGTTAGTGGCCAAGTTCAGCGGCTCCATTCATGACCGGATCATGGCAGCTGAAACGGCCATTGGTATGCAGGGATGCGAAACCTGTCACGGTCCGTCCAGTAAACACGCTGACAGTGAAGATCCGGAAATGGTTATTTCTTTCAAAACATTGGATGCCAACCAGGCTTCCGCCGTCTGTCTCCGCTGTCATAGCGACGGTGAACAGATGGACTGGGCTGGTACCGCCCATCCTTTTAATGAAGTGGCCTGTACCACCTGTCACCAGGTTCATGATGCTCCGGTTAAGGAAAATTCGCTGAAAAAAGCCGAACCGGAACTCTGTTACCAATGTCATCAGTTGGAACGGGCTAAAATGTACTATCCTTCCCACCATCCGGTGAAGGAAGGCAAGATGGTCTGCAGCGACTGCCACGCCAATCATGGTTCCATGGTTAAGAACCTGAAGACTGATGAGCGGCTAAACGATCTTTGCCTCAACTGCCATACCCGTTACCAGGGCCCGTTCGTTTTTGAACATGCTCCGGTCAGCGATGATTGTACTATCTGTCATGATCCCCACGGGACGGTAGCCAATAACCTTAAAATTCAGAATGAGCCTTACCTGTGCCTGCAATGCCATGAGCCCCATTTTCATAGCGGGCGTTCCGGTGGGGCCGCTTCGGTAAACGGTACTTCACTTAGTGCCGAACAGCTTGCCAGTCATCCTGACGCGCAGATGATGTCTTGGGGTCAGGCTTATGCTACCAAATGTACCCAGTGCCATGTGCAGATTCATGGTAGTGACCTGCCCTCCCAGAGTGTTCCCGGGCAGGGCCGTGGTTTAACCCGATAATGAACGGATTACAAGGAGAAATCATGAAACGGATTGCTTTATTATCTCTGTTGGCAGTCTGTCTGATCCTTGTCCCCGGCTTTGCCAAGGCCGACCAGACCACCGGGAAGGTGAGTGTGGGATTTGAGGGTGTGGATGTGGACGACTCCAAAGAAGGAGCCGGTGAGTTTCATCATCTGAACCAGGGGGTTGGTGTTACCCTTGATGCAGAGGTGGATGGCTGGCAAAAGGGCGTCAAGTATGATGGCGCGATAAATTTTACTGATGATGACGATATGGAAGGGTCGTTGAACCTTGATGTGAAACGCTACTTCCGGACCAACAACAGTTATCGGCGTTTCAACCACTGGCTGGAAAATGATGATCTGGTGAACTGGAATACCGATCCCGACTTTGCCTTTCCGACAACCATGGCGCCGACGGTTGCCGACATCTTTTATGTGGCGTTGGGCAGCAAGAAGATTATGTGCCGCCCTGATCTTGTCGGGGCTAACGTGGGTATCGCCCAGCATGACTCTTGGGGCAATGATCTCTATATTATCCGTGAGGAATTTACCAGTAAGAATGAATTCCTGATTCCGGGAGCTGAATTTATAAAAATTCATGCCGACTACCGGCGGGAAACCCGGCACGGTTACGAGCAGGGCCGGACGATGAACAAGTGTTCCGGCTGCCACTTTTTTGCTGAAGATCGGCGGGTTAATGAGGCTACTGATGACTTTAAAATCGGTGCCACCGCCCACTTAGGGATGCTGACGGTAGATTATACCTTCTTCTACCGTGAATTTGAGGAGAATGCCTCCAACCCCACGAATCAGTATGTTGGGGCCAGTAATGCCGGTGGCCTGGCCGACCAGAAGATTATCTGGGATGCAAATGATGGGGCCATCTCCTATGACGCGACGCCGGAGTCTGAAAAGGATTCTCATATCATCAAGGCCCAGCTGGCGTTGCCGTTCAACACCTCGGTGTTTGGTACCTATGTCAATACGACGGTGGAAAATAAATCGGCCAGCGATTACAATACCAGCTATCAAGATGCTGCTGCTGTTGAATATGATTATGGTATAACCGATGATCCTGAATATGATTATGACCGGGTGGCCTTCCGCCTTACCTCGTCACCGATCAAAAACCTCACCGTATCCATGCGCTATTCCTATGAAGAGCTTGATAGTGATACGGTTGCTGTAGAGTATGATAATACCAGATTTTATGATGATCATGTTGCTCCTGATACAATGGCTGATCCAGCCCTGTATGATCTTGAAGGTTATGATGAGCATCATGACGACCCCTCTTTTTACCGGGAATCTTCTCTGGATCGAGATACTGATACCTATGGCATTGACCTCAAGTATCGTCTCTTTAGCCGGACCAACCTTCTATTGGGCTATGAGCGTGAAGAGATTGACCGTGAAGACGAAGCTTTGGGGGAAACGGAAACCGATACTTTTAAAGTAAGCTTGAACAGTCGCTACTTCAAGAATATTAGCCTGCGTCTCAAGTATCAGTACCAGGATATTGATGAGCCATTTGCTCATCAGGGGGCAGCCCTGGCAGATGGAGATGCAATTGATGCCTGGTTAGATGATGTGCAGGAAGGTACTACTTGTGGTGGAACCAATAGTTTAGTAGGCCTTCCAATGCCATGGTTTGATCCCGCCGGCGAGTACTTTGTCATGTACAACAGCCGAGAAGCAACTTTGACCGCCGAGCCGGAAAATACCCATGAACTGTCTTTTAATGCTAACTGGATAATCTCTCCAAAATTGTCTGTCAACGCCCATTTCAAGTACCTCCTGGAAGAAGTGGAAATGGATATTCCCGGTTTTACCAACAGCTATGACAAGGAGATGTTTGCTCCGGGAGTTGATCTGTGGTTTGCGCCGACTGATCGTTTGGTTCTTACCCTGGCTTACGAGTTCCAGAAGATGGAGGATGAAACTTTTCTCTCCATCCCCGCTTACGGCGGCTGAGCAGGCTCATACCTGCACCCAAGTTTTGGGTACACGTTGGATGAGATCGAATACAATACCGATATTCACACTCTGATGTTCAGTGCTGATTTTACCTATTCCGATAAACTGAGTTTCAACGGCAATATTGTCTGGAATAACGGCGAAGCCGAAATGGAAGACGTTAATGCCGGAACTTTCACCGGTGCTGATCCTGATGGCAGCTATGCCGGTATGAATCATTATGTCTCCCTGCCTGGCTGGGAAGATAATTCTGATCTGGAAATTGACCAGATAGAATACAGCCTCGGTGTTGTCTATAATTTTACCGACACTGTAAGCTTCAACCTGAATGCCAGCTATTTCGACTACAGTGATGATGAGCCGTATTTGTATGATACCGACGGTGATGTGCTATACGTCAATGGCGGGATGACCATGCGTTTCTAGGTTGTTCCTGCAAGTCTAAGTAAAAAAGGGGGTGCCGTTCGGCACTCCCTTTTTTTATTTGACATTTATGCTACCCGGCCGCTAGATGTAGTTGCCAATTGTGGGTATTTTGGCGTAGGTCTGGTTATTGGTTTAACGCGGTTTTCGGCAGCCGGCGAATCACCCGGATGGTGATTCAGGCTGTCGGCCTCGGAAGCCGGACAGGATGTCCGGCGAGAATGAGCGTGAACCAGTAACCAGACATGCCTCCGTAAAAAAAGCGATTTTTATTGTCGGCCCGCGGCAGGGCTGTAAACATGTTTTATTAAGAGAAAACATGAGAAAGGTACTCTGTATGGCGGAAACTCTGGCATTCATCGGCCTGGGAAGAGTGGGTGGCGCTCTGGCAATTTTGTTGAGCCGGGCCGGTTTTCGGCTTGTGGCCGTTTGTGATCGGAGTCAGGAACAGCTTAATACGATTGCCGTTCAGTTGGATGTGCCTACCTTGCTGACCACCAATGTAGTGCAGGCGGCTCGGGAGGCATCGGTGGTTTTTCTTACCGTTCAGGATCGCTTCATCACCCCGCTTTGTGAACAACTGGCGGCGGTTGGAGCTTTTTCCAGTGGTCAGATGGTGGCCCATGTGAGTGGGTCGCTGACCTCGGAGATCTTGCAGCCGGCGGTCGAACAAGGGGCCGGGGTTTTTTCTCTGCATCCCCTGCAAAGCATTGTCGATCCTGCAACGGCCCTGCAGGTGCTGCCGGGCTCCTATTTCTGTTTTGAAGGGGATGAAGCAGCCTATCCGTTGGCTGAACGGTTGGTGGCGGTACTTGAAGGGCAGCTGCTGCGGATTGCCGCAACGGATAAACCCCTTTATCACGCGGCGGCGGTGGTGGCTTCTAATTTCTTTATAGCCCTGGAATTCCTGGCCATGTCCATGTTGGAAGAGATCGGAATCGGGACGAAAGATGCCCGGGAAATGCTCCTGCCGCTCATCCGCGGCAGCCTCGAGAACCTGGCGTTAAAAGGCCCGGTAGATGCTCTTACCGGCCCCATTGTTCGCGGCGATTATCAGACTATTGCCGGCCATCTGCGGGTCTTGGAACAGAAAATGCCGGATATGGTGGAAACCTATAAGACCCTGGCCCGCCTGAACGTGGAACTGGCCGCTCGGAAAAGCGGGGTCAGCCTGTCTGATTTTCCGCTGTTGGAAGAAGAGTGACGAGAGCAAAATTAAGCCCGCTTCTTAAGATCTCAACTTTCTGACTTATGTTCCAGAATACAATATCAGGATGTTCGGGCTTGGCTCATAGCCGTGCCTTCCGGCAGGCTCGGCTGTTTTTCATAACTCATAAAGTTGAGTTAAGATCTTTATCAGCCAGCAAAGAAGATGACTCAACTGGAATTCCGATATAAGGAAACTTTTGCAGGATGTTCAATTGAAGTTACTTCCGGTGCGACATCGTGAGATACCGTTGTTTTTTCCGGCGAATGGAGCGCAGAAATTGACCTGTCTGAGCCCGAAAGGGCGAGTTTGGCAATTTCAGCGTAATGAGTCGGTGAAAAAACAGGTAATCGAGCGCAAAAAAGCGCCTGAAGTAACTTCAGCTGACAAAACATAGGACTTTATATCGAAATTCCAGTGATTCAAAAAAAGGCTTGACAAATAAGCTGGAATTGGCTATCTTCCTCGCTTGTTAACTGCAATTTGTACATAAAAACCAATCCGGCTGTAAAGGCTTAACTTTACAGCCTTTTCCTATTCCCCCATACTCTATGCTATGACCTCATATTATTTTCCTCCTGAATTTGTTGCTGAATTGCGTGAACAGGTGGATGTGGTTGAAGTGGTGGGTGATTATGTTTCCCTGGTCAAAAGCGGGGCAAATTTTAAGGGGCTTTGTCCCTTTCATGGGGAAAAGACGCCTTCTTTCATGGTTCACCGGGGGAAGGGTATTTATCATTGTTTTGGCTGCGGGGTCGGTGGGGATGCCATTTCCTTTCTCCTCAAGATTGAAAATCTGACTTATCCGGAAGCTATTCTGCGGTTGGCTATTCGTTGTGGGATGGATGTTACCCCTTATGAACAGCGAGGGCAGGATGCTGGTGATGCTGCCGAGCGGAAATCGCTGAAAAAGCAGCTCGGGACAGTCCTGGAACGGGCCCATGAGTTTTTCCGGCGCCAGCTCCAGCGCAACCTCGGTGGCAAGGTTGGAAAGTATCTTGATGAGCGCGGCATTTCGACGGCGGTAGCCGAACAGTTTGAATTGGGATATGCCCCTGATGGCTGGGATAGCCTGGTCAAAGCAATAAAAAAGCCGGCCGACCTTGACATTGCCGTTCAAGGCGGCTTAATTGTTAAGAAGGATAACGGTAAAATATATGACCGGTTCAGAGACCGGTTGCTCTTTCCCATTCGTGATGTGACCGGTAAGGTGGTTGGTTTCGGTGGCCGGACCCTGTCGGCGGCGGAGCCGAAATATATTAATTCATCCGAGTCACCGCTGTTTCAAAAACGTCGCCTGTTGTATGATCTCTATCATGCCAAACGGGCGATTGGAGAGCAGAATGCTGTATTCATGGTTGAAGGGTATATGGATGCCCTCTCACTCTATGCCCTGGGAATCAATAATGTGGTGGCTACTCTGGGGACGGCCCTTTCAGAAGAACACCTGAAACTGGTAAAGCGCTATGGTGACCGGGTGGCGGTGTTTTTTGACAACGACCATGCCGGGCTGGCGGCAGCGTTCCGATCATTGCCGATTTTCCTTGGGGCCGGTGTATTTCCGGCTCTGGTTCTGCTGCCTTCCGGGATTAAAGATCCTGATCAACTGGCCCGACAGTTTCCGGCACAAGAGTTGCGAAGAAAACTTCAAGATCAGGTAGATCTTTTTGATTACTACCTGGCGGAACAGGAGAAAAAAGCCAGGGGTTGTGGTTATACAGAACGGCTGGCAGTTTTACAGGAGATTGTCAGCCTGGTGGCGGTGGTTCCGGAATCGGGTATGGTGGGTATGGCTTTACGGACGGTTGCCGATCGGTTGCATCTGGCCGAAGAAGTGGTGCTGGAAGTTTTTGGCCGGGTACGGCATAAGGGGCGTTCCCGCAAGAAAGATGAGTCTCAAGACCCTCCGGTGGCCAATGTTCAGACATTGGTTGTTGATCCTGAGGACATGGTGCTGGGAATTTTGAGCCGCTACCCCCGGTTGTTCGAAACCTTTGATTTGGAGCAAGCCTGTTTTGAACAGCAGATTTCACCAATTTTTGTGGAGCAGCTGCAGTTGGGTGGAGATTCCACGGCTGATTTGACTGGGGTTTTGGCGTCCCATCCACAGCGGGATGAGTTGCTGACTCTGTATTCCCGTCTGGTGTTGATGAACCTGCCTGAGGAGGAACGGGATGCGGAACAGGCCATTGCTGATTGCCTGAAAAAGTTGAAAATCCGTGGTTTCCGTCGGCAGGAGCAAGAAATTGATTCCATGATCGTGGACTGCTCGGATAACGTAGCCATGGCGGATTTATTGCGTCGGAAGATGGATATCGTCAGTCAATATAAGAAGTGATGTGGTAGAACTTCTACCGTTGTTCTTTATGCAATTTTTATCCGGGAGTCAGGAATTTTTGATGAACACTTTCAGCGATCAGCCGTCAGCTTTCAGCAAAACATTGGAAAAACAGCTGATTAAGCTGACCGTAGAAATATGAGAGTTGATTGCCCATTCGGGAACACTGGTTTCCGGATGGAAACTATTTTATAATGAGGCTATGCATGAGTGAAAATAAAAGTGGTGCAAAGTTGACCCGGACCGATAAAGAGAAACTGGCGGTTGTTGATGTTAAAGGGTTAAATAACCTGCTTAAAATAGGGAAGGAGAAAGGTTTTCTTTCCTATGCCGAGATCAATAATGTGCTGCCCGCTGAAGCAATTTCCCCGGAAAAAATTGATGAAATTATCATGCTTTTTTCTGACATGGATATCGAGGTCATCGATGCCCAGAAGCATCCTCGTTTGATTGATGTCGAAGATGAAGAGGAAATTCCGATTTTAAAGGTGAAAGAAAAAAAAGCACCTGTGCCGGCGGCAGGTGATCGTCAACATGATCCGGTACGCATGTATTTATGGGAGATGGGCTCGGTTTCTCTGCTTAGCAGGGAGGGTGAGGTTGAAATTGCGAAAAAGATAGATGAAGGAGAGCATGAAGTTATCAGAACCATTCTCAAATCTCATCTTACCATCAGAGAGTTGCAGCTTCTTGGAGAAATGCTGGCGGCCGAAGTTTTCCGGGTTAAGGATGTTTCCAAGGATATTGAGGAAGAGATCGAAGAGGATCTGATTGTTGTCGTCAGCGAGGAAGAGGTGGATGAAGAGTCAGTGGAGGAAGATGGCAAAGAGGAAGAGAATGAGGTCGACTCCAGTGAGGATGATGGTGAGGCCGCTGGTGATGATGAAAATCTGCGCCAGAGAATTGTCGGCTATATTGAACAGATCGTTGCAATATATGAAGATAACCGGGCTATCAGGAATCGGCTAAAACATCCTGATGAAACAATGAAAACCGTGGTTCAGCGGAAGGCTGCCAGAGCCAGGGTCCGAGCGCAGGAACATGAAATATTTGATCTCTTTCAGGCCATTAACCTGAAACAGCGTCATATTGACGATATTGTTGCCAAGTTAAAGGATTTTGTTCGTTTGGGGCAAAGTCTCGGGAAAATGGTGACCCGCCTGGAATCAACCTATGGTATACGGTTTTTTGCTCTTGAACGGCGTTGCAAGCGTTGTTTGAAAGATAAGGGGGAAAAGAGGACTTTTTTGCGTCAATACTCCCTTTTGGCGGATAACTTTGATGATTTGTTTTTCCGGGTTGAAAACTTGTCCGTCAAGGTTCGCCAAGTGCGCCGGGATACCAGTTTCAGCCTGGCTGACCTGAAGCAAATCAACAACCAGCTATGTGCCGGTGAGCGCAAGGCAGAGTGGGCAAAAAGTGAATTGATCCGGGCTAATCTCAGGTTGGTGGTTAGTATTGCCAAAAAGTATACCAATCGAGGGCTGCAGTTTCTGGACCTGATTCAGGAAGGGAATATTGGCCTGATGAAGGCGGTTGATAAATTTGAATACCAGAGGGGATATAAATTCAGTACCTATGCTACCTGGTGGATCCGCCAAGCCATAACCCGGGCCATTGCCGACCAGGCCCGTACTATCCGGATTCCGGTGCATATGATTGAAACCATCAATAAGCTGATTCGCACCTCACGTTACTTGTTGCAGGAGCTGGGGCGGGAACCGACTCCCGGTGAAATTTCCGCAAGGATGGATATTCCCCTGGACAAGGTCAAAAAAGTCTTGAAAATAGCCAAAGAACCCATTTCCCTGGAGACGCCCATTGGCGAGGAGGAAGACAGCCATCTCGGGGACTTCATTGAAGATAAAAAAGCAGTCAATCCCCTTGATTCGGTGGTGAAGTCAGATTTATCAGATCGGACAACCCAGGTACTTTCGAGCCTGACTCCCAGGGAAGAAAAGGTTTTACGGTTGCGTTTCGGGATCGGCGAACGCTGTGATCATACGCTGGAAGAAGTGGGACAGGATTTTGATGTGACCCGGGAGCGGATTCGCCAGATTGAAGCGAAAGCGCTGCGTAAACTGCGCCATCCGAGCCGGAGTCGCAAACTGAAAGGATTTCTGGAGTGGTAGGAATGTTTCTCCGGAAGCTGCCATTTCCAGAGAAAAGCTTTTAGCGTTCAGCTGTCAGCCAAGTCGGGAGTTTTTTCTCCCGGCTTTTTTATTTGTTTTTCAACTGATTGATAATGTCAGCGTAGTCGTCGGTGCTGAATACCGCTGATCCGGCAACAAAAATATTAGCTCCGGCTTTATCCGCCGCTGCAACGGTTTCAATATTAATCCCGCCGTCCACTTCAAGCAGGACTGGCAGCTGGCGTTGGTCAATCATGTTCCTCAGGGCGGATATCTTGGTTAATGTTCCGGGGATCAGCTGTTGGCCGCCGAAACCTGGATTGACCGTCATCACCAGTACCAGATCAACCTCCTCCAAAATATTCTCCAGAACCGAGACCGGGGTGGCCGGATTAATGGAAACGCCAGCTTTGAGACCATGTTCCTTGATTTGTTGGATCAGTCGGTGCAGATGGACGGTGGCTTCCGCATGAACAGTGATGATATCGCTGCCGGCTTCGGCGAAGGCATCGATAAAACACTCAGGGTTGTCAATCATCAGGTGAACATCAAACAGCAGTTTGGTGTGAGGCCGCAGGGCCTTCACCACTCCGGGGCCAATGGTGAGGTTGGGGACGAAATGTCCGTCCATGACATCAATGTGAATGAGATCCGCCCCGGCTTTATCTACTGTCCTTATTTCTTCTGCCAGCCGGCCGAAATCAGCGGACAGAATGGAAGGGGCGATCATCCGGATGTTGCCGGCTATTTCAAGTTGTCTGTTGGGCATTTTTTTACCTTTAATCTGGTTGCTATCCTCTATCGGCGCTGCAAGACGGCGGCAAAAAAGCCATCCATCCCTCCGGGCTCAAAAAAGAAGGTCTGGAGATAACCTTCCTCGGAGAACCATGGTCTGCTCCATGAAGGTGTCAGTTGTGCTGCTGAAAGCAGGGAAAAATCCGGCTGTTTCGCCAGAAACCGTTCCACCACTCCTTGGTTTTCCTTCTTGCTGGTGGTACAGGTGGCGTAGACCAGGCGGCCACCCTTTTTCAGGTATGTAGAACAATTTTTCAGGATTTGCAATTGAATTGTGGCCAGTTGATCAGAGTCTCCCGGCTGTTTACGCCAGCGCAGGTCGGCTCGCCGGCGTAGGACGCCAAGGCCGGAACAGGGGGCGTCCACCAGAATGCTGTCAAAGGACTGCGGTGTTTCTGGGGGGAGTGGACGGCGCAGGTCGGCAACCAGTGGTTTGACGGAACTCAAACCCAGGCGTCTGCCGTTATCTGCCACCATCCTGGTTCTTTTTTCACTGATATCAGCGGCTATAATGGTGGCTTGGTCACTGCTTATTTCAGCCAGATGCCAGGCTTTGCCGCCGGGTGCTGCGCAGGCATCAAGGATAATCTCGCCGGGTGCCGGATTGAGCAGGTAGCTGATTAATTGGGCGCCTTCATCTTGGACGGTGATGGTTCCCTGGTGAAAATGATGGGATGAAATCAGCCTTCCGGCCCGCCTGGCAGTGAAACCCTCCGGAGCATACGATGTACGGGTAATGTTTTCGCTGGTGGTTAAGGTATCAGAAGTGTTTTTTTGACTGGCCAGTTGTTTGAGAAAATCATCGCGCTTGGTCTGTAGACGGTTTACCCGGAAGGTGGTGCCGGAAAAATCGTTGGCCTGCTGGCACAGCTTTTTGGTTAATGGGGGGCCGTAATCATTCAGCCAGTCGGAGATCAGCCAGTCAGGCAGTGAATGGCTGACTCCCATAAATGTAACCGGTTCTGTTTTGGGATTGGGGAGCAGGGATTTTGGCTCTGTTCGCAGGTAGGTTCTCAATACCGCGTTGATAAACCCTTCCCTGCCCGGGATTTCACGCTTGGCCAGTTTAACAGTTTCAGAAACCACCGCATAAGGTGGGGAGCCGCTGAGAAAAGTCAGCTGGTAGAGGGCCAGTCGCAGAATATTTCTGGTTTTCAGGTCCGGACCTTTTTTGCGCTTGGACAGCCGGTCAATGATCCAGTCCAAACGCCGTCGCCACTTGATGGTGCCGGATACCAGATTGGTAATCAGTGCCCGGTTGTGGTTGTCCAGATTCCTCCCATGGCGGTTAAAGCATTGTTCCAGACTGCGGTTAATGCCGGCTGACTGGTTGTCGATGTCCAGCAGGATCTTCCAGGCATGCCACCTGGGAGAAGTGGTGCCGGTGGTCCGGGGAAAATCTTTTCTGCCAGTCTGCCTGGTGATTTTCAACCCCCTTTTTGTTGTCTGAGCTCTGGGAGAATGTGGTTCTCACCCGGTCAAGATCATTAAATTATTCAGACCATGTTTTCCAGGCGCCTGATTCTGTCTTCGGTGGACGGATGGGTGGAAAACAGCTTGCTCATTTTGCTGCTGGTCAACGGGTTGACGATAAACATGTGTGCCGTGGCCGGGTTGGCCTTTTTCATCGGCAGGCGTTTACTATACGCATCGAGTTTAGCCAGGGCTGAGGCCAGGTAATGGGGATCGCCACTGATCCTGGCACCGCCTTCATCGGCAAGATATTCCCGGGAGCGGGAAATGGCCATCTGGATTAACATGGCCGCCAACGAGGCAATTATGGTGAAAATCATGACAAAGATAAAATTGCCGCCATTGTCATCATCGCCGCCAAAGCCGCCGAAAATAGCGCCCCAGCGGGCCAGGCTGGCAATCATGGAGATGGCGCCGGCGATGGTCGCGGCGATGCTGCCGATCAGAATGTCACGGTGCTTGACGTGGCTTAGTTCATGGCCCAGCACTCCCATCAGTTCATCATGGCTGAGCAGCTGCAGGATGCCGTTGGTTACCGCTACCGCCGCGTGCTCAGGGTTTCTGCCGGTGGCAAAAGCATTTGGGCTGTCCTGGGGAATAATATATATTTTCGGCATTGGCAGTTCAGCCCTCAGGGTCAGGGTCCTGACCAGGGAAAAGAGGTCCGGATGGCTGCTTTCCGATACTTCCTGTGCTTTGTACATGCGCAAGACTATTTTGTCACTGAACCAGTAAGAGCCGAAATTCATCGCCGAAACCAGGATAAAGGCGAAAGCCATTCCCTGGTTGCCGCCCAGCATTTTGCCGACCAGGACGAACAGTACGGTTAATCCCACCATCAGGGTGACGGTCTTGGCTTGATTCATCTTGATAACCTCCAGTAAAAACAGATTTTTTGGTCTCATGAAAGGTAGGGATCACGACGGTAAATGTCAAGGTAATTTTATCTTTCCATGACATTATTTCAGCTTAGCTGAAAGAGTTTTTTCTTGCTTTTTAGTCTATACTTTCATACATTATACGTAATTAAAATTCTACCTTGTATCGGAGTATAGACAATGAAACATATGAGATCTTCTGGTAAAGCGGTTCTTGGATTTTTTATCTTCTTTTTCTTGATCATTACTTTTTGCCTTCCTCAGCATTCATTTGCCGCCTCGGCTGCGGAAATTAACATTAATGTCGATGCAACGCTGAAAAGATTCAAATTGGAAGTTCCAGGTGGTGCTGAGTTCCTGCAGAAAGCCAAAGCTGTCCTGGTATTTCCCAGCGTCATAAAAGCCGGGTTTTTTCTTGGCGGTGAGTATGGCGAAGGAGCTTTGCGTGTTGGTGGCAAAACGGTTGGTTATTAC
>CAYZIS010000007.1:0-85329 GCA_964478545.1 uncultured Thermodesulfobacteriota bacterium
AAGGAGGTATTTTATCTTGAAAAATAGGCGGTGAAATAAATAGTTATTCAACAGTAGGGTACTCCGGTTTGCTTCAGGACAAGTTCCTGTAGCGCTGAGGCAAAGTTTTCATAGTTTCTCAGGAGTTCAAGATAACGTGGTACCCCACCCCCGAGGCTGTAAAATTTGATCAGTTCCTCTTCGAAAAAATCTGTCCGGATTTTGGAAATATAGAATTGGCGCATATCGGATTATTTGTGATATTTAAGAGGATGTCGTTACTGTACGTATTATTTGTATAAGTCACCGAAAAAATGTATATGAATAAAACTAGCAGATAATCGGGGTCAGACTATGTTTTTTATTCCGTCATCAGTTGGGATAAACCGACATAGAGTAGGGGATGAAAGAGCCCTGCATAAGTGATGATAATTGGTCACGTTTTGAGTGTGCGCACATTATATTTGGGTATTAATTCATCGCGTGTCACTAAGGTGAGTTTTTCAAGGATAGCTTGGGCAATCAGCAACCGGTCAAAGGGATCCTTGTGGATATTGGGTAGGCTTCCCGCGAGTTGTGCATGGTCAAAGTTTATATGAAGCGGACTAAAACGATGTGATTTGATCTCTTCCAGTAGGTTATCCGGAGCGTCAAATTTACCAAGGTTTCTTTTAATGTCGATTTCCCAAACGGAGACGGAGCTGACGAAAACCAAGTTGCTGCCATTGATGATGCTATCTCTGGATACATCAGAAAGGGTTGGATTATTTTCCAGAGCCCAGATTAATACATGAGTATCGAGCAGAATGTTCATGATTCATCCGGGAAAATAGATGAGCTGTAAAAGCTTTTGGCAATTTCTTCATCTGTTTCATCAAAGTCAGGGGAAATTTTCACTTTGCCTTCCCAGCTGCCACCCAGTTGTCGAGGTGAGAGGTTTTTTCTGAAAGCCGAGAGAATTGCAACGGGTTCTCCCGCTTTACCAATGATTATTGGCTCATCTGTTTCCTGAACCGTTTTAATCAAATGGGACAAATTGGCCTTTGCCTCTGAAATGTTGGTGATGTGCATGGCAAGCTCCTTGAATATAACAAATGCCCGATACTGACTTGGTCTAGTCTAGTCTGGTCTGGCATGTTTGTCAATAACTGATGCAGAAATACCAGGGTCCGCAATTACTGCTTTATCAGATGAACAGGTTGCTATTACCCAAAAAATCCGATAATGGCAGAAGTACCATCGCAGTACTTTTGAACAAATCGAAGTATAGCCTTTGTAAATATCCTACAGCGCTTAAATCTGTATTGCTGTGGTCAATAGTGCTGCTTTGCCGGAATAACTCCCCTGACCCCGCCTTTGGGATTTTCAACATCTCCCTGGTGTCTGGGAATTAAATGGATGTGGCTGTGAAAAATGCTTTGCCCGGCGTCATATCCACAGTTCATGCCGATATTAAACCCGGTGATTGTCGCATCCTGATGCTGCAGTTCAGTCGTCAGCTGCTGAATAAGCTGCCAGGCTTCCGTTATTTCAGCGGCGGCAAGATCCAGGGGATTAATAATATGTCGGAAGGGAATGATGAGGAGGTGCCCAGCAGTAACCGGATTGCGGTCTTCAATAACGTAGAAACGAGCGCTTCTTTGCCGAATCATCAAGGTTTGCGGGTTGCAAAAAATGCAGCCTGGTTGTTTGTCCGCGGGGGTCATTTTGGTTGTATACCCCAAGCATAATTTCTTGTCAAATATCTGTCCCTGTGTTAGATGAACATAAGTTAGTGCCAATTTTTTTGAGGTTATTTTCCATGCAGCAACTCAACTATATTCCCCGCGGTTTTTGCCAGGTTACTATGGTTGCGGCTGAAATATCGTCTAAAACCTGGGCCAAGGATGTGATGATTTTACCGGTTGAAGATTCGATTCCCGGGTAGATCCACTAGCTGCGGTTTTACGATTGCGGCAGCCTTTGGCAGATTTCCGGCTCGGTAACCGAAGCCTGGGAAGAACGGGTGATTTTTGCCGTTTCAGCCGAGAAACATTTTATTATCGAGAAGTTGCAAAAGCCTCATCCCTGAAAGATACATGCATGTCCGGACAGACCAACAAAATTCAGGATTACCTGATTGCCACCGAGCCCTATTATTTGCCGTTGGGCAACGAAGTAGAGTTGTTCATGGCTGCCTGTCATGAACAGCTTCCCTTGATGTTGAAAGGTCCTACCGGCTGTGGAAAAACCCGCTTTGTCGAGTATATGGCCCATCGTCTGCAGCGGCCATTGGTAACGGTTTCCTGCCATGAAGATCTTTTTGCTGCCGATCTGGTTGGTCGTTACCTGCTGACCGGTGACGAAACCGTCTGGATGGATGGTCCTTTGACTTTGGCGGTCCGCCATGGCGGCATCTGCTATCTTGATGAAGTGGTGGAGGCCCGCAAGGATACCACGGTGGTGATTCACCCCCTGGCTGATGACCGCCGCCTGCTGCCCATTGACAAACGTGGCGAAATTCTTAAAGCCCATCCTGATTTTTTGCTGGTTATTTCCTATAATCCCGGTTACCAATCGGTGCTGAAAGACCTGAAACAAAGTACCCGCCAGCGTTTTGTGGCCCTGGAATTTACCTATCCGCTGCCGGCGGAAGAAAGTTCCATTGTTACCCGGGAAAGTGGTATTGATGTGGCTATTGCCGAACGGTTAGTGAACTTGGCCGGAAAAATTCGCCACATCAGGGAACAGGGCCTGGCTGAAGGAGCCAGTACCCGCCTGCTGATTTATGCGGCCCAGCTGATTCGCCAGGGAATTCCTCCACTGGCTGCCTGTCGGGCGGCCATCACCCAACCGCTTACCGATGATTCCGGTCTTCAGGAAACCCTTGAGGAAATTATAACGGATATGTTTGAGTAACTGCCGCACATGTCTGATCATGCCGATACTTCCCTTGATCCTGCCGATTATCTAACCCTGCTTGAACCTCTCTTTCTGCTTGAACCGGAGTTTTCTGACCAGTTGTTTCGTGATCTGCTGGCAAAATCCCCATTGCCGGCGCTGGCTGAAGTCCGGATTCTGGTAGAAAACAGCCTGTTCTGGATGCGTGACTATCCTGAATTGGGGAAAGCGGTGGCCACCGGTTTCCTGCAACTGGTGGGTATAGTTTCCAAAAACTGGCAGGATCGGTATGCGGATACGGTAGCCATTGGCAAGGGGATTACCCCGGTGATTGCCCGTTCGGTAGCGGAAAAATTCATTTCAATTGTCCGGACTCAAAATGAATCATTGCTGCAACTTGCCCGGGAAATAGTGGTTACTATTGGTCCCTGGGGTCCCTATCCCCTGGGTCAGGTAATGAATGCCCTGTTGTCTTTATTGGAAGCTGCTGAAGAGTATGCCGCCCAAGCTTATTTGCAGATGATTTTGAAAGCCCTGGAACAGCAGATTTCCGAGCGCGAACTGATCAGGTTTGCGCCGCTGCTTTCCCGGGGAATCCTTTTCTGGCAGCCGGAAAAGCGGAATTGGCAGGTTGTACAGCTCTTGCGGGTAGTTGGAAAAGGATATGGGCTGGCCCACGCTTTTTTCCGGGGGATGGAAAAGGGATTGGCCCATCTGTCAGCCGATGATCTGCCGCTTTTTATTGCCAAAGCACTTCATCTAGCCGATGAAAAACGGCAGTCGAGATTTCTGTCTCTTGAATCAATGTTGGGGCTTGATGCCTGCCGCGAGCTGCAGACCATGGTGCCTTTATCTGCGGTTGTGGGCTCTTTGAGTCGTTATCTTTATGCCCGTAGCGGCCGACCGGTTACCGTTCGTTCCCTTGAGCACCTGCCGGCAACCAGTCGGTTTATGCCGGGTCCATGTACGGATGGTTTTCGTATTTATCTGCCCGTTGAAATGGACAGGGGAAAAAGTGTAGCGGAAAATCAGTTAATGTATCGGATGCTTGCCGGGCTGGAGCTGGCCTGCTGGGAGGCCGGAAGTTTTGATTTTGACTGGCAGCGGTTCATGCGGGAATATCGGCCGATGACCATGGCCGGTGATGACGGGATAGGGGAAATTCCCGGGGCAGGATCAGCTGATGATCTGGAGCGTTTTTTGGCCGGTTTTTCTTTGCCGTGGTTGGCGGAAGAACTGTTAAATTTGATTGAGCAGGGCCGGATAATCCGTTTTCTTAAAAGTTGCTACCCGGGATTTGTCAAACAGGTCAGGTCATTGCTGGATAAAGAACTGCTGCGGTTGGTGGCAGTTTCCGGTTCATGGTCATTCTGGCAGCTGCTTTTTGCCTTTTTGGTTCTTGATCAAGAACCAAAAATCGGTGGCGTCCCCCATGAACCATGGGTTGAGGCGTTACGGGAAGTCCGGCGGGGTTTCAACGAAGAAATAACGGAAACGTCACCGGTGGAAGCGGCAGCCAGCCTGGTTTCTAAGGTTTATCCCTCGCTGGCTGCGATTTTGTTATTGCCGCAGCCAGGAGCAGAGAAACAGCCTGTCTATCCATTTGGCCGCCGCCTGCGTTTTGACTTGGTGGCCAAAGCATCACAAGAGCAGGAAGCGCGGGCGGTACAGTTGAAGGCGGTTTTGGAAGATGCCGGCCTGGATTTTTTTAAGGCTGATTTAAAGCGTTTATTGAAAGAACATGATCTGACTCTGACCCCTGAAATGCTTAAAAATTGTCTGATGACTTTGGGGGGAGAGCGTGGGATTGGTGGTAAAAAGCTGCGAGGACAGTTGGATGATTTGGACCTGCATCAATGTTTTCCCGCCGGTCAAGATAGTGGAGCATTTTCGTCAATCGATGAAAAAGTTCCCACCTTTTGGTATGATGAGTGGAGTATTCAACTGCAGGATTATTTGCGGGATCATGTGAAACTGCTTGAACACCAGCGAGTTGGCGCCGATTCATCCTTTTATCCGGAAGTGTTGGTTGATCATGGTGGTCTGGTCCGTCGCATCAGGCGTAATTTTGAGTTGCTGCGCCCTGAGGGGTTGCAGATTCTGCGGCACTGGCCGGAGGGTGATTCCTTTGATTATGATGCCCTGATTGAATATGCCATTAATCGACGAATGAGGACAACGCCCGATGAACGCTTGTACCGCAAGCGGCTGAAGGTTGATCGGGATGTGGCAGTTTTTCTCTTGATTGACGTCAGCGGCTCAACCAAAAACAAGCTTCCTGATTCCAGCAAAACGATCCTGGGTGTTGAAAAAGAGGCCGTAGTGCTTTTTTGTGAAGCCTTGGAAAGGGTTGGGGATTCTTTCGCCCTGGCGGGATTTTCCGGTTCCGGTCGGCTGGCAGCTGAATTTTTTCAGGTGAAGGATTTTACCGAATCCTTGAATGGCGAGGTGAAAAGCCGGATCGGAGCGTTGCGACCGGAAAAAAATACCCGCATGGGACCGGCAGTTCGTCATGCGACCAGCAAATTGGCAGCTTATCCTGCTAAAGTGAAGCTGCTGGTTATCCTGAGTGATGGCCTGCCGAATGACCAGGATTACAGCCAGGAGTATGCCATTGAGGATTGCCGGGCGGCAATCCGGGAAAGCCGGTCGAAATTTGTTCACGTCCACGCCATAACGGTCAACGCCGTCAACTCTCCCCATCTTGACCGACTCTATGGGGATGTCCACCATACGGTGATTGCTGATGTCAAGGATTTACCTGATAAGCTGCCACGTATCTACCGGGCTTTGACCAAACAGTAGGGAAAAATGAGAATTTTTGCTCGATTACTGCGTTAGGCTCACATTATAATCCTCAAAATATGAAATATATTCCTGCGGTTATAATGTTTGCCTGCCTTGTACTCAAACAAAAATTCTCATTTTCCAAGACAGACATAATAGATGATTTAGTAAAGACTCCATCTTCTTTGGTCAAGTAAGCTGCAAACGCTGCAGAACTAAGTGCAATTTCATCATAGGATCAGCTCAATTTTTTAATGATATGGTTTGCCAGACTTTCTGCAATCTTTTTATGCCTGGGTATAGGCTGGCTTATTTTAGTGTCTGGATTTTGATACCAGTCATGGTTTCCGCCATGGCGAATCAATATGCATCCTGATTTTTTAAGTTTTTTGATTAGATCAACTCTTTTCATGCGAATTCAAGCTCTCCAACATGATAAACGTGTGGAATTGCACCTGAATTCAAATCCTGATATATTTCTTTCAGATTTTGTTTCAATTCATCAAGATTTTTTCCTTGTGTTCTATAATCAGGGAACTCTTCCAGAAAGCCAACGTAAAACCCGTCATCTTCGTAATAAATATATTTTTGCTTTTCCATGTACTATTTCCTTTAATTCGCTATCATCAGATTATCTTATAGTCAAATAAGCTGCAAACGAGGTAGGCTTAGATGCAATTTCACTATTTCAGTTGCCGACCATTTCCAGGAATCCTTTGTGCCATTGGAGCAGCTGACTGGTGAGGCGATTTTGGTTGGTGTAAAGGGAATCAGTGACAAACCTGACTGGACCGAAAACGGTCATCATATCAGTCGTCGCCAGCAGGCTTTTGATTTCTTCCTTGGTAAAGGCTTGTGCCCGGGAAAAGACATTGGCAATGACTTCCAGGCTGGCATAAGCTTCCGCCGCATGGTAGTCGGGAGATTTTGAGAAATTCAGGTTGTATTCTAGGGCAAATTTTCCGGCTCCAGGATAAGGAAAAAAATCTTTCCAAAGGGCCACAGTTTTCAATCCTTCAGCGTTTTTTCCAGCGGCATCCCACATTTCCTGTCGGGAAAAAGCCGGGCGGCATCCAAAAATAAGTTTGGGTGGAGTTTTCATTTTTCGGCACTGAGATAGGATTGAGATAGCTTCGTTTTGATTGCTGACCAGCAAGAGGATGTCCGGTTGTTTTTCTGTCAGTTGCGTACCTAGCCGCCGGAAGTTTTTCTGTCCCGGGTGATAGCTGTTCCAGATGTTCAGATCCAGTTTGAGCCGGCCGCATAGCTGTTTGAGCTTGCGGGCGGTTTCGGTCATGCAGATGGAATTTTCATAAAGAATTGCCACACTCCGGTATTTTTCATCATCTTTAATGTGGAGGGCAAGAGGATCCAGGAGATATTCTTCTTCCGGCGGGTTGAGGCGAAATACATAATCCCATTGTTGACCGGTTATTCGGCTGCTGGAAGCGGTGTTGATCAGAAAAGGAATTTTTTGCTGCTGGGCATATTCAGCCACTGCCCAGCTGGCCGCACTGCTGCAGCCGCCGGTCAACATCAGCAGATTTTCCCCGTTTTCAGCCAAAACCTGCCTGACGGCATTAACTGCTTTTACGGGGTTGGCGGCTGAATCAATGAAAATCAGATTTATTTGTTGTCCGTTTAGCCCCCCGTCCTGATTTAATTTCTCTGCCGCCAGTTCAAACACCTGTTTTTCAATCATGCCGACTGCTTCCAGATGGCCAGTCAGTGGCAGTAGAACGCCGATGTCAAGGGCTTCACCGGCTGTGAGCTGAGGGACATGGCTGGATAAGAGTATCAGGATCGTCAGGCTGGATATGAGCAGGGCCGAGCGAAATTTTTTCATAGATTTTCCATCAGTAACTTACTTTTTTCCTAGTATTACCGGGAATGTATTTCAGGATGTTCGGGCTTGGCTCGCAGCCGTGTCTGCCGACAGGCGGGCGGGTTTGGCCGGCGAGAATGAGCGAGAGCCATGCCGGAACATACCGGTAAATTTTTTTTGGGTTGCGGGCGTTGGCCCGTCTTGGTTCGGGAATGATATATAATTCTTGTCTAACTATACCATAAAGAAAAGATGCTTGTAAAGCTGTTGGCTGCCCGTTGACTAATGGGATGAAACAGCGTATAAATCTGCTGGCCTTGTTGTGCCATTGGTATCAACTTGTTGTGGATGATGAACGGATGAAAAAAAGAAATATTTTAATCTCCAATGATGATGGAATTCATTCCTTTGGAATCAGGGTGCTGGCTGAAGCCTTGGCTTCACTGGCTAAGGTGACGGTGGTGGCTCCTGACCGGGAACAGAGTGCCTGCAGCCATTCCCTGACTTTGCGGAATCCCCTGCGGGTTGAAAAGCTGGAGGAGGGTTTTTATGCTGTTGACGGTACACCCACCGATTGTATTAATCTGGCAGTGAATGCGATCATGAAAGATAATCCCCCTGACCTGGTGGTTTCCGGCATCAATAAAGGGGGAAACCTGGGGGATGATGTTACCTATTCGGGAACGGTGGCCGCGGCCTTTGAAGGGACTTTGCTGGGTATTCCTTCCATGGCTGTTTCCCTGGTCATCGGTCGGGAACATCACTTTGAAACTGCAGCCCGGGTAGCCGTTGAAATCACCGAGAAAATTTTTCAACAGGGGATGCCGGAAGATACCTTGTTTAATGTTAATGTCCCTGATTGTACCTGGGATTCTCTGCCCGGTTATCGTATAGCTGCTCAAGGTAAGAGGATTTATTCCGACGCGATAACGGAGAACAAGGATCCCCGGGGGCAGAAATATTACTGGATTGGTGGTGATACCCTGGGTGGGGTGGAAATTGAAGATTCGGATTTCCAGGTTGTTCAGCAGGGTTATGTTTCATTAACGCCGCTTCATCTTGATTTGACCAATTATCGGGTGATGGAAAGCATCCGATGCTGGGAATGGTCACGATGAATCTCTACCTGGAAACCTACGGCTGTCAGATGAATGTCAGCGATTCGCAGAAAATTGAAACGCTTTTAGGGGAAGAAGGCTATCAGCTGGTGAGTGACTTTCACCAGGCCGATCTGATTATTATCAATACGTGCAGTGTTCGGGAGAAACCAGAACAAAAGGTATTCAGCGCTCTGGGGCGATACCTGCCGTTGAAGCGTCAGAATTCCCGGTTGGTGGTAGCCGTTGGCGGTTGTGTGGCCCAGCAGTGGGGGGCGCAATTGCAGCAAAAATGTCCCGGGCTGGATATTGTTTTCGGCACCCATGCCATTGATGCCCTGCCAGCCATGGTGCGGAAAGTCAGAAACACCTGTCTGCCGCAGTTTGATACGGATTTTCGTCCCGCCATCTCTTCGCTGGATATTATCCCCCGTTATGCTGCCGGAACCCTGACGGCTTTTGTTACTATCATGCAGGGCTGTAATAATTATTGCAGCTACTGCATTGTTCCCTATGTCCGGGGGCGGGAATACAGCCGCCCCAGTGTCTCCATTATAGCTGAAATCAGGCTGTTGGCTGAGAAAGGAATCAGGGAAGTGATTCTTCTGGGTCAAAACGTTAATTCCTATGGACTGAAAACGTTAGGAGAGCTTAATTTCCCCCAGTTGCTGGCTCGGGTCAATGAAATTCATGGCATCGAGCGTATTCGTTTTATCACTTCCCATCCCAAGGATTTATCTGATGAGCTGATTGCCGCGTTTGTAGGTCTTGACCACCTTTGTCCCCAGATTCATCTGCCATTGCAGGCTGGTTCCGACAGGATTCTTAAACGTATGGGACGAGGTTACAGCACCGCTGAATACTTTGATAAAGTAGAAGGGTTGTGCCAGGTTTGCCCGGAAATTGCTTTTTCCTCGGATATGATTATCGGTTTTCCCGGCGAGAGTGATGAAGATTTTCAAAAGACCATGGATATGATCCGCCGGGTGCGCTATGATACGGTCTATTCGTTTAAATATTCTCCCCGTCCCGGAACCCGGGCAGCGTCTTTTCCTGATCAGGTTGAGGAGACGGTGAAGAAAGAGCGGCTGCGGATTTTTCAAGTCCTGCAGGATGAGATTACCAGCGAAAATTTACGGATCTTGGAGGGGACAACCCAGGAGATTCTGGTAACTGGTCCGGCCAAGTGGGGAGGGAAGCAGTGGGTTGGTCGCACGCCTACCAACCAGATTGTCAATTTTCTTGCTGATGAGAATTTTACCGGTCATTTTATTACGGTCCGGATTTCCCGGGCATTGCGGCATTCACTCCAGGGTACCCTTAAGGGAGAAGTTATCGGTAATGACTGCTCGCAAACTTGAACCATCCCTGATTATTTGGTATGCGTTCCCCTTGCTGGGCTATTGTGCTTTGATTTTTTATCTTTCCTCCCAGTCAAATATTGAGCTGCCGTCCTTCACTCAGTCTGATAAACTTTTGCATTTGGCAGAATATGCTGTCCTTGGCTTCCTGGCCTATCGTTTTTTTCGGCGATGGCTGCCAGAAAAATCAGCGGTGTTTGTGGTTATACTTGCCTTTTTATCTGCTCTGTTTTATGGTGTAAGTGATGAATTTCATCAATTTTTTGTTTCGGGACGTGACTGTTCCTGGTTTGATATTTTGGCAGATGGGGCCGGGGGATATCTTGGGGCCCGGGTTACCATGCTTATTTTTCGAAAAGGAAGGGGGGAGATGATTGATGATTGATCTGCATACCCATACACTGTTCAGTGACGGAGTCCTGTTGCCGGCAGAGTTGGCCCGTCGGGCCCAGGTTCTTGACTATAAAGCTCTGGCTATGACTGATCACGTGGACAGTTCCAACCTTGATTTTGTCTTGCCCAGACTGGTTGCCGTTTGTGCCGATTTGCAGCCGGAAATGTCCATTACCTTGATTCCTGGAGTGGAAATAACCCATGTTCCCCCGGCTTCAATTGCTCGTTTGGCCGCCAAAGCCCGTGATCTTGGGGCAAAAATTATCATTGTTCATGGTGAGTCAGTGGTGGAGCCGGTCTGTCCGGGAACCAACCAAGCGGCCTTGGAAAGTGATATTGATATTTTGGCCCACCCGGGATTGATTTCGGAGATGGAAGCGGAACGAGCAGCCAAAATGGGAATCTGCCTGGAAATTACCACCCGGGGGGGGCATAGCATCACTAACGGTCATGTGGCAAAGGTTGCTCGGGAATTCGGAGCTCCACTAGTCCTTAATAATGATGCCCATGTTCCCGGTGATCTGGTGCGATTGGAATTTGCTGAAAAAGTTGCCAGGGGAGCCGGGTTGACCGGGGCGGAATGGCAATCCATGAGGGAGAAATCGAAAGAATTGGTCCAGCGGGCGTTGCTGGCTTTGTAAAAACTCCATCTTCTTTGTTATGCTGCAACCTTCGTCATTACAACGTACTGAAAGTATGCCTCATGACTCAGGTTTTGCCTGCCTCGAATATGCAGCTTTTACTGTGCCATCGGTTTTATCTTTTTGAGAGGGTGTCGGTTTTAGGAAATATTTAACCTTTGATTTTTCCTTTACCTCCTTTTTTAGCGGCGTAAAGATGCTGATCTGCTTGGTTCAGTAGGGCTTCAGGGGTTTCGATGCCGGCTGTGGGGAAGGTTGCCAGGCCCAGGGAAAGGGAACAGGTTGTTTTTGCCATTTCCGTCAGTGATATTTCTGTTCCCCCGGTTTTTTTAAGAATTTTATCAGCAACCGTCCTGGCCTGCTCCTCATCCGTGTGAGGCATAATAACCAGAAATTCATCCCCGCCATAGCAAATTACCGCATCATTTCTCCTGGTATTATCAATCAGTATGTCTCCCAAGGTGCTCAGGACCAGATCTCCTGCTCCATGACCGTAGTGATCATTAATCTGTTTGAAATCATCAAGATCGATCATGAGAATTGAAAGCGGGTGATGATAGCGTTTTGCCCGTTCAAATTCCAGTGGCAGAAGTTCGGCCAGGGAACGACGGTTATAAAGGCCAGTCAGCTGATCTGTTCGGGAAATTTTTTCCAGCTGGCTACGGGTGGTCAGGTTTTCGATGGCTATTGCCAGCCGGCTGCTGAGCCGCTCGATAAAATCCGTAGCGAAGGATGGATGAAATTTTTTTTCGTCATTACTGGCAAGCATGAGGATGCCCATCAATCGGTTGCCGGCTTTCAGCGGGATAGAGGCAGAAGAACCAATCTCCAGTTTTGATTTTTTTGATGCCCGGAAGAGCTCTGCCAACTCTGGCAACAGGCCGCTGGAAATAAGTGGCTGGTGCTGGGGGAAAAAGTTTTGGTATATGCCCTTGGGGATACTTGTCAGGGGTAAAAGGTCTGCCGTTGTTTCCGTAGCGGCCAGAGGGGGATCTGCTATCCTTTCCAGAACGGAATCCAGTAACGCCACCGTAACCAAGGGGATAGTAAACTGCTCAATAAGTTCATGCTGCAGGGAAGTTATTAATTGGGATAGATTATCAGCAGCGAAAATTGCTTCTTCTAACTTGTCGTAATGATGTTGACGATCCTCGTTTTCCCGGCCGATCTCCATGATATGGGACAATTTGTCCCTCAGTTCCTGGTTTTCTGAAAAAATTTTATCAAATATAGCTTGTTTTACATCCAAAACCGGATTGGTTGATTGCTTTTTAGAAGTTTTGTTAGTCATATATCAATCTCAAAATCCTGTTAACGGGCAGTCTTTACAACGGGGGTGTTTTCGCTGGCAGTATTCCTTGCCGGCACGGACCAGCAGGGCATGAAACTCGTTGTATATTTGTGCCTCAGGTTTTATGCTTCTATGAATAGTGGCTTGTACCTGGTCATAATCTGATGTTTTTTCAACAAGATCATGGCGACTGAATATCCTGATGGTATAGGCATCAACGACAAAAACCGGCCGATTGAAAGCGTAAAGAAGAATACTGTCTGCGGTTTCCTTGCCGATGCCATGGACGTCCAGCAACCAGACGCGCAAAGTCTTGGTTGGCAGGGTTTCAAGCTGAGCTACGCTCCCATGCTCACGTAAAAGCCTTTGGCTGAAACCCTGGAGACGCTTGGCTTTCTGGTTGTAATATCCTGATGATCGGATATATTTAGCCAGATGTTCAAGCTTAATCTCTGCCAACTTCTTGAAATCCATCAGCTCTTCCCGACGTAAAACGGCGAGGGCCCGTTCAACGTTTTTCCAGGAAGTATTTTGGGTCAGAATTGCTCCAATGATGGTTTCTTCAATGCTTTCCGCCGGCCACCACGATTGCGGCCCATATGCTGCCAAAAGGGTTTGGAACATTCGGACTGGGCGCTGATCGACAATACCTGTGCTTTGAGATGTTCCCATTCCTTCGCCGAAAGCTGATCGCTTTCTTACTCTTTTAATGCGGCCTGGGCTGCGGCCAGCCTGGCAATGGGAACCCGGTAGGGAGAACAGCTGACATAGTTGAGCCCGGCCCGGTGGCAGAATTCAACCGATGCCGGTTCGCCTCCATGTTCGCCACAGATACCGACCTTCAGGTTCGGGCGCGTTTGTCGGCCTTTGCTGACCCCCATTTCCACCAGCGCTCCAACCCCGTCAACATCGATGGTTACAAAAGGATCGCGGGCAAAAATCCCCTGCTCAATATAATCTTTCAGGAATTTTCCGGCATCATCACGGCTGAGCCCAAAGGTGGTTTGGGTCAGGTCGTTAGTGCCGAAGGAGAAAAATTCTGCTTCCTTGGCAATCTCATCGGCAGTAATGGCCGCCCGTGGCAGTTCAATCATGGTGCCGATCATATACTTCAAAGTAATGCCGTAACGGGAAATAGTTTCATCACAAACGAGAACAATTTTTTCTTTGAGGATTTGCAATTCTTTAACATCGGCAACCAGGGGCACCATGATTTCCGGAATGATATCCAGTTGTTTTTCCTTGACCAGTTCACAGGCAGCTTCCATGATTGCCTGGGTCTGCATGATATAGATTTCCGGGAAGGAAATGCCAAGTCGGCAGCCACGGTGACCCAGCATGGGATTAAATTCATGCAAGGCCGCCGTTCTTTCCTTGAGTATTTCAAAGGGAACTCCCATGGATTGTGCCAGCTCTTTCAGCTCCTGGTCGGTATGGGGCAGGAACTCATGCAACGGGGGATCCAGCAGCCGGATGGTAACCGGCAGGCCATTCATAGCGGTGAAAATTCCCAAAAAATCGCTTTTCTGCATCGGCAGAATTTTTGTCAATGCTTTTTGCCTTCCGGGAAGATCATCGGCCAGAATCATTTCCCGTACCGCCATAATCCTATCTTCATCAAAAAACATATGTTCAGTCCGACATAAACCAATACCTTCGGCACCGAAATTGCGGGCGACGGTTGAATCATGGGGCGTATCAGCGTTTGTTCTCACCTGTAAGCGGCGGAATCCGTCAACCCATTCCATGAAGGTGCCGAATTCGCCGGTCAGGGCAGGTTCGATGGTGGGGATGGTGCCAAGGAATACTTCACCGGTTGAGCCATCCAAGGTGATAACATCACCTTTTTTGACGATGGTATCTCCAACCTTGAAAAATTTTGCTTCGTAATCCACCCGTATGTCGCCGCAACCGGCTACACAGCATTTTCCCATACCCCGGGCAACAACGGCCGCATGGGAGGTCATCCCACCACGGGCAGTTAAAATGCCACGGGAGGCATACATGCCGTGAATGTCTTCCGGTGACGTTTCAACCCTGACCAGGATAACCGGTTTTCCTTCTTCGTTAAAATCCTGAGCTTCATCGGCAGAGAAAACCACTTCCCCGCAGGCGGCTCCGGGGGAAGCGGGTAGTCCTTTTGCCAGGGTGTTCCGGGGGGCATTGGGGTCCAGCATTGGGTGTAGAAGCTGATCCAGTTGTTGAGGATCAATACGTAAAACAGCCTCTTTTTTATCGATCAGACCTTCCTGGACCATATCCACCGCAATTTTAATCGATGCCTTACTGGTTCGTTTACCGTTTCTGGTCTGCAAGAGCCAGAGTTTACCTTTTTCAATCGTAAATTCAAGGTCCTGCATGTCACGGTAATGATGTTCAAGTTTTTGGTATATCTCCACCAGTTGCAGGTAAATGGCCGGCATGATTTCTTCCAGGGATGGAAGCGAAGCATCAGTTTTGCCAACATTGTTGATCGGTTGTGGGGTACGAATACCGGCAACCACGTCCTCTCCCTGGGCATTGACCAGGAATTCGCCGAAAAAATAGTTCTCCCCAGTTGATGGATCCCGGGTAAAGGCGACGCCGGTAGCACAGTCATCACCCATGTTGCCAAAAACCATGGTTTGCACATTAACGGCCGTTCCCCAATGATCAGGAATGTTATTTAATCGTCGATAAGTGATAGCCCTCTGATTATTCCAGGATTTAAAAACCGCCGAGATTGCTCCCCACAACTGGGCCTCGGGATCTTCCGGAAAGACGGAACCGGTTATTTCCTTAATACGTTCCTTGAGCAGTCCCACAAGTTCCTTGAGATCCAGAGCATCGAGTTCGGTATCCAGTTTCACTCCCTTTTTCTCTTTCGCCTCTTCCAGCAGGATTTCGAGTTTTTCCCCGTCGATACCCATAACCACATTTCCGTACATTTGGATAAAGCGGCGGTAGCTGTCATAGGCAAAGCGTTCATTACCGGATTGTTTGATAATGCCCTTGATGGTATCATCATTAAGGCCGAGGTTAAGGACGGTATCCATCATGCCAGGCATGGAAACCCGGGCTCCGGAACGGACAGAGAAAAGCAGGGGATTGACAGGATCGCCAAAACGGTGTCCCATAGTGTCCTCCGTTTTTTTCAAGGCTTCCTGTACTTGTTCAGCCAGTCCTTCGGGATATTGGTCCTGATGCTGATAAAAATACACGCAAGTGTTGGTACTGAGAGTAAATCCGGGAGGGACAGGAATGCCGATACTGGTCATTTCTGCCAGGTTGGCCCCCTTGCCACCCAGAATATTTTTCATGGAAGCATTTCCCTCAGCTACACCATTACCAAATGTATAAACATGTTGTTCAGCCATCAATATCCTCCCCAGGTATTCTGAAAGTTATTAAAGCCGGGCAAAATCAGCTACCTGTTTAAACAAGGAAGCAATTGCCTGCAGCAGTCCGATGCGATTATTTTTTATTGCCTTGTCATCCACCATAACCATCACATTGTCAAAAAAGGTGTCGACTGCCGGTTTTAATTCGGCCATGGTTTCCAGGGCCTCCAGGTAGTTTCGTTCCGCCATAGCTTTCTGGCAGGAATCGGCAATCAGGTTCAGTTTTTCAAAGAGTTCTTTTTCGGCCTCATCTTCCAGCAGATTCGATGCGATTTGTTGCTCATCCGCGTTTTTGATAATGTTCATGACCCGCTTGAATGCCACCAGTAATAATTCAAAATCATCCCGATGGCGGAAACTGTTCAAAGCCTCGATCTTACGATTCGCTTCCAGCAGCTCATAAAAACCGGTGGCTAACACCCCGTCGACCACCCCGGCAGGAATTCCTTTGGCCGTCAGGTTGTTAAAAAATCTCCCTTTTATAAACTCCAATACCTCCTCAGTAATCACCTGGGGCTGACGATCAATTTTAGCCGCCAGAAGCGCCAGAGATCTTTTTACCAGTTCAGCCAGGTTAATGGAATATTGCCGGTCAAGGATAATGTGAATAATTCCCAGTGCCTGGCGCCGCAGGGCGTAGGGGTCAGCGCCACCGGTGGGTATCAGGCCGATACCGAAACAGCCGACAATGGTATCAATTTTATCGGCAATACTGACTAAGGCCCCGCAATCTTCAGTGGGCAGGCTGCCGCCAGCTGCAGTGGGCAGGTAATGTTCATATATTCCCCGGCTGATGTCCGGGTCTTCGCCGGCTACCTTGGCATATTCCCTTCCCATGATTCCCTGGAGGTCGGAAAACTCACCAACCATGTTGCTTTCCAGGTCTGCCTTACAGAGCAGGGCGGTCCGGCTCACTTTATCTTTTTTGGCCGGACAAAGCTTTTCCGCCAACTCTGTTGCCAAGGTTTGGAACCTGGTCATCTTTTCGTACGATGTACCAAGCTTTGTTTGAAAGACAACATTTTTCAGTCGTTCTACAAATGTTTCCAGGGGAATTTTCAAGTCTTCCTGGTAGAAAAATTGCGCATCACTAAGCCGGGCCTGCAGCACCCTTTCATTTCCGGCAATTACCAGCTGGGGGTCATGGGCAAGGGTATTGTTGATGGTGATAAAGTTGGGCATTAATTTTCCCTTGGCGTCACGGAGGCTGAAATATTTCTGATGATGGCGCATAACCGTTATTAAGACTTCTTCCGGGAGTTCGAGAAACTGTAACTCGAAAGAGCCACAGGCCGCCGAGGGAAATTCTACCAGGTTGGTTACGGTTCCAAGCAGTTCCTCATCGTTGATGATTGTTCCCTCAACTTCTTTTTCAATCTCACGCAGTTGTTCGTTTATCATTGATTGGCGTTCAGCCTGATCGACAATAACCCGGGCTTTCCGGCACAGGTCTATATATTGGCTTGGCTCTTCAATAATAAAAGCCTCAGGGGCCATAAACCGATGGCCGTAGGAACAGTTTCCTGAAGCCAATCCTTCCAGGCTGAAGGGAATGACCGTCTTGCCCAAAAGGGCCAATAGCCAGTGAATTGGTCGGGCAAAGCGCAGATCAAAATTTTGCCAGCGCATGGATTTCTGGAAAGGAATATTCTGGATGAAACCGGGGAGCGCCGCGGAAAGAATATCAATGCTTTTCTGGCCGATTTCTTTTTTCCTGACGCCTAAGTATTCCCCTTTTTCGGTGGTAATGATTTCCAGTTCTTCCAAAACGGTTTTCTGCCCCCGGGCGAAGCCAATGGCTGCCTTGGTGGGGTTCCCCTCGGCATCGTATGCAACCTGCTTTGAAGGGCCCAGTTTTTCAATGACCCGGTCTTCCTGGCTGTCAACCAGGTCGCTAATATAGATTGCCAACCGGCGGGGGGTTCCCATGACTTTAATATCTTCATAGGGTAGTCGGTGATAGGACAATAACTCAGCTACTTGATGGGGCAAAGTTTGAAATATCCTGTTGAGAAATCCCGCAGGTATTTCTTCGGTACCGATTTCCAGTAAAAAATCTTGCGCCATACTCATGTTTCCTTAGTTACTTAGCAATAAACCTAACGCGGGTTTGACGCCCACAAGCCAAATTTTTTTGTTTTTTATACCCCTCAAGGGGGTACTGAAAAGAGTGACAGCCTTTCAGGAGTAAGTTACTAACGGCTAGCGGCTAACCGCTCAAGTCAGGTCTATTTAAGTGACTCAGCAACTTTGTCATCAATGGTTTGGGCAATTTCAGCATTATATCCGACAGCTTTGAAAATGATTTCAGCCTGCTGGTTAAGAATAATGATAGTTGGGATGGAACTAACTTCGCCGAAATCTTTGAGAATGGCGTTGTTAACCCCCATAACCAGATCATAATCAATGTGATTACGTTCGGCAAAGTTGGACACCTCTTCTTTGCCCCCCCGGTCAAGACTTATCCCCACAACTACGAGCCCCTGGTCACGATATTTTTTATACATTTCCACCAGATGAGGAATGGCCGCCCGGCAGGGGGGGCACCAAGTGGCCCAGAAGTCAAGAATAACCACTTTACCTTTGAGGGCGTCACGGGTTAGTTTCTTGCCATCCAATGAAGTCAGGGAAAAGTCTGGTGCCAGCTTTCCCTTCTTTTGTTTTGGCGCCGATGAATCACCACAGGCAATCAATCCACAGAGGATTAAAGCCAAGGCAAAGATTTTCATGCATGATTTGTCTCTGGCTTTTGGTGCAGGCATGGAGGATTTCCTTCTATTATTGTCAAGCTCCTGGGAACTATTGTGGTTGCAAAATATTCCCAACCCTGTTCTTCCGCTTGGTATGCAGAGATCTGCTTCAGCAGCTACATTTCCCTACTGGGCGTTATCGAGCATTTTTTCTAAATGATCTTTCGGGGTCATGCCAACAATCTTATTTATCTCTTTTCCTTTGGCAAAAAGAATTAAAGTTGGAATGCCACGAACCCCGTATTTTGCTGGGGTTTTGGGGTTCTCATCAACATTGATTTTGAAAAGTTTTACTTTGCCTTCCTGCTCCCGGGCAAATTCTTCCAGAACCGGAGCCATGGTTGTGCATGGCCCACACCAGGTGGCATAAAAATCAATGAGAACCGGAACCTCAGATTGTTCGATCTCCGTGGTAAAATTGTCGTCATTCAAGTGTCCGATAAGCTCAGCTGACATGGATTTTTCCTCCTTTAACATGGATATGAATTATTTATGGACAGTTTATTATTTTGTTCAGCAACCTGCCAGGTTGCCTAACATCCTCAACCACCACCTTTGAAAAGGCGGTAGGCAATAAAACCTATGATTATAACCAGAATAATAGATGAGATAATTGATGAGAAATTCATACTTTTCCTCTTGACAGCTAATGCGGGCTTGAGGCCTGCAACCAAAAATTTAATTAGTGCGCCCGCAAATAAGTGCTCTTATCAGAGCCTTGCATAAGTTTCTTCATCAGAACCTTTGCCTGACGGCAAAGAACCCGTGAAGCACTTAACATTTTCTTGTTTTTCAAACCAGAAAATAACCTGTAAGGCACTAAACAACCATGGTGATTTCGTCAGATTAACGGTTCCGATCAATCACATAATCAGCCACAAACAGCAGGGCGTCTCTAAAGAGAGATGGCTCCGTGGGGGACAACAGACTTTTCGATGTTTCAATATGTTGACGCGCCCGATTCATGGTGAACTGGATTCCTTTATACTTGGTGAGCAGCTGATAGACATGGGTGAAGTCTTCCGGACTGACAAAATCAGCCAAAATTATTTCCTGCAGGTGCTCTCGTTCTTCCTGCGATGCCTGCTGCATGGTGTAAATCAGCGGCAGCGTCAGCTTTCCCTCTTCAAGGTCAATTCCAATAGCTTTCCCAAGATCTTCTTCCCGGGAGGTGTAATCCAGCACGTCGTCAACCATCTGAAACGCCATGCCCAGATGAAGGCCGAAAGCTTTCATCATTGATTGTTTTTCATGATCAGCATCAGCAAGCAAAGATCCTATCTCACAGGCAATAGCCATCAGGATTGCCGTTTTTCCCTCAATAATTGCCAGGTAATCATCTTCTGTAGTGGTTATATCGGCAGTTTTCATCAGTTCAAGAATTTCACCTTCGGCCAGGCGTTTGGTGGCTGAAGATAATGCTTTGAGGATTTTCAGGTTTTCCTGGTCAACCGCCAGATCAAAAGAGGTCGAGAAAAGAAAATCACCCACCAGCACCGAGGCCTCATTGCCCCAGATTATATTGGCGGCAGCTAAGCCGCGACGCATATCAGCCTGGTCAACCACATCATCATGAAGAAGGGTGGCGGTATGAATAAATTCAATCACGGCCGCCATGGCTGTGCCGGAATAAGACTGGTTGCCCAACATTTTCATGGTCAGGATAAGCAGGGCCGGTCGTAGTCGCTTGCCGCCGCTTAAAATGATATGTTCACTTATTTTTGGGATCAGGGAAACGTTGGTTTTCAGGTAATCTGCATACGCAGATTCTATCTCTTTCAGCTCAGAGTCTATGAGAGAAAATACATCATGTATGGTTAAAATAGCGGTCATGGAATATTTTGGCAGCCTTTGCCTGGTGGTTTTTGCCAGGCTATCCCTTTCAGGTTGTTTTCTGCTATGTTCACGGCCTAATTGCCATTGCTTTTGAACTGCATCTTTAAATCGTGCATTCTGTTCCGGTAAGCACTATTTAAAGGTTGGATAGTGAGAGAATTTATAGCGGAATATCCGCTACTTGTCAAAATGTTTTTATTGGTCAGCTGCCTTGCAAAAGCCCAAAAAATAAAAGAGTAGAGTATAGGTTCCCAATTTTTCCTGGTTCAGGGACGTAAAAATCGCGGCGGTGTGATCTGCAGGCCTTCTTTACCGTTTTGCCTGGCCAGCAATAAAACCAGTTCTGCTGATTGTGCTGGCTGCGAATGGAGGCATTGTAATTTCTTTGGGGTGAGTTTTCGGTTACTGCAGGCGGTTAAAATGGAGGGTAAGCGTTCGGCTGGATAGCTGACAAAAAAGCGGCCACCCGGTTCAAGAAAAAAAGCAGCAGCTTCGATCAAAGTATCCAGATTAGTGGTTATTTCATGACGGGCGATGGCTTTTTGTCGGCAGGTATTCAAACGCCCTCGATGTTGTGGGTAGTAGGGTGGATTTGCAATAACGGTGCTGAATGATGATGGAGGTGCAATCTCCCGATAATTCCGGTAGTCTCCCGAGATAATGGTAATTTGCTTTTGGAGATCGTTTTGATTGACATTGCCGCAGGCGATGTTTGCCAGTTCCGGTTGGATTTCTACTCCTTTGAACTGGCCTGATTCTGGAAACCGGCGGGCCAAAAGGAGGGGAATGATGCCAACACCGGTCCCCAAATCAATAGTTGTTGCATTGTTTTCCAAGGTGATGAAATCAGCAAGGATAAACGGATCCATATTATAGCGATATCCATGCCGTGGTTGTTGGATGGATAATTGGAAGTCAGGAAGGATTTCAGTAGTGGTGGCAATGGTGGTATTGATTTGGCTCATGTTTCTGTTGCCTGGGGTGGCCATCAATCATCGAAAAGATAGAGAAGAAGTCCGGTTAAGAGTTTCGGGTAGAAAAAAGTTGATTTCTGCGGCATTTTTTCTCCAGCAGCGGCAACACTTTTAACCTGGTTGATATCGGTGGGACGCAGGAGTACTGCCAGTTGATTTTCACCTTTCATGATTGATTCCACCGACGCCGCAGCATCCTGGCTGAAACTGGTATAGCGTTGTGTTTCCATGTCTTCAGCACTGATATTGAGGGTCTGGTTGAACAGCAAATGATCAAGGACAGAGACATCCAGAGGTGCCAGGGGGGCAGGGATGCCTTTCATCAGTTCCTGTGTTTGGCATGATTTCAGCGAGACCAGGAAACAATCAGGTTTTTTACCGACGACAGCAATAAAGTGGTTGCCGTCACCTTGCTGGTTCAAAACCTGTAAAAGATGGCTGGCGATGGCTTTGGGGTCCTGAGTGTCTGGGCTGAGGGGAGATAACTGGAAAATCTCTCCCACCTTTTCTGTAAACATTTCCCGATCCAGTCCGGGATAACCCGATACCAGGCGGTGGGTCGGCAGAATGGCCAGATGGGTGCTGGAGGTGTTGGTACAATAGACCATGACATAGTCATATGGCTGACGGCTATCAGGGTTTCCTTCCTGCTGCCGACGAAGCTGACGATAATTAAGTGCTGTTTCGAATCGGTGGTGACCATCGGCAATAAATAATGACTGGGGGGCCAGGATCTTCCTGATGCGACCAATGGCGGCTGGATTCATGACCGGCCAGATGTGCTGTTCAATACCAGCAAGACTTTTCAATGAGATGAAAGGTTCCGAGGTTTCACGATGGTTTTGCAGCTCCTGTTCAATAATCAGCTCAGGATCATCATAGAGGGTGAAAATCTGGCTGAAATCAGCCCGACAGGCACTCATCAGCTTCAGGCGGTCTTCCTTGGGGCCACTCATGGTTTTTTCATGCGGCAGCACAGATCGATTGCTCAGCCTATCCAGCTCCAACAGACCGATAAAACCCTTGCGGCAATAAAGCTTACCCAGGGCCGAAAATTTTTCTTCAAGGTAATAGAAAGCCGGTTCCTGATCGTGAACCAGAATATTTTCCCGGCGCCATGCATTCAGGGTTTTTGCCGCTTGCCGGTATTCTTCCTCGGGACGGGGTTTTCCTTTTTCCTGGGCACTTTTACCCAGTATGAGGCGAACAATATTGTGGGGATCCCGGGCTAACAGTTCCTGTTTGTATTCAGCCGTGATAACGTCATAGGGTGGTGCCACCAGCCGGGGAAGATTTTCTTGTTGATCGGGATGGTAAACAACTCCGTTAAAAGGTTGGATGATTGGCACGTTTTTCCTGCTCCTGATTTTTTGAACAACGGATTTATTTATCACACCTTTTTAAGCGGGATTGTATGATTGATAATTGAGCCCCGCTCTACCATAAAAAAGGTTGCAAGGCAAACGGTTTTGGCGCTTTCAGTAAAAAGAAATGCTTATGCTGGCAGCAGGTTGTTGCTGAATGTCAATATTAAACCACTCCGCTGCTGAACCACTATTGAGGGAAATTTCCAGGAGGCCAAAACTGCTGCAGGTCAAGATGGGTTCTGAGGGGTTTCCCATATTATAGGTAGGCATCAGGGTGTCGGTATGCCAGTTAAGGAACCAGCAGCTGAATTTGGCTGCTGCAGGCAAGTTATCAGCATGAATGTTACTGATTAAATTGCCAAAATTATCAATATAGATGATACGGCCATGGATTTTGCGGTCGGCTATAACTGGATCTGGTAGTGGTTTCCTGACCAAATCACCAGGTTGCAATGGCGGGCCAATCTGGTTGATGGGGTGCCCGTTGGCCAACCACAAGGCAGCCGGCAGGAAAATATCACGGCCATGGAAAGTTGGGGCCGGTTCTTGAGAGATAATTCGGGGGCTGGTAATCGCGTGGACTGCTTTGATCTTTCCTTGAAGAAAGGTGAAAATGCCGTTGTCGGGACCAACGAAAAAACCATCATCAGTTTGAATGGCCAACGGCAATCGGCTGGTTCCGACACCGGGATCAATAATGGCAAGGTGGATGCTGTTTTCAGGAAACTTGTAACAGCAGTGCTGAAGGAAAAACTGGCTTTCCAGAATGTCACCCGGCTTGATTTGATGACTTAAGTCTATCAATAAAAGGTCAGGGATGGTTTTTAGTGCCAGGCCTTTTAAAATTGCTACGTAGGGGCTGGCAGTACCAAAATCTGTGAGGAGGGTCAGAATCATGTATTTATCAATGAAGCAGCAGCACATCAAGGGCTGTGATTAGAAAAAGGGAAACACTGAGATAACCGTTAATGGTAAAAAATGCCGCATCAATCTTCGAGAGATCGTCAGCGGAAATCAGCTGATGTTCATAATGAAGCAGAATGGCAGCCATGAAAAGTCCCAATAAGTATAGCCATCCCAGGAAAGGTGAAGCTAAAAAGACCAGGAAAAGCAGTCCCAGTATAATGAGATGCAGTCGTTTTGCCAGGGTTAAGGTAGCCGGGATGCCGAGTTTAAGCGGCAAAGAAAACAATCCGGTTTTCCGGTCAAACTCGATATCCTGAAGAGCGTAGAGCAGGTCAAAACCGCTGACCCAGCACAAAACAGCTAGGCCAAGGAATACAGGGGGCCATGAGAGACTGCCACTTACTGCCAACCAGGCACCAATGGGGGACATTCCGAGGCTGAAGCCTAAAATATAGTGGGTGTAGCTGGTAAAACGCTTGGCCAATGAATAGAGGGATAGAATGATGACCACATAGGGGCTGAGAATGAAGCAGATATGATTGAGCCGGCTGGCGGCAAAAATAAATAACCCGTAGCTAATTAGAATCAACAGGGATACCTGCCAAACATTAACCTGGCCGGCGGGCAAAGGACGATCTTTCGTGCGGGGATTCTGGGAGTCAATTTTGAAATCCAGCAGGCGGTTGCAGCTCATGGCCCCGGTGCGGGCGCCAACCATGGCGATCAAAATCCAAAATAACTGGCTTGCTGTCGGCATTCCCCCAGCAGCGAGCAATGCGCCCATGAAGGCAAAAGGCAAGGCAAAAATGGTGTGGGAAAACTTGACCAGTTCCAGGTATACTTTTCCCTGATTACAGAGTTGCTGCAGCAATTCCCTGGCCTGGAAATCTTTCAGGATGTTTTTAATTTCTGTCGTCAAATCACTGGTTGACAATTATGTCCTCCGTACTACAATAGTGGGATATTGATGTTGGCTGGCAAAGCTGTTGTATTTCAAAAATTTTTCAGTAGTGTCAAGAGTGTTTTTAGTAACTTACTCCTGGATTGTTGTCACTCTTTTCAGTACCCCCTTGAGGGGTATAAAAACAAGAAAAAAGATACTCAAAGATAAACCACCCGTTTGCGATGTTCACTTGAGAACACAGAGAACAGGAAGGAAAATTGTCAGGTTGTTTCTCTGTGCTCTCTGTGAGCTCAGTGGTAAAAAATTATTTTGTTTTGGGTTGAGGGCGTTAGACTGCCTTTGTGTCGTATATATGGTTGATGATTATGTATCGTAAGAATAACTTTGTCGCAAGGGAAATTACATGAATAAAATAGTATCCGGGAAAACTTTGGCTTTAACCATGGGTGATCCGGCTGGTATCGGTCCGGAAATAATAGTCAAAAGCATTTTGAAGCTGGAGCCTGAAGAGCGGCTAGATTTATTGGTGATTGGCGACCAGCAAAGGCTCAATATGACAGCTGAAAGTATGGCCTGTAGTGATGAAATAATTTTTATTGGCAGTCAGGAGGCTGGGTCAGAAATATCGGTAGTACAGGGAAAAATTGCCGTACCGGTTGTCAATCCATTATCTGCACCTTTGCCGGATCTTCCGTGTGGACGGAACTACCCCGAGTATGGAAAGGCCGCGTTTGCCTATTTGAAGCGTGCTATCGAGCTGGCAATGGCTGGACAGGTTGCTGGTATTGTTACTGCCCCGCTGGCCAAACATTCTTTGCATCTTGCCGGACTGGAGTATCCCGGCCATACGGAAATACTGCAGGAATTTGCCGGCAGCCCGGAGGTGGCGATGATGTTTTGGGGGAAACAGATGAAAGTATTACTGGCAACCACGCATATTTCGTTGGCTCAGGTGCCGGCATCGCTGACCGTGGAACTGCTGGAACGAAAGATAAAATTATTGGTTGAATTTCTGCGTCAGACAGGTTCCGCTACCGGCAAATCGATTGCGGTGGCGGCACTGAATCCCCACGCGGGAGAAGATGGTGCCTTTGGTGATGAAGAGAACCGCATTATCAGACCAGCACTGCAGTCCTGCTCCCACCTGGGTTTGCCGGTGATCGGTCCTATTCCCGCTGATGTCCTGTTTTATCAGGCAGTGCAGGGGCGTTATGATGCAGTAGTTGCTTTATATCATGATCAAGGCCTTATCCCCTTTAAAATGCTTCATTTTTCCGATGGGGTGAATGTTACCATTGGGCTGCCATTTATCCGGACTTCCGTGGATCATGGTACCGCGTTTGATATTGCCGGGAAGAATAGTGCTGATTGTTCAAGTATGGTGGAGGCAATCAGGCTGGCATCTTATTTGAGTTTTTCAGCTAAAATGGTCTGATGAAGTACATCACTACTACTAGCTTCTTGCTGGGGCCGATTAAATTTTTACTGGATGCTGGAAGGTGATGAAAAGAATTTTGAGTTTAATTCATCAGGCCGGGCAGAAAGATCGAAATTTGTGGAATGACAATTAAAATGATGGTGCCGACAATCAACGCGATGAGGAAAGGGATAACTCCTCTGAAGATGGTAGCCAGAGGGATTTCAGGGGCAACTCCTTTGACGACATAGACATTGATGCCGACCGGAGGCGAGATGACCCCCATTTGGGTGACCAGGACAATAATGACGCCAAACCAGATCGGATCATAATGAAGGGCCAGGATGACCGGATAAAAAATGGGGACGGTCAAGAGGATTAGAGCCAGAGCATCGATAAAACAGCCGCCGATCAGATAGACTGCGATAATGACCATCATGGTGAAAAAACGGGGTAGCGGTAGGCCGGCAACCCAACCCGCCAGGTCATACGGGATTCGGGCAACGGCCAGAAAATGGCCAAAAATTACGGCCCCGGTAACGATGATCATGACCATGCAGGTGGTGCGGGTGGTTTCAAAAAGCGAGATTTTCAATTTTGCAAAAGTCAGATTGCGGCCCATAAGGGCGATACCGATACTGCATAAGGCACCAACCGCACCAGCCTCGGTAGGGGTGAAAAATCCGACAAAAAGACCGCCTATAACCAGACCGAAGATGAGCAGGGTTTCACCTGTTCCTTTGAGAGACTGAAACCTGTTCCGCCAACTTGTTGGCGGTCCGGAAGGACCCAGCTCAGGGTGGCGGCGACAGGAGAGGCTGATGGCCAGGCAAAAGAGGCCGGCTATCAATAGCCCCGGAAGGATTCCGGCCATGAAAAGCTTGCTGATCGATTGCTCGGTCATAATGCCGTAGACTATGAATACCACACTGGGGGGGATCAACATGCCGAGGCTGCCACCGGAAGCGACGGCGCCGGTGGCCAACTCCATGGAGTAATTGTAGCGTTTCATCTCCGGCAGAGCGACGGTGGCCATAGTCGCGGCGGTTGCTGGAGATGATCCGCAGATTGCGCCAAAGGCGGTGCAAGCACCAACGGTTGCCATTGCCAGTCCGCCGGGCCGGTGGCCGATGAAGGCGTAGGCGGTATCGTAGAGACGACGGCTGATGCCGGCATGGAAGGAAACCTGGCCCATAAAGATAAAAAGCGGTATAACCGTCAGGCCGTAAGAGCTGAAGGTCGAAAAAACATCCCGGGCCAGCAGAGAGAGAGCTGCGTCAAGACTGACCAGCTGGACGAAGCCGGTAAAGCCAACTATCGCCATGGCAAAGCCGACCGGAATCCGGGCAAAAAGGAGCAGGATCAAAGCGGCAATGCCAATCAAACCAATGGTGCAGGGACTCATGCTTAGGTCACCTTTTGCCAGGGGGTTGCAAGTTCAAGAAGAAGTACAATGCAGACCAATAGCGCGGCGGCGGAGATAGCGTAGACTATGGGGTAAAAAGGCATTTGCAGGCTTAAGGTAACCTCTCCGGTGGACCTGAGAATATTGGCATAGAGGAAAGATTGCCAGGCGATTAATCCAAAGAGACAGATGCTCAGCAGGGTGGTGATGATGGTACAGATTTCTCGGGCCGAGGGCGGTAGTTTTTCGACCACAAATTCTACCGCGACATGACCTTTGTTCAAAGTGGTGGCTGGGATTGCCAGGGCAATAGTCAGAGCTCCGAAAAGTCCGACAAGTTCGTAAGCCCCGAGAATAGGATGTTTGAAGAGACGCAATAAGACATCAGCACAAGTCAGCACCATCATCGCGATGACGCAGATGGCCGACAGGTAATTCATCAGGACTGCTAGTTGTTGGGTAATCTTGTGCATTTTCTCCAGTATTCCTTGTTTATATCAGCAGTGTCCGGTATGTTTTTTGCGTCAGGTTCAATGTCGGCAACCGGTGCTGTTTCAAGTGCGACATCGTAAGATGCCGTTGCTTTTCCCGGCGATTGGAGCGTGAAAGTTGCCATGTTTGAGCCCTACAGGGCGAGTTTGGCAACTTTAGCGTAATGAGCCGCTGGAAAAGCAGGCAATCGAGCGCCAAAAAGCGCTGAAATCAGCTCCGGTTGACAGTATGCAACTTTCTAACCGGACAGTACTGTGTTTATATGGCAATTCAGTCAAGGGGTAGCCAAATAAGTTTTATCGATCTATCAAACGGCAAGCAATTATTTCAGCATTTCTTGAATTTTGGCTAATACTTTGTCTCCCGGCAATCCTTTACTGGTTGTTTTTTTAACATAGTCATCCAGTATCGGTTTGACTTTGGCTTTCCATTTGGCGTTCTCAGCCGCTGACAGTGAAAGGATCTTGTTTCCTTTTGCCAGAGTGAAAGCGCGACCGGCGGCATCTGCGTCATCCCAGGCCTGGCCCTGAATTTTAACCCATTCGGCGCTGACGTCTTCGAAAATCTTTTTCAGTTTGTCAGGCAAGGCCTGCCATTTTCTTTTGTTCATGACCACGAACATGGAGGTTGTATAGCCGATATCCGGAATGTCGGTGCTGTATTTGATTACCTCGCCTTGTTTCCAGCCTTTGAGAACCTCAATTGGCCCGATGGTACCATCGACAGTACCTTTCTGTAGAGCTTCATAAGTATCACCCTGGGGCATGGCGACTGGCAGGGCGCCAAGAGTCTTAACTATTTTGGCGCTGAGTCCAGTAGAGCGTATTTTCATCCCTTTGAGATCGGCCAAATGTTGAACAGCCCTCTTTTTGGTGTGGAGAACGCCGGGGCCATGGGCGTGAATATAGAGAACTTTTGTATCCTGTACCTCTTTGGGATTGAACTCTTTGGTGATCGTTGTGGCAATCCAGGTAGCGGTTTTGCCGTCTGGATACCCTACCGGCAAATCAAGACCTTCAAGCAGGGGGAATCTACCCCGGGTGTAGGCAAAGCAGGACATGCCGATATCAGAGATGCCGTTAACAACGCCATCGTACACCTGAGGAGCTTTGGTCAAAGTTCCCCCGGGGTAGATCATGATCTCGACCTGCCCGTTACTTCTTTTCTCGATCTCTTTGGCCCAGGCCACACCAGCTTTGCATTGGGCATGGATGGGGGGGAAGAAAATACTATAGGAGAGGTGGATCTTTTCTTCTTTGGCGATGCTGTTGACAGGAAGTATGAAGACGATAGCAGCGGCTATTAGTAGTAGAAGACAGTGAAAACGGAAGTTTCTTTTTCTGTTCATAATAATCCTCCTGTAAAAAAGTGGGTTAGTTTGTAAGTATATATCAATTCTCAACTTTCTGAATCGCTCTAAAAACAGCCCTGCCTGTCGGCAGACACGGCTATGAGCCAAGCCTGAACATCTATAATGTATTCCTGACAATGCAAGTTCAGAAAATTGAGTCAATTTAAATGTAGTGGATATAGAATTTTATTTCACAAAATGCAAGTGTAATAATTTTTTATGATCCTGCAACCTCTCATTTTACGATTGTGGAATGCCATCGTCTGGCTAAAACTCCGGTGATCGAGGGGCCAAAAGCGCCGAAAATCAAACCCGGTTAGAAGGAATAAAATAAGCTTTCTCGATAACAATGTGGAAATATAAAAAGAATCTTTGATTAAATTGTTATTATTTTCTTGACAATTTAATAACAGTATTTTATCTTTGGTATATTCTATGTATAATTAAAAACATTAAACCACCAGTTCTGCTGGTGCGATCCCAGAAGGTTCTGCCGATCTGGCGAGATATACCTCCTCATTGAAAATTCCCGAAAATTGGAGGGACTCGAAGGAGGTATCGTAACAGAACACCGGATTTGTAAATTATGTTTATTGGGTTCCATTCAAATGTAGTGGAATTATTATTGTTGCCTTTTTGAATGTCAAGAGTAACAATGGCCAAAAAATGTGGTAAGCATTTTTGGACTCGTGCCTATTTTGTGAGCCCGTAGGGTGGAACGAAAAAATTATAAGGGTTTATATCCGGAACTAAGAGTTGTCTGATAAATGGTAGTAGGATTTGCCAGAGTTTGAGTAACAATGGCCCCTTCCAGGGGCCCTCACGAAGCCACCGGCTCTGCCGGTGGAGCTTCACTGTTTTATTTTCATATAACACCGGTTTTTATCCGGGGGTTTGTGCCCGAGGGGGGGTCATGATTAAACGGGAAAAATCGAATTATACCATTCAGGCGGTAGCCCATGCGTTGGCTTTGTTGGAGGAATTCAGTGGTGATACTGATGAGCTGGGAGTAACGGAGCTCAGCAAACGTTTGAAATTGCATAAAAACAATGTTTTTCGGCTACTGGCAACCTTGGAAGAGCGGGGGTATATCGAACAAAACCGAGTGACGGAAAATTATCGCCTCGGTATTAAGAGCCTGGAGCTTGGACAGACATTCATTAAGCAGATGGGAGTCTTGCGTCAGGCCCGTCCCATCATGGAACGTTTAAGTCAGGATCTGCGTGAAAATGCCTACGTGGGAGTGATTCGCAATCATAATGTTGTCTATCTGGATGTGGTTGAATCGGATCAGGCGGTGCGGGTTGTTTCCCGGGTTGGATCACAGTTGCCGGTCTGGTGTTCCGCTATCGGCAAGGGTCAGATTGCCGATCTCAATCAGGGCGAGTTAGATAAAGTTTTACCGCCGGTACGGGACTGGCGGGAATGTACGAAAAATTCTATTAAAAATAAGGAAGAATTGCTGAAAGAGCTTGAAATGGTTCGTGAATTGGGATATGCAGTTGATAATGAGGAATATGACCTGGATGTAAAGTGTGTTGGCGCCTCGATTCGCGATTATACCAAAAGGGTGGTTGCCGGTATCAGCGTTTCAGGTCCATCCTTCCGTTTGTCAGCGGAACGGATTGCCGATGAGGTCGGTCCGGCGGTAAAAAAAGCAGCGGCTGATATATCCCGGCGTCTTGGATATGAAGTGGCATTGAATGTTGCTGGAGAATCATCAGACTAATTTTTCTGCTTCCGCGTTTTCTCTTTATCTGCATATCCCTTTTTGTCTCTCCAGGTGCCATTATTGTGCCTTCTATTCCACCGTTGCGACCCCAGTTCCTGAAGCCCTCTATCTCAGGGCATTATTAAATCAGTTTAATGTCAGGGTTGGCGATTGGCACGGGCGTCAACTTAAGACGATTTATATAGGAGGTGGTACACCATCTCTCCTATCTCCATCATTCTACGCGAAATTCCTTAACTGTTTATCTTCTCATTTTCATTTCCTGCCGGGTACTGAAATCACCATTGAGGCCAATCCTGCAACCCTGAACGAAGAAAAAATCAGGGCTTATCAATCACTGGGTATCAACCGGTTCAGCCTGGGTATTCAGACCTTTGCCGATTGGGGCTTGGAATTACTGGGACGTCAGCATTCCAGTGCTGATGCTGTAGATACGGTTAAAATGATGCATCGTTGCGGCGTGAAAAATCTCAGTATTGATTTAATATATGCCTATCCCGGGCAAACCTTTGTCGGCCTTCGCAGCGATCTGGAATCAGCTATCCGCCTGGAACCGGTACATATCTCTGCCTATTGCCTGTCTATCGAATCGGGTACGCCCCTGGCGAAAGCAATAAAAAATAAAGTTTTACCACGGCCATCGGAAGATGATCAGTCCCGTTTTATGGAGGAAACAGCCAATTTTCTTGGTGATTCCGGATACTGTCAGTATGAAATATCCAATTTTTCCCGGCCCGGTTTCCAGTCTCGACACAACCTGGCTTACTGGGAATTGCAGGATTACTGGGGTCTGGGTGCTGGTGCCTGGTCCTCACGAAGGTTGGAAAAAAATAAATTGTGTTGGGCTACCAGATATATGAATGAGCCTGAGGTAGAAGGTTATCTACGTCGTTTTGGTGACTATGTTGAAAACCTAGACCATGCTGTTTCTGCTGAGATAGATACCATATCCTACGAAACTTCCTTTGCCGAGCGAATGATCATGGGGCTAAGACTTGTTGGCGGTGTTGATTTGGCTGCTGTGGCTGCTGAATATGATTGTAATTTGGTCCATCGTGCTTTAGCCCGGCTGGATGTGGCAATGGGTGTAGGATTAGTGGAGCGGCTGGATGACCATCTGAGATTGACTGCTCGAGGCCGCCTGCTGGCAGATGAAGTGGCATTGGAGCTACTGGATTGAGCACTTTTGGTCACGAGAGTTACTCAATTTAAGTTGACAAAATAAGGGGGGACGGTTTAAGGTTCGCCTGAATTTTATGATGGAAAGGATGAATGACTGATGGATAAAGCGAAACGACAGGGACTGATTATTGTCAATACCGGCCACGGCAAGGGGAAGACAACGGCAGCTCTGGGGACTGCTTTTCGGGCTGCCGGCCAGGGTTTTGAAATTATCATCATTCAATTTATCAAGGGTTCCTGGAAATATGGTGAACTGGAAGCGGCAAAAAAATTTGATAATATAACCATTACCCCGATGGGCAAGGGTTTTATTAGATTGGGATCGGCTGAACCTGAGTCCGCTGACTGCGAGCTGGCGGAAAAGACCTGGCAGGCTTGTGAACAGGCCATTTTATCCGGTGATTATGATCTGGTTATTTGTGATGAAGTAAATTATGCCCTTTCCTATAAGTTGCTGTCTGTCCAGCGGGTGGTTGAAACACTCAATAATAAGCCATCCCATGTTCATGTTATTCTGACCGGTCGTGATGCTCCTCCGGAAATTATTGAGCTGGCAGACCTGGTAACAGAAATGAAAGAGATTAAACATCCTTATAAAAAGGGAATATCAGCCCAGCGAGGCATAGAATTCTGATGGGAACCCTGGCTGAATTTCTTGCTTATGTCCAGATTAAGGAACCTTTTTTGGGAAAATCCCTTGATTATCTGCTGGCGGCATCGCTTGAGAAACAGCAGGTGACCATAGTGTTACCCAAAGCTTCCATCCCTCTGTCAATGGTTATGGATCGCCGCCAACTATTGCAGCAGTTGGTTGACCATTTCTGGCCGGACTCGCGGCTGGTAAATATCCATACCCGTGAAGTGTCAGGAGAACTGCGTTTATTTCCCCTTGAAGCTTCTAAATATTGGAATGATCTGGTTTTTTTCCTGCCCACGGGAGAAAGCTGTGATACAATAACCAACGTTCAGCTGCTGGCGGCCGGTATAATTGCCAAGCCAGACTATGAAAAGTTTAAAAAATCAACGCAGAGTGATGCCGGAGGAAACTGGCTGGAAGAATCTTTTATCGCTTCTGGAGGTGAAATTTATTCCGGGATTTCGCTGGAAAAGCTGGTTGCCATTGCCGGCCAGCGAGCCCAAAAAAAAAGGGGTATCGCTCATTTTGTTACCTTAGCCATGTCAGTTGAGTTGTTTTTAAGCCTGGACTATCATTTTTTACGGTTGAAGGAGTTTGGTGTCAGTGGTTTGGGGCCCTTGACAGCCAGAAGTGTCCTAGGACATCTGCATGCGGTATTTCCGGGCCAGTATTGTGCTGGCTTAAGCCTTGTTCACCAGCTGTCAGGTCATCATTAAGCATGGTTTCTTGCAGATGAAAATACAAAATGTAACCTGGCATTTTATTTTGATGCTGATGCTATTCTTCTTTGGTTCCCTGGGTTTGTTTCAAAACATCGGGCAGGCCGCTGAGTTTATTGATGAGGTGGGTAACCGGGTTGATATACCCCCGCATCCCCAGCGTGTTATCTCCCTGGTTCCCAGCCTGACGGAAGTTCTTTTTTCCCTGGGCCTGGATGCGCGGGTGGTCGGGGTTACGGATTTTTCCACTTATCCACCAGCCGCCCGGACAAAACCAAGAATCGGCAGCTTTTTCAACCTTAATCTGGAAAAGATTATTTCCCTGCATCCAGATCTGGTAGTTGCCAGTATGGATGGCAAACAGGAAAAAATTATTGTTTCACTGAAGAAATTCCACATATCCATCTATCGGGTCAATCCCAGAAGTTTAAATGATATTTACCGGAGTATTAGTAACCTGGGTGAAATAACGGGAACCCTGCCTCAAGCCCAGCAGGTTATTTTGTCAATGAAAAAGCAGGTTGGGGCCGTGGAGAGGCGGGTTGCCCATCGGCCGAAGAAACGGGTTTTTTATCAGGTTGGAGTTGATCCCATCGTTACTGTCAATGGTGGAACTTTTGCCGCGGATTTGATTCGACGTGCTGGTGGCATCCTGGTAACCAGGAAAAATCCCATACTGTATCCCCGGTATTCCATCGAACGGGTTATTGCTGATAATCCCCAGGTCATTATCATTTCTTCCATGTCACCCAAGACGAACTATCGCCGATTTGCCGGAACCTGGAAAAAATGGCGCTCCATCGAAGCTGTTCGTCTGAATCAGGTCTATGTTATTGATGCTGACCTGGTTGATCGTCCTTCACCCAGGATTGTTATGGGGTTGGAAAAAATTGCCCGTTTGCTTCATCCTGAAGCCTGGTGATGAAAACCTAACAGTATCCATCCGGAAACTAGTGTTTCCGGATGGGTAATCAGTTCTCAACTTTCTGCAGTCAGCTTAACTAGTACTGCGTCCCGAAAGTCTTGACCATATTAGTGGCAATCCTAAATCTGATATGCCAGCATCATATTGAACCATTTTATGCAATATAAATAAAGTAATATCAACAAGTTACACGTATAAAAAGGATCAATATTGTTCTTCGTTTCACGTAAATTAAACAGCCAGAAAACATATCAGAACTTCTGGGACGTAGTACTAGCTGTTTCTCCAATGTTTTACTGAAAGCTGAAAGCTGATGGCTGATCGCTGAAAGCGTTTATCAGGAAATGAATGTTTCCAAATGAACACTAAACAGGATTTTTTGAAAAATGATTAACGAAAAACTGGAAAACGAACAGCGGGGCATTACAGACCGGCGTTATCTGACCTGTGAGAAATATGGTGATGTGTTTGAAATTAAGGATGGTATGGCTTGCCATCATCCAACAGAAACCTGTAAATACCGGTTGTCATGTCCCATTTACCAGATAGGTCAAAATGATTGATAGGGGTGTGAAAACTATGGTCAGTAACAAAAAACAGGCAAAACTCTTGATGGTGCAAGGCACCGGTTCAAGTGTTGGTAAAAGCATGCTGGTGGCTGGTTTATGCCGTTATTTTGCCCGCCAGGGGGTAGCCGTTGTCCCCTTTAAAGCTCAGAACATGGCTCTTAATTCGTATATTACCCCCGAGGGGCATGAAATGGGCCGGGCGCAGGTGGTGCAGGCCGAAGCCTGCGGGTTGGTACCTCATGTACATATGAATCCGGTTTTGATCAAGCCCAACAGCGATGTTGGGGCCCAGGTGATTATCCACGGGGTGCCGGTGGGCAATATGTCAGCGGTTAAGTATCATCAGTACAAGGGGAAGGCCTGGGAAGCGGTGTTGAGCAGCTTTTCTTTTTTGCGGGACCACTATGAACTCATTATTATTGAAGGGGCTGGCAGCCCGGCAGAGATTAACTTGCGTGAGAATGATATTGTCAACATGGGTTTGGCAACCCATATCGGGGCACCGGTTCTGCTGGTTGGTGATATTGATAAGGGCGGAGTTTTTGCATCGCTGGTGGGTACCATGGAATTACTGTCTCCTGTTGAACGGGAGTTGGTCAAAGGTTTTGTGATCAATAAATTCCGTGGCGATCGCCGACTGCTGGAGCCGGGATTGGAGATCATTTCCCGCCGCTGCAATGTGCCTTTTGTCGGTGTTGTTCCTTATTTCCGTGATTTTTACCTGCCTGAGGAAGATGGAGTGGCAGTGGAAGGGTATGGAAAGGGGGCCGAAGAGGATGTGACCGTATCCCGGGTTGGAAAACTGCTGGTGGCCGTGATTAAGCTGCCCCATATATCAAATTTTACCGACTTTGATCCCCTGGATCAGGAAGTGGATGTCCGGCTGGACTATCTGCAGCCGGAAGAAGATTTTGCCGATTATGATCTGGTTATTATCCCCGGCAGTAAAAATACCATTGATGATCTACAGCAGCTCCACCAGTTGGGTTTTGCTCATCGTCTCACAGAATTTGCAGCTGCCGGAGGAGCTGTTGCTGGTATTTGTGGTGGCTATCAGATGCTTGGACGGTATATCACCGACCCTTATCAGGTGGAGACCGTCCAGGGCCAGGTGGAAGGGCTTGGGCTTTTGGAGGTACAAACCGAACTGGACCGGGAAAAAGTGACTGTCCAGAGTTGTGGTGAATTGGTTGCTGGTGGCTGGCCGGGCATGGACCAACTTCAGGTTTCCGGCTACGAAATTCATATGGGTCGTACCCGGTTGGAATCCAGCGCCAGAGCGTTGTTGTTGGTGGCGGAAAACAGCACTGAAGGGAGCAGCCATTATGATGGGGCTTTAAATGTTGACGGGACCGTCTGGGGGACATATTTCCATGGAATTTTTGATAACGATGATTTTCGCCGCCAGTACCTGAACCGGCTGAAACAAAAACGTTTTGGTGCACAGGTAGCGTCCCTGCCGGCGGGTTCATTTGCGGTGCAAAAGGAAAAAGGTTTGGATTCATTGGCGGACTTGCTGGCTGATGCTCTTGATATGGTGGTCATAAAAACCATCATTGAGAATTGTTGAATGTCCAGAACTTCTTGGTATTTTTTATTTTTATCGTTTCTCATCGTCTTGATCATCATGATTTCGGCGGTGTTGGGTGCTGCCCAGCTTTCTCTGGTGGCAGTGCTAAAGGCGCTGGTTGGTGGATTGCCGGGGTTCAAAAGTCTGTTGCATGGAGAAACAGTGCCTCTGAGTCATCATTTGATAGTCTGGGATGTGCGGCTGCCCCGTATCCTGGTGGCCCTGCTGGTAGGGGCCTCCCTGGGGATGGCCGGGGCCGTATTCCAGGGTTTGCTGCTTAATCCTCTGGCTGATCCTTTTACTATTGGGGTTTCTGCGGGGGCCGCATTCGGGGCCACGGTAGCAATTATTCTTCAGGGGGTGATCGTTGGTCTTCCCGTATTACATAGCTTTGGCATTATTCCCTTTTTTGCCTTTGCCGGGGCCCTGTTGTCTTTATTTTTTGTCTATTTCATTGCCAGAAGTGAAGGTCGTATTTTACCGGAAAGTCTGATACTTGCCGGGGTGATTGTTGCCTCCTTTTTGTCAGCTTTAATCAGCTTTTGTAAAAGTATTGCCGGTGATAACCTGTCAGCTATCGTGTTTTGGATTATGGGTAGCCTTTCAGGTCGACTCTGGCAGCATGTCTACATTCTGTTGCCCTATTTCATTGTCTGTTTTCTCATCATGCAGGCCCATGCCCGGCATCTTAATATTATGGCCATGGGAGATACCACTGCCATGCAGCTGGGTGTCGATGTTCAGCAGGTACGTCGCCGCCTGTTGTTATTTGCCTCGCTGCTGACGGCAGTTGCTGTATCCATCAGTGGAGTGATTGGTTTTGTTGGTCTGGTGGTACCCCATATTAACCGATTGATTCTGGGCCCTAACCATCGGACTTTGATTCCGGCATCGGCTTTGCTGGGTGGCGGGATATTAATCCTTTCCGATACCCTGGCTCGCACGGTTGCCGGATCAACGGAAATTCCCGTGGGGGTGGTGACCGCATTGCTGGGAGCGCCTTTTTTCTGTTATATTTTCAAGAAAAAATTCAATGCGTCCCATTAGCACCTTACTCCTGAATTGCTGTCACTCTTTTGAGTAACTAATTATAATATATTGAAATCATTAATCTTTTGTTTGTCAATAGCTCACGTTTATAAAGCAATTGCCTAAGGATGTTCCGGCTTGGCTCATAGCCGTGTCTGCCGACAGGCAGGCGGCATTGATCGCCGGCGAGAATGAGCGAGAGCCATGTCGGAACGTTCTGAAGGAAATTTCTTTTGGGTTGAGGGACTTAGCCCGCCTTAGAGTGGAATTGTATTGTAGATGACCCAGGCTGAAAAAAAATCTCCTTCATCAAAGCGATCCTTTAATGAATTGTTACGGGTCAACAGTTTGTCTTGTGGTTATGGCAGCAAGATGGTGCTCCATGATGTTTCCTTCAGTCTCTGGACAGGCTTTTTTTGTGGTCTTCTAGGCCCCAATGGTTCGGGTAAATCCACTTTGATTAATAATCTCTGCCGGGTATTTCAGCCCCAGGGAGGTGAACTTTTTCTGGAAGGACAAAACCTGGAAGCATTCAGCCGCCGCGAACTGGCAACCAAGATTGCGGTGGTTCCCCAGGATACGCATATTTCATTCCCTTTTTTGGTTCGTGAAGTGGTGTCCATGGGGCGCAACCCTCATATTTCAGGTTTGTTTGCCAAAGGTTACCGGGAAGACGACCCGGTAGTTTCCCGCATCATGGCGGAAACCGGCATAGAGTATCTGCAGGACCGTCCTATTACCAATATCAGTGGTGGTGAACGGCAGCTGGTGCTACTGGCCCGGGCGCTGGTTCAGGAACCGAAACTTCTTTTGCTGGATGAACCAACTTCCAACCTTGACATCAGCCATTCAGTTAAAATTCTGCGGTTGGTGGAAAAAAAGGTGAAAGATGAGGGCTTGGCGGTGCTGGCTATCTTCCATGACCTGAATCTGGCCAGTATTTTTACTGATTATCTTTTTCTGCTTCAGGAAGGGAGCATTGCTTTCCAGGGGGAAACGATCGACGTCATGCAGCAGCATATCCTGGAAAAGGTTTTTGCCACCGACTTATGTGTTTATACCCCACCTTTGATTGGCCGTCCCCAGGTTTCCATTCCCACGGTTTTATAAAAATCATCAATCAATCGGCAGCAGCCTTCTGTTCCATCATGATCTTGGCGATGGTAAAGCGGGAAGCGGATTCATGTACCGTCTGCATGACTTTTGCGGTCAACTTGCCCCCTGGGCTGTTTCCCGGCTGTTTGCCCCAGATGAGGTCGATGATGGCGGTGGGTTTCATGGTTTCTGCCGGGCCAGCCGGCATTAGATAGTCCTCATTACCGTTAACCTGTCGTAAGAGCCCGGCATTCAGTAAATCAGCACTGATGTTCTGGATTGTCGGCTCCAGTTCATTCATCCTTTGGGCCACGTCCCCTAAACTGCTTCGTTTTTGCTGTTGAAAATCCTTGAAGATAAGTGTCAGTAAATCCAGACTGAGAGCAAGTCGCCTTACCGGGGTGATGATTGTTTGTTTTGGTTGGTAATAACGATAAGTCTGGAGGGCGAAGGCTACTTCAGCCCCGGTGAGAAAAACAATCCAGCCTAAGTGTATCCAGAGTAAAAACAGTGGTACGGTGGCAAACGAACCATAAATGGCATTATACCTGGCGACACCGATCTGCAGATGTAAATAGATCCTTTGGATCAGCAGCAAACCAATGGTTCCCGCCAGGCCGCCGGCCAGGGCCGGACGAAATCGTATTTTGGTATTGGGTAAAAATTGGTAAAGCAAAGTGAAGGTGCCGGTAAGTACAAGGAAAGGAAAGAGCTCTGAACTCATGATCAGAAGCCAGTTGGCCGGCAGTAAATATTTCAGTTTATCAATCAGTAGCGGGCTGTCCAGCGCCGCGGACATCCCCAGGCCGGCATTGATGGCAATGGGAAAGAGAACCATCAGGGCCAGATAATCCATGATCCGTCGGCCAAAAGGACGGCCGCATGGAGCCCTCCAAATGGCATTCATGGCTCCTTCAATGCTGCCGATAACCATAATCACGGTAAAAAATAAAATAATAATTCCCGCAGCGCCCAGGGTGGCAAAGTTGGTACGATCAACATAGTCAAAAACCTGATCAACCGCGGCCCGTAAATGGCTGCTGAAATCTTTGCCGGCAGGCTTGCCATCCTGACGGCTGTCTTCGGTCGAAGTATCTGTAGCAGAGAGGGGAGGCGTTTCCTGATCTCTTGCCGTGGTTTTCTCCGGTTCCGCTGAAACCTGGGCTATCAGTTTATAGGCGGTTTCCCGAAGCTGATCGCCAGCACCCAGGCCCTTGAGAACCGCGGTACTCAGTGCCAGCATGGGAACCAGGGATAAGACAATGGTGAACGTAAGAGCACTGGCTCTTGAGGTTACGGCGTCTTTCTTGAATTCCTGTAGGATGATGGCGCAAACGCGCAAGAAGAGAAAAAACCGCTGTTGCCACCAGTTCCCCTCTGGTTCAGCCCAGATTCTGGCCAGGAATTCTTTTAGCTGTTTCCGGCCATTTAATGCTTTTGGTTCCTTTGCTTTTATTCGCATGGGATATGTCCTGTTTTGTCTGTCACAGTGCGGTTCGGCGTCTGGTGGAGCTTATTCAGTTTTCATTTGTATCATGTCCATGAGCTGAGCTGATCGAAAATTTCTTCCTGACTGACCACCTGCTGTCGAGGGGCTGGAAGCCAGCGTGGTATGCCGGCAATGATTTTCAGCAAGCAGGTTGAATGTTTCTGCGTTCCCCGGATCAAATCAGCAAACTGCTGGTTGACCCACTCATTTTTTACCAGCCAGTTAAAAGTTAGGTAGGTATTGCAATAAATAATATCGGCCAGTATCCGGGAAAAAAGCAGCTCTCTGGTAATTACTTTAATTCTCCGATTATAACTTTTTTCCAGACTGCTCCTGCCGCCAAGAAAATCCATGATGCTTTTCTCTGCCAGCCGGGCACTTTGCAGGGCGTAATAAATTCCTTCGCCGAAAACGCTTTCACACAGACCGGCTGCATCACCTGCAAGCAGAATATTTCCCCGGCTGATCTTTGCCCCTATGGGTTTAACTGGCAGGGCTCCACCCCTGATCCCCTCAAGTCGGCAAGTTTGTAACAGCGGGTTTTTAGCCGCAAATTCTGCCAGCAGGCGGCGTAGCGGTCGGTTTTTCGTTGTTGTGGCAACCTTGTAGAGTCCGATATTGAAATGATCCCTTTTGGGGAATATCCAGCCGTAACCTTTGTGAATGGCTCCGAAATCAAGCCATGTCCGGGAACTAAAACCTTCAAGTACTCGATGATTTTCAGGGTAGGCTCTGGCCTGAATTGCATGGGCCAGGCAGGGCCTTTTGTCGGGAAAAAGTTGTTTACGTACTGTACTGAATACACCATCGGCTCCCACCAGGATTCTGGCTGCTACCTGACCCTCAGAGGTTGAAACCGTGACGGTTGTGCCCTGGGGGGAAAAATGTCTGAATGTTGCCGGTGCCATCAGTGTTGCTCCGGCATTTACAGCTTGTTGGGCTAGGTAATGATCAAAATTTGACCTGCTGACCGTGTAGCCGGCTCCGGGCATTTCCTGGTAAAAGACACCCTTGTCCTTGAAAGCCAGATAGGTTCCGGAAATTATCCTGGCATCGATTGACGTCGGGGAAAGGCTGAGCTGCCTGAATGATTTTTGGGACAGGCCGCCCCCACATACTTTGGGCCGGGGAAGAGGCGATTGCTCGATTATGATTACCGAAAGCTGCTGATGGGCCAGCAGTGTGGCCAGATATCCGCCTGCCGGCCCGGCACCGATGATACAGACATCGTATATCTTGTGTTTTTCCATGACCTGGCTGCCGTAAAAATTAAAAGGACTTCCGGGAGTCCGGAAAGTCCTTTTAATGGCGGAGAGAGTGGGATTCGAACCCACGGTGAGCGTAGCCCACAGCTGATTTCGAGTCAACCGCCTTCGACCTCTCGGCCATCTCTCCGATTGTGAACTCCTGCATTGGCATAATTCCAACTAGTGTTCATCCGGAAACCTTCATTTCCTGATGAACGCTTTTCCGGATAAAAATCAATTATACCACACCGGCAGGGGATTGACAAATGCCGGATGTGAAAAATAAGAATGTTTTTTTTCAACTTTCAGCAGTCACTTGTGCAGGTGTTTTTCTTTGTGTTCTCCAAGTCTTGGCAGTGGCATTCAACGCAATTGTCGAAAATAATAAGATATCGGCTGGTTAAGCTGAGAGCTGAAAGCTTTGTTATATCCCGGCTCCCTCCCTCAGGATGTTAGCCATGTCGGTTTTTTCCCAGGTGAATCCTGGTTCTGTCCGGCCAAAATGACCATAAGCTGCAGTTTGTAGATAGATGGGGTGTAAAAGATCAAGTTTTTCAATAATGGCTGCTGGTCGCAGATCAAAGTATTTTCTCACCAGTACAGATATTTTTTCCGAAGGAATTTTCCCGGTGCCGAAACAGTTGATCATCACACTGACCGGCTGGGCGACTCCAATGGCATAGGCCAGCTGGACTTCGCATCGTTCAGCCAGCCCGGCAGCGACAATATTTTTGGCAATATAGCGGGCCATATAGGAGGCGCTGCGATCGACTTTGGAGGGATCCTTGCCGGAAAAACAGCCTCCCCCATGACTTCCCTGTCCCCCATAGGTGTCGACGATAATCTTTCTTCCGGTCAGACCACAGTCTCCCATGGGGCCGCCGACAACAAAGCGTCCGGTAGGATTGATGAAAAATTTGGTTTTCTGGTCAATCATTTCAGCTGGCATGACCGGTTTAATAACCTGCTCAATGATGCTTTCCTTGAGGTCATTGTAAGCAATATCCGGGGTATGCTGGCTGGAAACCACCACCGTGTCAACACGTGTTGGTTTGTGGTCCACATATTCAATAGTTACCTGGGATTTTCCATCGGGGCGGAGAAAAGGCAAATGTTCATTCTTGCGCTGCCTGGCCAGCTCCCTGGTCAACCGATGGGCATAGACAATCGGCATGGGCATTAATTCCTGGGTATCATTGCAGGCATAGCCGAACATCAAACCCTGGTCTCCAGCACCCTGGTCCTTGTAAAGACCTTCGCCGGCGGTGACGCCAACGGAAATATCAGGAGATTGTTTGTCAATGCTGGTCAGCACGGCACAGGTTTCCCAGTCAAAGCCCATGGCTGAATCATGATAGCCAATTTCCTTGATAGTCTGTCGGACTACAGCCGGGATGTCAACATAACAACTGGTGGTGATTTCGCCGGCAATGACTGCCATGCCGGTGGTCACCATAGTTTCACAGGCGACCCGACCATGCGTGTCTTGTTCGATGATATTATCAAGGATGGCATCAGAAATCTGGTCGGCAATCTTATCAGGATGTCCTTCCGTGACTGATTCAGAGGTGAAGAGGTAGTCGTGCATACTCATAAAACTTCTCCTTTATCTATCTGTTTAGATTTGCAATATTTTTAATTGTTTTGCAGATTCATCAGCAGATCATCTGGAAATCGCTGACGCATTTGTTCAGCCACATACTCCTCCACTTCAGTGGCGACTTTGAAGGTCAAACACTTGGTGACAATTTCACGGGCTTCTTTATACGTACTGTTTCGAATGATTTTCTTGATATAGGGAATAGAAAGAGGGTTCATGCTCAACTGATCCAGCCCGAGTCCCATCAATACCAGTGTGTATAATGGTTCGCCAGCCATTTCACCGCAGACGCTGACCGGAATACCATTGCCATGGGCGGCTTCGATGGTGTTCTGCAGCAATCTGAGAATGGAAGGGTGCAGGGGTTCATAAAAACATGAAACATGCTCGTTAACTCGGTCAACGGCCAGGGTATATTGAATCAGATCATTGGTGCCAACACTGAAGTAGTCCACCTCAGGTGCCAGCAGATCAGCGATGACTGCGGCGGAAGGTACTTCAATCATGATCCCGACGGGAATGTTTTCATCAAAAGGGATACCCTGGTGGCGCAGCTCCTCTTTAACCTCAGCCAGAATACCGATGGCCTGTCTTATATCACGAACTCCGGAGATCATCGGGAAGAGAATCTTAACCTTGCCATGATGACTGGCTCTGAGTATACCCCGCAGTTGCTGGCAAAAAATTGCCTTTTGCTCGAAACACAGGCGAATGCCTCGTAAACCCATGGCCGGATTAATGGTGTCTTCATGAAAATTATGACTGGAAAGCTTATCATAGCCGAGATCAAGGGTTCTGATGGTAATTTCCTGTCCTGAAGCATTCTGAAGAGCTCTTTTATAGGTCAGATAATGTTCTTCTTCGGAAGGAAGATCACTCCGGTTGAGATAAATGAACTCTGTGCGATATAACCCGACAGCTCCCGCCCCATGAGAAACTGCCGATTCTGCTTCTTCAGGGTTTTCAATATTGGCTGCCAGTTCAATGGTATAGCCATCTTTGGTCAGTGGGGATAAGTGCCGGTTCTGGATCAGTTGCTGCTGAAAAAAACGATGTTTTTCTGCTTTTTCCCTATAGGTACGGATTTGTTCGGCGGTAGGGGAAACGATGATCCGGCCATCAATGGCATCAACGATCAGTTGATTGCCACCGTTAATCATTTCTGTGGCCCGCTCCAGCCCAACCACGGCAGGTATTTCCATTGAGCGGGCAATGATGGCCGTATGGGAAGTACGACCACCCAGGTCAGTAACAAAAGCTTTTACCTTGTTTAAATTCAACTGCATGGTATCGGCAGGTGAAAGATCATGGGCGATGAGAATGACATTTTTGCTTATTTTGTCGATGCTGTCATAGTCACTTTTCATCAATTGGCGCAGAATCCGCTCCGCTACATGGGTTATATCGGCTTGTCGTTCCCTCATGTACGGATCATCCATGCGATTGAAAATCTTTTTGATTTTTTCCACATTCAGACTGAGGGCCCATTCCGCGCTAATCTTTTTTTCCTGAATCAGCTTAACTGTATCATCAGTGAGCATTTTATCGTCCATCATCATCAGATGAACGTCAAACAGGTAAAGATGTTTTTGCTTGCCGTTGTTTTCGGCTGCGGTTTCAACTAACTTTTCGTGTCCATCAAGCAATTCCTGGCGGGCGGCGGCAATGGCATGTAAATAGTGTTCTATCTCCGCCTGAACCTGCTCGCTGGGAATCTTTTCCATGACTGGCTTGAGCTTGGCCCGGTCCAGCAAAAAAGCCCTGCCGATGACAACTCCGGGAGAAACGCCTATGCCCTGTAAAATACATTGATTGTTACCAGTTTTATTCATGGTTTACACTTTCCTTAAATGTATTTTTTAGCAGTAGTGTCCGGTTAGGAACTTGCATATTGTCAACTGGAGCTGATTTCAGCGCTTTTTGGCGCTCGATAGTCTGCTTTTCCAACAGCTCATGGCGCTAAAATTGACAAACTCGCCCTTTTGGGCTCAAACATATCAATTTTTACGCTCTATTCGCTGGGAAAAGTAACGAGCTATCCTCACGATGTCGCGCTTGAAACAGCACTGGTTAACAATATCACCCACTACGCAAAAAGCAGACCGGACAACGCTGATTTTTTATCTAAAGTGAGCGATCAGCTTTAGCTTTTGGCAGTTAGTTTAATGATCACAGGGTAATTAGTATTATAAATTTTTTCCCGTTATATCTTGCTACTGTTTGACGTAAGGACCTGATTTTTCGAAGCTAAATGCTAATGGCTTAACTTGGCATTATCCTTCCAGCTCACCAAACCCATCAGCTATCAGCTTACCCAGTGCTGCCAATGCCTGCTCTTCGTCCGGGCCGTTTGTCTCCACCTGAATGGTGCTTCCCTGGGATGCCGCCAGCAGCAGCACTCCCATAATGCTTTTGCCGTTAACCCGAAGTTCATCTTTACCGATGTGGACGTCAGCCTCAAAGGAGTTGGTAGTTTTAACCAGGAGAGACGCCGCCCGGGCATGTAATCCCAGTTTATTGATGATGATAAATTCTTTTTTTAACATAATGTCATTTCATAGAAATGAGGTAATAAAAATTAGTGCCTGAAATAAGCGGTTAACAGCTCTTTTAATGATTACAGAACATTCTGCTATTGCAACCTTTCATCCGTTGAGTATTGTTTCTTCTTAACGTAATACCTTGCTTTTGCAAAGCTAGATGCTAATGGCTGACAGCTAATCGCTCAAGACAGCCTCAATTCAGATAGTGATGTGTTCCTGAGCCGTTAACAAAACTGAAACCAATGGTTTGCCATCATCGCTATAAATATTATCAGACTTGCACCCTGCAATGCCTGGAATATAGACATTCCCCGTTTTATCCTCCAGGCAAAGAGGCAAATAATACCGATGCTGAGTAACGAAAGAGGTTTAAAACAAGTGGGGACAGGAATCATCGTCCTTATGAGAAACGGAATGCAAAGAGCTAATAATCCGGCGGTCAAATAGTTTATTATCACCTTTACTTTCGGTAGTTGCCAATGGTGGATGGTGTTAACCACATTCAGACCATGCCTGACCCCTTGGATATAAATCAGGTAGCGGATGCTCAGGTGAATGACATTGTAGCCGATTAACAGGCTGAAGGGTGCCCATAACCCGCCGCCGATAAAATAGATTAAGACAGCTAAAGATGCCATTGCCGGTTTGATTCCATTCCAGAAAAAAGCATCCCCAATCGCGCCGTAGAGAGAGTTCAGGTTTTTTCCCAGTAGCAGTCCGTATTCACCCTGGCCACTTTTTTCCAGGTTAATATGTATTCCAAGTACTGCTGCCGCCATGATGGGATTGGTATTGAAAAAATCCAGGTAACTTTTTACTTTTTTTGTGAGCTTTTCCCGATCATTTCCATACAGTTGTTCCAACAGAGGATAGATGGCGTAGGCCAGTCCCATGTTTTGCATCCGGCTGAAATTCCAGGATGCCTGCCAGCAAAGGCTGCGCAAAAAAATTCGCTGCTCGAGGGGTATCTTAAAACTCATGGCTAACCTGAATAGTTTCCATCCGGAAACTGGTTTTTCCGGATGAACACTAAATAATTAATGCGTTCTCTTGGGTTTTTTCCCACTCTTCCAAGGGTCATGGTTGAAGTAAAAAACTGAAGCCCAAAGCCAGCAGCATAAAGAGTGTCAGAATATTTTTTTTATAGATTCCCGATAACAGGGCGGCAATGCCAACCAGAGGGAAAATTATCAGCAAGCCATTCATTATTCTTTGGATGTTTTCAGGAATTAATGAATGAAGATATGGTATTGCCAGCAATAATATGGTGCTACTGACCAATATGGCCACAAAGTTGCAAACCAGGAAATGTATCAATCCTTTTAAATGCAGTGAAACTGCCTGACTAGGATTGCCGACGAGTAGGCGGGTCCCCATCTCCGTTAAAATTCTCTCGTTATATTCTCGTACTGTGATATCGATTTTCTTTCCCTGGGAGGCCAGGGGAATCATGGTTGCAAAAACCAGAAAAGTCAATGAACCAATACTGACTGGATCACTAACATCCAGGGAAGTGACAATAGTTGTGATAACTCCGCTGGCTACCGTGGCGAACAGGGTGTCATCGTTGGGGATGGCAGCGCCCACCGGCAGCTCGCTGATCCAGAGAAGTTCAATCAGCACCCCGACAAGTAAACCGACGGTTGCATTGCCGCATAATAACCCAATAATCGGGGCAAGCACTATCGGCCGGGAGATCATTAATTGTCCCCAGGCAGTGCGGTCCAGGCTCAGCAATGTTCCGACTCCGGCAATTTTTAAGGCAGCGGTAAGAGATAAAAAAATATTCATGGTGATTATTACCGGTTCCTGTGGCCAAATGGTTGATTATGGTAGTATAAATTTTTTGTTGATTAAAGGGAAAATATCCTGAGGGGGAATTCGTGGTACTGGCTGAACAAAAATAGAAATACCCCGCTGACTGATATCATCCAGTAAAGAAACTTCTTGACGATTAAGAGAAATTGAAGCTGAAATTTGAGTTTTTCCGCTTTGATAATGAACATTTCCCAGGTTCAGGCGGTTGAAAGGCAGCCCCAGTTTCACTGCCTGATCAGCGGCATCAATCGAAGAAACCAGCATCATGGTGCGAAATGCCGACTTGTGGCACAGGAAATCATTTTTCAAATAATTGACGGCATCTGCCACGGTTTTAATCAGAACCTTTGCCATGGGAGGGGCAGACATCCTCATAATCTTTTTTTTAAATGGGTTATGGAAAACTTCATCATCAGCTACGATAATCTGGTTGATGCTGAGATATGGTATCCAGGTTTCCACAATCTGGCCATGAATCAGGCGATCATCGACACGTACAAGCAGAGTTGTCATTTTCCCAAAAACTCAATGGCTGAAAAAATATTTTTACGCCCATATTCAGTAATATAAGCTGTCAGTTCAGTTAAACTTTGTTTTTGTCGTTCTGTTGCCAGCTTTAAGATCATTGGTAGATTAACCCCTGAAATTATTTCTACTTTCTCCGGTTCAAAAAATGAAAGGCTGATATTGGAAGGTGTGCCGCCAAACATGTCGGTAAGAATCATGACTTCAAGGCCTTTTTTCTTCATTTTATTGATGGCTGCTGCCAGGTTTTTTTTTACCTCTTCCACATCATCCTGTTGTGAAATGCTGAAACTCTCCATTTCAGGTAATGGCCCAACTATCTGCTCGGCTGTTTCCTTCAGGTTTTTTGCCAGGGAGTGGTGGGTGACAATAATTATGCCGATCATTTTCCAGATGCTCCTTTTCCCAGGGGGATATCCCGGTGGACCAGTTGTAATTGGTATCCACTGGATTCAAGCTTTTGCTTCAGCATACAGCATATGCTGACCGACCGGTGTTGTCCGCCGGTGCAGCCGATGGCAATGGTCAGATAGGTCTTTCCTTCTGCCTGGTATTGGGGGATTAAAAAATGTAACAGGTTGCTGAAGTGATTAAGAAATGTTTGGCTGGGTTCCTGGCTCAGGACGAATTCCTGTACCTCCCGGTCAAGACCGTTTTTATCCCTCATCTCAGGGGTGAAGTAAGGATTGGGTAGGAATCGGACATCCATGACAATGTCGGCTTCCGGTGGAATTCCGTTGCGGAAACCAAAAGAGATGAGGGAAATAAATAATTTTTCAGGACCTGATTCAGGGGCAACAAGTTTGATGATCTGTTGTTTAAGCTGGTGTACAGTCAGATTGCTGCTGTCAACAATATGGGTGGCCAGAGCCCGGATCGGATACAATAATTCCCGTTCTTCGGAAATTCCCTGAACAATGGATGTGGTTATTGCCAGTGGATGTTTTCTCCTGGTTTCGCTGAATCGTTTAATGAGCGTTTTATCCTGGGCTTCGAGAAAGATAAGTTTCAACCGTTTATTCTTCTGCTGCAGAGCAGAAAAAACTTCTGGAAATAGTTTGGGGAATTCCCTTTCCCGGATATCCATAACCAGGGCAATTCCCCTTCTAGTTGGCGAAAATGTGCCTGACAGCTCAATGAACTTTGGCAAAAAAGTCATAGGCAGGTTATCAATGCAAAAGTATCCCAAATCTTCCAGGACATTCAAAGCACAGCTTTTTCCGGCTCCTGAGAGTCCGGTCAGAATGATGACTGAGGAGATCTGAGCTTGCTGATTCATGACGACTGTCGTTCCAGTTTTCTGTTGAGCTGTTCCAGAAGATCCTTGCCCGGCACTTTGCCCATTTTGGTCAGCATGTGGTTGCGGGCGGCAATTTCAATAATGGTGACCAGGTTGCGTCCGGGACTAACCGGCAAAATCTGCAGGGGTAAATAAACTCCCAGCAGAGTATGGGTTTTCTGCTCCAGGTTAAGTCGGTCACCATTATCATATTGATCCCAGGGTATCAGCTTGATCACAAGGTCAATGCGTTTTTGTTCTCGAATGGCGGTAACCCCGAAAATATCTTCAATATTAATTAACCCCAGTCCCCTGATTTCCATATGATAATTTGCCGGTAAGTGGGCTGAGCCCACCAGGGTCATGGATGGGATATGGTGGACATGAATGACATCATCTGCCACCAGTCGATGGCCGCGCTGAATCAAGTCCAGGGCACATTCACTTTTTCCGATGCCGCTTTTTCCAATGAGCAGAATACCAACTCCGTGGACATCAAGTAATACGCCGTGAATGGTTGTAGTTGGGGATAGATAGTCCTCCAGAAAACGGTTGATCCTGATGATAAATCTGGAAGTTTTATGTTGGGTCTGAAGGATGGGGATGTGATGAATATTGCTTTGCGTCAGCAGTATGGGATGGGGTGCAAGGCCTGTCGTGATGATGAAACAGGCCACATCATGTTTGCAAAGTTTTGTCGCAATTTCCGCACAACTATTATTGTCCAGGGAGTGCAGGTAATCGGTTTCCGCCCTGCCGATCAGTTGGATACGTTCTTGATCCAGATATTTGGTGAATCCCGCGAACGCCAGCCCATGTTTCTGTATCCGGTAGTGGGAAATAATCCGGTTGTATTCGGCTTCCGGGTTAAGCGGAACAAGTTGCAGATCATAGCTTTCTTCATTGTCCAGTAATTGGCTGATAGTTATATTTTTCATTCTTCAATCTTTGGACTAGCTTGAAAAATGGGCTTTTTGCTCGATTTTTTCAAGACAGCCTTTAGTTGCCGGCTACTGGATTATCCCTGGGAAATTCAGCAGTGTCCGGTTAGAAAGTTGCATACTGTCAACCGGAGCTGATTTCAGCGCTTTTTGGCGCTCGTTTGCCTGCTTTTCCAGCGGCTCATTGCGCTAAAGTTGCCAAACTCGCCCCGTAGGGCTCAAACATGGCAACTTTCACGTTCCAATCGCCGGGAAAAGCAACATTATCTCACGATGTCGCGCTTGAAACAGCACCGGTTGCCGACATTGAACACGAAGCAAAAAGCTTTCCGGACAGTACTGTGGGAAATTACACTTGGTCATCTTTATTTTGAATTACCTGGAAAAGTTCGGCTGCATCTTTGGCCTCAGCCAACCGTTCTTGGAATTCGGGGTCTTTAAGCATTCGGGATATTTTTGCCAGGGCTTTAAGATGCAGGCCCGCAGAATCTTCCGGGGCAAGCAGTAAAAAAAAGAATTTTACCGGTTTGTCATCTATGGCGTCAAAAGGAATGCCTTCATGACTGCGGGCAAACGCGGCAATCAGGGTATCAATTTTTTTTGTCTTTCCATGAGGAATAGCGATGTTGCCGCCGATACCGGTACTGCCAAGATCTTCCCTTTCTTTTAAGATGGTAAAAACTTCATCGGCCGGAATTTTGGGAAATTGCTGACTGACACAGTCAGCAAACTTTTTCAGGACCATGTTTTTATCTGAACAACCAAGATCACTGATGATCAGAAATTTACTAAGGTAGTCGGCGATTTTCATGCAATTTATCCAATAAGTAAAGCTTATTGTCTGTCAGTCACTTTAGCAAAAGGGCAAAAAGGGTGGCAGCAAGTGGGCTTTTAATTGATACCTGAATTGAGCGGTTAGCTTTTAGCCGTTAGCTATTAGTTCTATGATTACAGGATGTTTACTATTTCAAACTGTCATCCCTTAGGTCTTATTGCTCATGAACGTAATGCCTTGATTTTTTAAAGCTAACCGCTGATCGCTAACAGCTGATTGCTTAACAGATAACCGGGCTAATCAAGCGGTTGGTTCGATCAGACCGTAGTTTCCGTCTTTCCGCCGATAAATGACATTAACTTCATTGTTGGTGTCATTGTGGAAGACCAGGAAATCATTATCAATTAAATTCATCTGCATAATCGCTTCATCAACATCCATGGGTTTTATGGAAAAGTTGGTACTTTTTATGACCTGGGGGGTAGTCTCTGCCAAGTCGTGGTCCACAGCCACAACATTCATTTTGACCTGCATTCTTTCTCCAGCGCTACCAGCTCCGCGTTTGTTTTTCAAACGGTCTTTGTACTTGCGTACCTGCCGTTCTATTTTGTCCATAACCATGTCAATGGCGGCATACATGTCTTCCGTTTCCTCTTGGCCTTTGACGACAAAACCATTAATGGTAAACGTGACTTCAGCTATATGGCGGAACTTTTCCACCGAGAGAACCACATGGATTTCAATCGGGGCATCAATGTATTTCTTTATCTTTGAAACTTTCTCAATTGCATACTGTTTTAATGCTTCCGTTGTTTCCATATGCCTGAATACGACGTTAATATTCATATCTTTCCCCCTGTTTTTAGGAATGTCTGCTACTGAATGGGCCGGATTATCCGGCAAAAAATCGCAGAGAACACTAACAGATCAGCGTTTCTGTGTCAACGAAATTACCGTTTGCTTTCACCTTTCAGGATGGTGCCTCCGTCTTTTTTGGCTCCACTCGTCCCGGTCAGATAAACATTACATCAGCTTTTTCCGCCGGCTGGATGAGAGGATCCCCAGCATATCCCGATATTTGGCAATGGTGCGCCGGGCAATGGTGATATCATGTTCTTCCTGGAGAATTTTTACTATCGTTTTGTCACTAACCGGTTTGCCTGGTGATTCATTGGCAATAATTTCAATTATTTTCTGTTTTACACTCTCAGAGGCGATGTTGTTGTCACCCCGACTGATACTGCTGTTGAAAAAGTATTTCAGTTCAAAAATCCCATGAGGAGTCTGAGCATATTTGTTCTGTGTTACCCGGCTGACAGTTGACTCATGCATGCCGATGTCATCGGCAACATCCCTGAGAATTAAGGGGTGTAAATAGTGAACCCCTTGATTGAAAAAATCATGCTGAAATTGAAGGATACTTTTCATGACTTTTTTTATTGTTTTTTGCCGTTGTTCTATGCTTTTTATCAACCATTGGGCGGCACGTATTTTTTCAGTCAGATAATTTCTGGTCATGGAATTAAAGCCCTTTTGCTGATCAGCCAGATCACGGTAATAACGACTGACGGACAATCGCGGCGTTCTTTCTTCATTGAGAACAATGATCCAGTCGCCCTCATGTTTGAAAACGTAGACATCAGGGGTGATTGCCTGGGCCATATTCTCACCATACTGCCTGCCTGGCTTGGGGTCAATGGTCAAAATATTTCTCATTGCTTCCAAAACCAGTTCTTCGTCAACTTTCAGCAGGCGGGCAATTTTCTTGTAATTCTTGTTCTGCAGCAGGTTGAGATGTTTGTTAATGATTGCGGTATTTAATTCATTATTAATGTCCATATAATCCATCTGGATTAAGATGCATTCCTGAAGATTTCTTGAGGCAATGCCAGCTGGATCAAATTGTTGAATTTTGCTGAGAATGCTTTCAACTTCAGGAACCGGTAGCGCATTTTGCATGGCAATATCTTCAACTGCCGTATCCAGGTAACCATCATCATTGATGTTATAAATAATAATTTCGCCAATGTGTTTATCAAGCTTGCTCAGCGATGGTGTCATCTGTAGCTGCCAGAGCAAATGATCGGCAAGCGTGGCGCTTTTGGAAAGATTGTAGTCCCACGCTGGCATATCATCATTATTACTATAGCCCGAACGGCTGCTTCCGGAGACCCCCCGATTGTCGCAGTACTGGCTCCAGTCCATTTCCCGCAATGCTTCACGGCTTTCCTGTTGTTGTTCATGGGCGTCAGTTAAGGATGCTTCAGATTTTTGCGGGGATATTTTTTCAGGGTTGTTTTCGGTTTCTTCTTCGACTTCGGAAGATGTCTCTATTGTTTCTTCGAGAACCGGATTGATCTCCATCTCCTGGCTGACCATTGCCACCAGCTCAAGCTGGTTGAGTTGTAATAGCTTGATAGCCTGCTGTAACTGTGGGGTCAGTACCAGCTGTTGGGATTGGGTTAAACGGAGATTTTGACTGAGATTAATGGCCATATGAAATCGGTAACCTGAATAAAAAGGTTGATCTATGCAAAAATAATACCTGAAATTATAATTGATGAATAAAAAAAAGACAAGTGAAAAGAATGAAGGCTTGATAATTGATGCTTTCGCGAAAAGTCGGAAAAGCCAATATAGCCATTACATTTTGAAATCATCACCCAGATATATCTTGCGAGCCTTGGAACTGGCGACGATTTTATCCGGAGGGCCTTCTTCAATAATTTCTCCCTGGTCCAATATATATGCCCGGTCGCAAATCCCCAGGGTTTCCCGAACGTTATGGTCTGAGATCAGCACCCCGATCTTTTGCTGCCGCAGGCTGGCGATAATGGTTTGCAGATCATTGACAGCAATGGGATCGATGCCGGCAAAAGGTTCGTCCAGGAGGATGAACGTTGGTGAAAGAACCAGAGCCCGAGCTATTTCCACCCGCCGTCTTTCTCCACCGGAAACGGTCATGGCTTTATTGTTACGAATATGATTCAACCCAAATTGGGTCAGTAACTTATCCAGTCGGCTCTCCTGTTCTGAGGGGGAAAGGGGAAGGGTTTGCAGGATGGCTTTCAGATTGTCTGCAACCGTAAGCTTACGGAAAACGGAAGCTTCCTGGGGCAGGTAGCTGATGCCCTGCCGGGCCCTCTGGGGCATGGGCAGGTGGGTGATATCATGATCGTTGTAAAGCAAGATCCCGACATCAGGCTTAATGAGGCCGACAATCATGTAAAAGGTGGTGGTTTTCCCGGCTCCATTTGGTCCCAGCAACCCGACTATTTCACCGGACTGGATGGCAATGGAAACCTGGTTGACAACGGTACGCTGACCATATTTTTTTACCAGATCTTTTGCCACCAGTCGATTCTTATCCATTTAACATTCCTCTCCAGTGTTATTCCTTCACCTTATTTCTCAACTTTCTGAGTTGTTCTAAAAACAGTCCTGCCTGTCGGCAGACACGGCTATGAGCCAAGCCCGAACATCCTGTAATGTTCCTGGCAATGCAACTCAGAAAGTTGAGTTATTTATTATTGAACAGGCCTTTCTGGCTGGGGAAAATGGTTGTTTTTACCCGGGAGTCCTTCTTCCCTTCGACAATACTACGCTCTTCATTAAGGAAAAAAATGATTTTTTCCCCTTCTATAACATTTTTTCCCTCTTTCAGCAGCGGTTTGCCGGTCAGTATGACTTTGTTATCAGTGGTATAAAAATGAGCTGTTTCACAGGTTGCTCTTTTTTTATCCAGATCGATGGTTACTGAACCATTGGCAATGATTTCTTTAACATCGTTTCCCTTTTCGACAAAGAGGATGGTCATGGTATCTGCCTGCAAAGTCATCTTATCCTGCCGGGCTATGACCTTGCCTTTGAAGATAGCCTGTCCTTTCTGCTGGTCTATGTCCAGATGATCTGAGGAAATGTCAATGGGTGCTTTTGAGGACTTGAAAAGTGGTTCAGCAGAAAATCCTGGTACAGCCATCAGTAAAATGATTAAAAAACTGTTCAAACAGATGAATCGTAAACGGCAGGTCATTTTTTCTCTCCCTGTAATTTAGGGCTCACGCAAAAATAACTTGGTTTCCATCCGGAAACTGATGTTTCCGAATGGGCTGTTAGCTGTCAGCTTAACCAGTTGTTTTTTTTAAATATTTTACTGAAAGCTGAAAGCTGATCGCTGAAAGCGTTTATCAGGAAATGAACGTTTCCAGATGAACACAACTTAGTATTCTGAGGTGCACTTTCTATCTCCTCATTTATTTTTGGGCGAACCCTTAATATGTGCTTTAACCCCTCCGGAGAAGTGGAAACGGTTTTTGGGTACTTCCATGGAAGCACGTTGCGCCTTGATACTGAAGCCGGTCCGGATGATGGTAACGGGTTTATTGATGATAATTTCTTCCCTCTGATCCAGGTAGGTAAGCTCTTCAGTGGTTATGGTGTCGGTGGCGTTCTTAATGTGAATATGACCGGTTAGGGATACATTATTATTGTTGGTGTTGTATGTGCCCTGATCGGATGTGATAATTGTTTGCGAGCCATCGGTAGCGAAAAGAATGACATGAATATCCGTTAGTATTATGTTGTCACTCCCTTTGTTTCGCTGGGCTTTGGCAGCTGTAAGTTCCCAGCGTTTCCTGCCACTTTTTGAATGGGTATAATGGGCATCGTTTAACTCAAATTCCAGCTGGCGGGCAATGGCTGGTAATATGGTTTTTTTTACAGTTTGGGGTGCCATCCGGTAATAGACGGCTATACAAATGATTCCAGCCAGGATTATCATCCCGACCGCGAATAATAATTTTTTCATGCTATCAGCTGAAATAACGTTGGGTGAGCTGGTTCCAGGATTGCTGGGTCCAGAGGATAAGCTCGCAAAGTTCACGAATGGCGCCACCACCGCCGGGATAACGTGAACGCCAGTGAATGCATTGATCCAGTTCGGGGATGCCGTCAGCCACGGTTACGGCAAATCCTACTTTTTTCAGGACGGGGATGTCCACCAAGTCATCGCCCACATAACAAATCTGCTCATCGTCTAAGGCAAATTTTAATTTTATCTGTTGGTAGGCGGCGATTTTATCATGGACTTTCTGAAAAATCGTATCAATTCCCAGCTCTTTGGCCCGATGTTCGACCACCAGGGACTGCCGTCCGGTAAGCAGGGCCAGTTGAAAGCCCGAGCGTTGCAGTAACTTTATTCCATGGCCATCACGCACATGAAAATTCTTACTTTCTTCGCCCCGGTCATTGATGATAATCCTGCCGTCAGTCAGCACTCCATCAACATCCATGATCAATCCTTTTAAAGGAAGCAGACGTTGCCGCTGCTCATCCTGAAGCTTGAATTTATCCATTTTAAATACTTTCTTCTAAGTAAGTAATTACAACATATTGAAATGATAGGTTTTTTGTTTATCGATATCTCAAGCTTATGGAGCAAATGCCTAAAGATATCCGGGCTTGGCTCATAGCCGTGTCTGCCGACAGGCAGGCGGCATTGACCGCCGCGAATGAGCAAGAGCCATGCCGGGATATCACCTGGAACAATTACTTACTTTTCCAGATGTGTGCCCGCAGTATGCGGGAAGAAATTGATTTTAAATCCTAATGCCCAAATAGGTTTTATCCAATTTCATATTTACCACAGAGCTCACAAAGTCCACAGAGAACAAGATCATTCATACTCCTCTCTGTGATAAGATAATTTTTTGAGTATAATGAAGAGTTGGGGGAAAATGGCATTTTCGGACAGCTTCCTAAACAACTCCCGCGCGTAATAAGTCGTGAAGGTGGAGCAGGCCGACAGGCTTTTGTTTTCCATCGTTTTCAACCACAAAAAGGGAAGTGATTGCATATTGTTCCATGATTTGTAATCCCTGGCTGGCCAGGGCTTTAGTGCTGATCTTTTTGGGGTTACGGGTCATTATTTTATCGGCGGTAAAGGTTAACAGGTTGTCGTATTGTTCCAGTGATCGCCGCAGGTCTCCGTCAGTGATGACTCCCACCAGAATACCATCTGTGTCGGTAACTCCGGTCATGCCAAATCCTTTGCCGGTGATTTCCAGCAATGTTTCTTTCATAGTAGTTTTTATCGAAACCAGGGGAATTTCATCACCGGTGTGCATGATCTCCTGGATCCTTAACAATAAGCGTTTTCCAAGGGTGCCGCCGGGATGGCGGCGGGCAAAATCTTCTTCACTGAAACCTTTGGCGGTCAAAAGGACTGTAGCCAGGGCATCCCCCATGGCCAGGGTTGCGGTGGTGCTGGCTGTGGGTGCCAGACCCAGGGGACATGCTTCCCGATCGACATGAATATCAAGGACAACATCACTTAATTTGGCCAGCTCTGATTTCCTGTTTCCGGTCAGGCTGATGAGTGGCAAGCCGAATCTTTTAACGGCAGGGACTATTTTTACCAGTTCTTCGGTATTGCCGCTGTAGGAAACCGCCATAACCACATCATTTCTGGACAGGATTCCTAGGTCTCCATGTAATCCTTCTGTGGGATGGAGAAAAATTGCCGGGGTGCCGGTACTGGAAAGGGTAGCCGCGATTTTTCGGCAAATAATGCCGGATTTGCCGATGCCGGTGATGATTACTTTCCCCTGGCAGTCGGCCATCAACTGCACGGCTTCAACAAAGGCCGGGCCAATGCGTTCTTCCAGTCGGCTGATGGCCAGTGCCTCAATGGCTAGTGCCTGGCGCCCTTCATTTACTATACGTCGGCTGTCTTTGATCACAAGTTTTTTCCTGTAAATGGTAAATATTCGGCTGGTTGCTTTTATAGTTAATCGAATATTTACTGTACATGTAGTTAAAATTTCAAAGTTGATTGCTGAAGGTTTTAGATATACTTGGCTTACAGCTGGCAGGCGTCCCATATTTGACGCAGGTGTCTTAGAAGGGGCTTTAATTGCTGTAGTGATAATGAATTGGCCCCGTCACATAATGCCTGAGCAGGATTCGGGTGAACTTCCATGAACAGGGCATCAACTCCGGTAGCTACTGCCGCCGCTGCCAGGGTGGGGATCATCCGCCGGTCACCACCTGAGCAAATCCCTTGGGCAGCAGGCAGCTGGACCGAATGGGTGGCATCAAAAATAACCGGGCAGCCGGTTTCCTGCATGATGGGAATCGCCCGGAAATCAACGACCAGGTTATGGTAGCCAAAGGTGGTTCCCCGTTCAGTCAAAAGAATTTTATCATTGCCGGTACTGCTGATTTTACCGGTGATACCCCCCATATCCTCGGGAGCCATAAATTGTCCTTTTTTGACATTAACCGGTTTACCGGTTTTGCCGGCGGCCAGCAGCAGATCGGTCTGCCGGCAGAGAAAGGCCGGAATCTGGATGATATCAACAACCTCAGCCACCGCTTCTACTTCGTGTTGATCATGGACATCAGTAATGACCGGGATTTCCAGTTTATCCCTGACTTTTGCCAGGATTTCAAGCCCCTTATCAATCCCGGGGCCGCGAAATGATTGGACATTACTGCGATTGGCTTTATCGTACGAAGCTTTGAAGATGTAGGGGATATCCAGTGATTGGCATATTTCGGCTACGGTTTCTGCGGTACCAAGTGCCAGTTCTCCACTCTCAATGACGCATGGCCCGGCAATCAGCGCCAGGGGTTTCCCTGTACCGATGGCTATCGAAGAATTGATGGTGACAGGATTCATGATCTTATGATTGCTTCTGCTCCAGTGATGCTTTGATAAATGCCACAAAAAGAGGGTGTGGTTTCATTGGTTTGGAGGTGAATTCCGGGTGAAACTGGCAGCCAAGATACCATGGATGCTCTTTGATCTCAATGATTTCAACCAGTTTGCGGTCGGCATGGGTGCCAGTAATCTGCAGGCCGCTGGCTTCAAGAATGTCGCGGTATTCGTTATTAAATTCATATCGGTGCCGGTGCCGTTCGGAAATGTTATCGGTGTCGTAGGCCTGTCGGGCGTGAGAACCGGGGGCCAGCTGGCAGGGATGCGCTCCCAGCCGCATAGTTCCTCCCTTGGGCGTGTCCTTGTTTTGGGTAACCGTCTGACTGCCATCTTTGCTGGTCCATTCTTTCATCAGGTAGATGATCGGATAAGTGGTTTCCGGATTAAACTCGGAACTGTTGGCATCATTAAGTTTGGCACAATTACGGGCAAACTCAACGGCCATCAACTGCATCCCCAGACAGATTCCAAACATGGGTATTTTGTGAATTCTGGCATAGTTAATGGCGTTTATTTTTCCTTCGATGCCCCGATTGCCAAAACCTCCGGGGACCAGAATTCCCGAAATTCCCGCAAACCTGGCTTCCAGCTTTTCAGTGCTTAAATCCTCAAGTTGTTCTGAATCGATATAGTCCAGGTTTACTCTGGTGTTATTGGCAATGCCACCATGAACCAGGGCTTCATTGAGACTCTTATAGGATTCCTTCAGGGCAGTATATTTGCCGGCAATCCCAATCTTGACCTCGTGTTGGGGTTCTTTGATTTTGTGAACCATTTTTTCCCAATTTCCCAGCCGGGGTGCTCCTGTCCAGATGTTGAGTAGAGAGACCACTTTATCATCCAGTCCCTCATGATGGAATGAAAGCGGAACTTCATAGATGCTTTCGACATCAAGAGCTGTAAAGACTGCTTCTGGAGGAAGGTTGCAAAAGAGGGATATCTTTGCCTTGAGTTCCCGGTTTAACAGTCGCTCGGAGCGACAGAGGATGATGTCCGGTTGAATTCCGATACTCCGCAATTCTTTGACACTGTGTTGAGTTGGTTTGGTTTTCAGTTCCTCGGCAGCCTTGATGTAGGGTACCAGGGTGAGGTGCATATACAGGACATTCTCCGGGCCGATATCATAGCGGAACTGACGGATTGCTTCCAGAAAAGGTTGACTTTCAATGTCACCGACCGTGCCGCCGATTTCCACCAAGGCCACATCTACATTACCGGTTCCCTGGCGGATACATCTCTTGATTTCATCGGTAATGTGCGGAATGACCTGGACTGTTCCCCCCAGGTAGTCTCCCCGACGTTCTTTGGTAATGACGGCGTCATAAATCTTGCCGGTGGTATAATTGCTTTTTTTGGTTAATTTGGCATTGGTAAAGCGTTCATAGTGTCCCAAATCCAGATCAGTTTCAGCCCCATCATTGGTAACGAATACCTCTCCGTGCTGAAACGGGCTCATGGTTCCGGGATCAACGTTCAGGTAGGGATCAAGCTTCTGGATGCCCACGGTCAGGTTGCGGGCTTCAAGCAGAGCTCCCAGGGAGGCGGCTGCCAAACCTTTGCCAAGGGAGGAAATAACCCCACCGGTAACAAAAATATATTTTGGTTTCACTGGTAGTAACTCTCTTTCAGTTTTAAGGTAGCCTTCAGTGTTTTTTGTTTATCAGATAGTCCATGAACTGCCAGCCTTTCTGCCAGTAATTGCCGGCATTCGCGGCCGTAAGTTCACAATATTCTTTGTGTGGTCCCGGGAGCTCATTCTCGCTGTCATATAACAGGTAAGGTACCGGTCCGGATGAGTGGGTTTTGGTCCGGATGGGGGTGGGATGGTCAGGCAGGACGGCCATCCGGAAAGCAGAAAATTTTTGTAAACCATCAATCAGGGGGCCGATAACCCGCCGGTCAAGGTCTTCAATGGCCTGGATTTTCTTTTCCAGGCTGCCTTCATGAGAAGCTTCGTCCGGAGCTTCCAGGTGCAGATAGACAAAATCATGCTCCTCCAGGCTTTTCAGGGTATATTTGACTTTATTTTCATAATTGGTATCCAGGTAGCCGGTTGCTCCCGGGACATCCACAGTTGTCAGCCCGGCACAGATACCGATACCTTTCAGCAAATCCACCGCTGAAATAACCGTGCCGCTACAGCCGAAGCGTTCGGCGAAAGAATCCAGAAGAGGTTTTCTACCTTGACCCCAGAGCCAGATGGAGTTGGCCGTAATCTCACCCTTTTCCAGTTTTTCCCTGATGAACGGGAGCCGATAAATAACCATTTGTGATGACAGCATCAGGTTATGGATCGGGGAGCCGTGGTCTGCAGGTAGGTGATCGACAATTTCCTGGCCGCTGATATCATGGGGAGGGGTCAATTTGATTTCGGCCAGTTCTACCGGGCAATTTTTGATGACCATCAGGTGACGATAGCTGACTCCGGGGTAAAAATGAAGTTGTTCATTACCGAACTCGAGATTGAGTTGCTCTATAACCTTCCGGGCTTCAGCGGTGCTGATATGCCCAGCGCTGAAGTCGTGCATGTAGCCGCGTCCTTCAAAATGAAGGATGTTGACCAGGTTGCAGCGGAAAGCTACGTCTTCCGGCCCCAGTTCAATGCCCATGCTGGCAGCTTCCAGGGGAGCACGTCCGGTATAATAGCGGGCCGGGTCATAACCAAAAACTGATAGGTTTGCCACATCGCTGCCGGCAGGGAAGCCTGGGGGAACCGTGGTCAGGGTTCCTTGCTCCGCCGTTTTTGCCAGTTTGTCGAGATTTGGGGTGTTGGCCGCTGCCAGTGGTGTCTTTCCCTTCAGGCTTTCCTGGGGTTCATCCGCCATACCATCGCCGAGAATAACCAGAAACTTTTTATTACTCATGGGGTTATTTCCTCCGGGACTAGGGTTTTCTCCATGGTAATAGAGTTCCCCTGTTGATTGAATGTGACTCGATCAAAATAATTGGCCATCAGGATAATCCCGCGTCCGTGCGGTTTAAACAGGTTTTCGGGATCCAGGGGATCAGGCAGAGACCGCCAGTCAAAACCCGGTCCTTCATCGGTGATCTCGCAGGAAAAAGATGTAGGAGTTACAGAGGTTGCCACCAGTACCTGTCGATCGGCATAGGGAGATTCAAGCATTCTTTTTCCAAGGATTTCCAGGTAATCAGGTTTTTCCTTCAAGGTGGAAGGAAGCTCCAGATTGCCGTGCTCGATGGCATTGACCACCGCTTCATGCAGAGCCATCCGGATGCCGGTTAATTCCGGCTGCAGGGATTTCCCGCCAATCTTTTTTATTTCCTGGATCAGCTCACTGACCAGAGAGTGGACCAGCTTAATGTCATTGCTGATTTTAAAACAAATCTTCTTGCCCTCCAGGTAATGGTATAATTTAGCTTCTTGCTGGGTTTCACCGATGGCTTGTTTGATCTTTTGAATAATTTCCCGAACGTCCTTGAGCCGAAAAGGTTTTTCCAGGTAATCCAGGGCTCCCAGCTTTAATGCCGTAATGATATTATCCTTGGTTCCATAACCTGAGGTGATAACGAAAGGAATGTCAGGGAAAGATTTTCTTGTCTGCCGGAGAAACTGGATGCCATCCATTTCCGGCATTTTAATGTCACTGATTGCCAGTATGACATGATCAGGGTTGGATTCCAATGCTTCCAGGGCCAATTTCCCATTTTCAAAGTTACGTTGCTTCAGCCCTTCCTGCTCGACGATTTTAGCCAGAACTTCCCGGGTGGCGGCATTATCGTCGGCAATAATAACCAGGTTTTTAGGCATTAATCAATGACCTCAGGAACGGATGTCGCTAATAGTAAACAGTGCCTGCAACACAAAGCCTTTTTCTGCCAACATTTCAGCTCCACCTTCAAGCCGATCCAGTAGAGTGATAACCTGTTTGACCTGCAAACCGTATGCCTGGGCTCGTTCGATTGCTTTCAATAACGAGCCGCCAGTGGTTACCACATCTTCAACAATGGCAACCGCATCACCCTCATTAAGATTTTTATTGCCTTCTATCCACAGGTTTTTTCCATGTCCTTTTGGTTCCTTGCGGATATAAAAGGCGTGAACCGGCGGGCCAGAAAACCAGCTCAGCAGACTGACCGCCGTGGCAATGGGGTCGGCACCCATACTCAAGCCGCCGACTGCTTTTATGGGAATATCAGCCGAACGGATAAGGTCCAAGATCAGACTGCCGGTCAAAAAACTTCCTTCACTGTGCAGGGTTGTCTGTTTTCCGTCCACATAATAGCTGCTCGTTTTGCCGGAAGTCAGGGTTACCTGGCGATTTTCATAGGATAGTTCCTCCAGCAGTTGCAGCAGTCTGGCTTTCTTATTCATGTACTATTCCTGTTGAAAAAATTGTAAGTGCTGACAGCAGGGTTCGATTCACAGCAGGAACCAAAAAAAGATTTACTATGAAACCTGAATTAAGCGCTTAGCCTTTAGCTGTGAGCTATTAGTTAGCTGAAATTCTTCGTGCTTTTCGTGTTCTTCGTGGTTGCATGGATTTTTTGATCTTTTTGCGTAAAACTTTATTGACAAATTACTGCCAGAGAACAGTGTCTTTTTATACGTCTGAGGCAAAATATGTCAAGTTAAACTTCTCGATTTCCGCTTCCAGAAAAGCAATGCTGTTTTTTAAATTAGAGTCATGCCATCTCACCCTTGATCTAACATCAGGAAGTTGTCCGATTAAATAAAATAAGCAACTTTGATGCAACATTTAAAATAACGAACTCTTTTTTGCAGTCTTGGTTACCTGATTGTCTTTTCTCACGGAGACACAGAGGCGCAGAGAGGGGTAAGAGAAGTTTGGTTTTCTCTGTGTCTTTGCGACTCTGTGGGAGTCATTTTGTTTTCATTAATAACCGCCTGGTGTATGGTTCATATCCCGAAATTGTTGATCGTCCTGGCGATCAGGAGGAGCGCCTTTTACAGCTTGCCGACAGTTATCTTTATAAAGACATCCTGATCTGGGGGAATATTCAGAAACTGGATCGCCTGGAGCGACTGGTTCAGACGCTGGCTTTTCAAATTGGTAGTCAGGTTTCCTATAATGAACTTGGGGGCTTGTCGGGACTGAATAATGAAACCGTGGAGAAATACATCACCATTCTGGAAAAAGCTTTTGTTGTTTTCAGAATAGGGACATTCAGTCGTAATCTGCGCAACGAACTCAAAAAGAGCCGTAAAATTTACTTCCTCGACAATGGCATTCGCAATGCCGTCATCAAACACTTTAACCCGGTGGGTTTACGCAATGATGTGGGGGCCCTCTGGGAAAATTATCTGGTTAGTGAACGGATAAAACTGATGGCTAACAACAATATTACCGTCAACCGTTTTTTCTGGCGGACGGCCCAACAGTAGGAAATAGATTACCTGGAAGAACGTAATGGCAGGCTTTCTGCCTGGGAATTCAAGTGGAACCCTGGTGTAGCGGTACGTTTCCCCAAAACTTTTACCAAAGCTTACCCCAAAACTGAGTTGAAAGTAATAACCCCCAATACAATGGCTGATTTCCTGAGCTTGGCTGAAGAAGTGGACCAATAGTCGGAAAGGTATTAATCAAGATCAGGTTTCCGTTACATTGTCTGAATGACTTCCATTGCAATCTTTCTTATCCGAATAAGCTATCAAGGTCTATTTTTTCAGACAAGGTCAATAACGTTTCTCGGTCAAAAGATAGCTGTGGCAGGTAGGGGAGTTCTCCCAGAATTGATGCCTGGTCAAATTCCCTGATAAGTGCCGCAAAATTTTTTTCAGCCATGCCGGGATTTCCGGCGGCATGATTGATGATAATACCGGTAACCGGGATTTTGGCTTGGCGTAGCCGGGAGAGTGTCAACAGTGTATGATTGATGCCGCCCAAGGCGGAACGGCAGACCACCAGTGCCGGTAGTTGCAGGTCGCTGATGAGGTTCTCCACCAAATAGCCAGGACATAGGGGTACCATTAAACCACCGGCACCTTCCACCAGGGTAAATTCATGTTGATGAAGGTGCTCACGCACGGTATTCAGCAGGATATTATGGTTGATTACCTGCTGCTGACGCCGGGCGGCAAGCAGCGGAGCCAGCGGCTCCCGGAATCGGAAAGGGATGATGGCTTCCAGGGGATGAGACAGACCGGCAGCTTTTTTTACCTTGGCTCCATCGGAATTTTGGCTGAGATCTTCAAGGTTCTGGATGCCGCTTTCCATGGGTTTTAAGTAACTGAAACCCTGAGTCAATCTTTGTTGCAATACCACTGCCAGCATGGCAGATACCAGGGTTTTCCCGACTCCGGTATCGGTCCCGGTGATGAACAGGCCCTTATTTTTCATCATATCTATTCGATTGGTTGGTGATCCTGGTATTCATTCGGATATCTCTACTTCTCGTTGACGATCTCCAGTTCCGGGAAAAAATAGGCGATTTCCGTTTTGGCGGTTTCCGGAGCATCGGAGCCATGGACCGAATTTTTTTCAATATCGGTGGCAAAGCGTTTTCTTAACGTTCCTTCTGCTGCTTCGGCTGGATTGGTGGCTCCCATCAATTCCCGGTTTTTGCTGATCGCATTTTCCCCGGCCAACACCATGACCACCGCCGGACCGGAAGACATGAAGTCGGTGAGGCTGTCGAAAAACGGTCGTTCACAATGAACTGCGTAAAATCCTTTAGCTATCAGCTTGCTCATTCGGACCATTTTCATTGCTGCAATTCGCAAATCATTGGCTTCAAACTCAGCAATGATTTGGCCAATGACGCCCTTGGCGACGGCGTCGGGTTTGATAATTGATAAAGTTCTTTCACTCATGGCCATACTCCTCAAAAGATAGTGTGTGTCTACTGCGTTAAAATTCGCGGCTGAATTACGTTATTTCCCGCTTTTTGTCAATTCATTTTGAAGGTTTTCCAGGGCGTTGTCCTACAGTTAGGCTTTATGTAATCAGTTTTACCATCTTCATTTTCCTCATGTTCTTCATGGTGTATTACCTCAGTAAACATGGCATGGAGATTTTGTAAAACCTATTTTCTGGAATTCCGATATAAGATCATGATTTTATTTCAACTTGGGTTGCTTCTGGCAAAAATTGGTCAAAAATTGGGTCAAAAATTGGGTCAAAAATTGGGGTCAGACCACGTTTTTTCTTTTCCATAAATTGCAATCAGGAAGGTGAAAAAAGACCGTGAAAAACGTGGTCTGACCCCAATTTTTGCCTCTTGTTTCATGGTCCCTTAAGAGCTTCATATTCGAGGCAGGCAAAACCTGAGGCACGAGGCGTACTTTTAGTACGCTGCAGTAACGAAGGTTGCCGCCTAACGAAGAAGATGGAGCTCTTAAGGGGCCATGCGGCGGTCAAGGCTGCGATACTGGATAGCCTCTGCCAGATGGTTGACCTGGATGTCCTTGCAGCCAGCCAGGTCTGCAATGGTCCGGGCTACTTTCAGAATCCGGCTGTAGGCCCGGGCGCTCAGTCCCAGCTTATTGATTGCCTGCTCCACCAGCTTTTTCCCCCGGTCGTCAAGGCGACAGAATTTTCTGATATGTGCTTCCCCCATGGCTCCGTTCTGATAAATCGGTTGGTCGGCAAAACGCTTTTCCTGCAGGTGCCGGGCTGCCGTGACCCTTTCCCGGATGACGGCGGATCGTTCTTCGTCAGCTTTCGGGGTTAGCAGCTCCTCTGCGGATACAGCCGGAACCTCCACATGTAAATCAATGCGATCTAATAACGGTCCGGAAATTTTGGCCCGGTATCTCTGGATTTGAGTCATGGTGCAGGTGCACTCGTGCTGTTCGTCACCATAATGGCCGCAGGGGCAGGGATTCATGGCCGCGACCAGAATGAAAGTCGTGGGAAAGGACGCACTTCCTTTAGCTCGGGCAATAATAATGTGTTGATCTTCCAGCGGCTGGCGGAGCATCTCTATGACATTTTTTCGAAATTCAGGTAGCTCGTCAAGAAACAGAACCCCGTGATGGGCCAGGGAGATTTCCCCTGGCCGTGGCGGGTTGCCGCCGCCAACTAGGGCTGCATCCGAGATGGTGTGGTGGGGGTGGCGGAAGGGCCGTTCGTACATGATGCCATCACCATCCGGTACGGTACCGGCAACGCTGTGAATGATGGTTGTTTCGATCGCTTCATCAAAGGTTAATGGCGGCAGAATGGTGCGTAGCCGTTTGGCCAGCATCGATTTTCCGGCTCCCGGGGGACCGATAAAAAGCAGGTTATGGCCACCAGTGGCTGCGATTTCCAGTGCCCGTTTGGCATGTTGTTGACCACGCACTTCGGCAAAATCTATGGTATCAACGGTTTTTATTTTTGGTCGGACCGGCTGATGTTCGCAGGGCTGAATAACGAGTTTTCCGGTTATCAGTTGCATGACTTCCTGGATATTCTCGATGCCGATTATTTCGAGATCATCAATGGCAGCCGCTTCGGCAGTATTTTTGCGGGGCAGGATAATCCCTCGGTAACCATGTTTTTTGGCCATCAAAGCGATAGAGAGGCAACCCCGTACCGGCTTGATTGAGCCGTCAAGGGAAAGTTCGCCGATAAACAGGTAGTTTTGCAACCAGGAAGTTAGATTCGCTTGATCGGCAGTTGCTGCCAGGGCGGTCGTCAGGATGCCGGTGGCAATGGGTAGATCAAGGGTCGTACCTTCTTTTTTCAGGTCTGCCGGGGCCAGATTGACGGTAATTCGCCGGTTGGGAAAGCTATAGCCGGCATTTTTTATTGCCGCCCTGATTCTATCCCGGCTTTCGCGAATGGCATGGTCGGCCAGGCCGACAATGGTCATCCCGGGCAGGCCAGAGGAAACATCAACCTCGACTTCAATGTTTACCGCTTCAATGCCCTGCAGGGAGGCACTTATGATGGAGGTATGCATGAAAATTACCGGGAGGGATGTGATTCCCGGTAGGGCAGGGAGATGGTAAAGGTGGAGCCGTTATCATAGTCGCTGGTCAAAGAAATGCTTCCCCCATGGGTCTCCACCAGACTTTTGGCCAGTGATAAACCGATGCCAAGGCCGCCGCCAAGAAAGGCAGATTCTGAACTATGGTGAGTATGGACATCCTGGATTTTATAAAATTTTTCAAAAACCTTTTCATGGTCAGTGCCAGCAATACCAATGCCGGTATCGGTGATATCAATGAGTAACTGCGGAAGCTTATTCCCCGCTGCTGATTGTCGACGGATGTTCACGGTAATTGAGCCACCATCAGGGGTGAATTTTACCGCATTCTGTAATAGCTCAAACAGTGCTCGTTGAATTTTTTCCGCATCAACGTTTATTAACGCGTCTTCATTTTCACACAGGTTAAAGGTGATATTGAGTTGGCGATTAGCCACTAAAAGTTGTATGTCATGGATTACTTCATCAATAATATCGCAGAGATTAATTTTTCGGTAGTACATGGGAATCATGCTGTCCTGTGATTGGGCCAGTTGTTGCATCTCGGTGATGGTCCCAGTGAGTTTGGTAATGGTTTTTTTCATCAAATCCAGTTGTTCACTTATGCCGGATTCAGTACCGGTTTTTTGCGCAATGAAGCCCAGCATGGTATTCAGGATTGTTACCGGGGTTTTAAGTTCGTGACTGGTCAGGGCCAGAAACTTTTCTTTCATGTTTTTGACTTCATACATCTTAGCATAGGCTTCTTGCAGCAGGCGATTTTCCTCCTTGAGTTCCAGGTTACTGATACATCGTTCAATAACCACCTTTAATTCATCCAGCATGAATGGTTTCAGGACATAGTCAACAGCCCCCATTTTCATCAGCTTGACCGCCGATTCAACGCTGCCATACCCGGTCATTACAATGACGCCCATATATGCCTTGTTCTGCATAACCCAGGAAACAACCTGCTCCCCATTCCCATCAGGCATCATCAGATCGGTAATGACCACGTCATAGTCCTGCTTTTCCATCATGGCAATACTTTCATTGCCGCAGGTTGCCAGGTCAATGTGATAACCGGCGTCGCTGAAAAAATCTGCAGCCAATTCCCGGATTTCAAGTTCATCATCGATAAGCAGCAGGTGTTTATTCATTATCTGATTCCCTGGTTTTCATTCAGTAGCTGCCAGCAGTGTCCGGTATGCTTTTTGCGTCATCTGAGCGCCAAAAAGCGCTGAGATCAGCATCAGTTAAAGTTACAATAACCTAACCGGACGCCACTGAGTAGCTGCAGTAAGGTTGTAAATTTTCGGTTAACAATGAAAATAAAATGACTTTCACAGAGTCACAAAGATTCAGAGAAAACCATGCTTCGATTATACCTCTTTGTGGCTCTGTGCCTCCGTGAGAAAAATAACCCGGAAACCCAGACTGCAAAAAAGAGTCCGTTTTTTTCGAATGTTACAACATCGTTGATTGTTTTTAGAGTTAGTCGAATATTTACGTAAAGTTACCATTAAGTGTTTATCTTCCCTATGTAAACGGAAAAAAAGGCGATGTCAAGCCGGGAACCAGGAGAAAGAGGATGGTTCCATTACAGTTTTTTGTAAACTCCTGCAGTTTTTTGCCGAAAAATGAAAGACAGGCCTGTGCGAACGGGTGGTTTATATTTGAGTATCTTTTTTCTTGTTTTTTTATACCCCTCAAGGGGGTACTGAAAAGAGTGACAGCAATTCAGGAGTAAGTTACTAAGGGATTATAATGAGTTTTACTACCAGAAAACGATTAGGTGATGTCCTTCTTGATGAAGGGCTGATTACCAATATCCAATTGCTGGAAGGGTTGGAAAAGAGTCGGAGGGAGAATATCCGTCTGGGCCAAGCTCTGATGAATTTAGGTTTTGCCACCGAAGATCAGATTATCAAGGCCATTGCCAAACAGTTGAATATCTCGCACATGACGGCTGATTCCTTCCTGATTGATCCGGAGGTGGTTTCCGTCCTGCCGGAAATGCTGGCGAGGAAATACAAGGCCATACCCTTGTTCAAAGTCGAAAATCAACTGACTTTAGCCATGGTCGACCCCTTGAACATTCTCTCCCTGGATGAAATATATCAGGCAACCAAATGTCAGATTAATCCGGTGATTGCCGCCGAACAGGTGATTGTTGAGGCCATCGAAAAGTATTATCGCCGGGACAGCTCCCTGTCCCAGGTTTATGAAACCCTGAAAAAAGTGGACGGGGAAACGGATGGGAATGAAGCACTTCAGTTTGCGTCCCTCAGCGATATCGCTAAAGATGATAATAAAGTCAGTGACTTTATCAATGCCCTGCTGATTGAAGCGGTAAAGACCAAGGCCAGTGATATCCATCTGGAGCCGGAAAAGGAACTCTTGCGTATCCGTTTCCGGGTTGATGGAATCATGAGTGAAAAAATGACCACTCCCCTGGCCTTGCATGCCAATGCGGTTTCCCGCCTGAAGATTATGGCGGATCTCAACATTGCCGAACGGCGTCTGCCCCAGGACGGCCGCTTCCAGCTTACGGTAGGCAATAAAGATATTGATGTGCGTATGTCGACCATCCCGACGGTGCGGGGTGAGAAGGTGGTCCTCAGGATTTTGGATCAGAGCGCCCTGGTGGTTGGCCTGGAACAGTTGGGTTTCCTTAAGGATCAGGAAGCCATTTTCCGGGATAAAATCAAGAAACCCTATGGGATGATTATTCTTACCGGACCAACAGGAAGCGGGAAAACCACCACCCTCTATGCCGCCCTGAACAGTATCAATTCCCTGGATAAGAATATTGTGACCATGGAAGACCCGGTGGAATACCAGCTGCCGATTATCAACCAGATGCAGGTGAATGCCAAAATTGATCTGACCTTTGCCAGTGGCCTGCGTTCCATTTTGCGCCAGGATCCGGATGTTATTATGGTGGGTGAAATTCGCGACCAGGAGACGGCAGAAATGGCTATCCAGGCGGCGCTCACCGGGCACCTGGTTTTTTCCACCTTGCATACCAACGATGCTCCGGGATGTTTTCCCCGGCTGCTGGATATGGGTATTCAGCCCTTTCTGGTGGCTTCCTCCCTGCTGCTGGTGATCGGTCAGCGGCTGGCCCGGCGCCTGTGCCCCCATTGCAAGGAAGTTTTTGTTCCACCGCCGGCTTTGCTGGCAGAACTGGGAATCGAAGGTCCGGCGCCGGATTTCTACCGGGGTGTTGGTTGTTCTATGTGCAATCAGACCGGCTATCGTGGCCGGCTGTCTTTTTTTGAAATTTTACAGCCCACTCCACGTATCAGGGAAATGATCGTCGGTCGGGCCCATGCGGAGGCCATCCGTCAGCAGGCCTGTACTGAAGGTTTCCTGCCCCTGCGGGAGGTAGGATTGCGCCATGCCCTGGCCGGCGAAACTACCATTGAAGAAGTTTTGAGGGTTACCATGGAGATCAGTTGATTATGGCCGAAACCTTGACATTGTTCAGTTATCGGGCCCATGATGATGAAGGACGGGAACGTCAGGGAGTCCGTAGTTCTTCATCTCCTTCCGGTGTTCAGGCCTGGCTGGCCAAACAGGGCTTGCTGCCGATTATTATTGAAGAGGCATCGTTCTGGCAGCAGGCAGTGGAAAAATTCCAGCAGCTGGAAACTCGCTATCAGCGGGTTAAAGCCGAGGAGATGATTATCTTTACCCGGCAGCTGGCTACCCTGGTCAATGCCGGCATTCCCCTGCTGAGCTGTATCAAAACTTTGGCGGAAGAGAGTGAAAATAAGGTGTTGGCCGTGGCATTATTTGATATTGCCGCTTTTGTGGAGATGGGTGGTCAACTTTCTGATGCTTTTGCCCGCCATCCCCGGCTTTTTAACGGCATGTTTGTCAATATGCTGAGAGTGGGGGAGGTCTCCGGTAAACTGGATATCATTCTCCATCGGATGGCGGACCTGCTGGAATATCAGCGGGAAACTCATGAACAGATTAAAACGGCTACCCGCTACCCAAAACTGGCCGGATTGTCGATTGTCATTGCCATTGCTATTCTGATGACCTTTGTGGTTCCTCGGTTTATCAGCCTGTTTGCCCGCAGTAAAGCGGTACTGCCCCTGCCCACCCGCATCCTGATCGGCATGAATACGGTGTTCCATCATTATTGGTACCTGGCCATTATGGGAATTGTTATTCTGGTGATTGTCTATCGCTGGTTCTATAGCCAGCCTGAGGGGCGGATGGCCATTGATAGACTGAAACTGAAACTGCCGATTTTCGGCAAGCTGTTTATGAAGATTAATTTCGGCCAGTTTTCCCGGATTTTTTCTCTGCTTCTGACCAGTGGCGTGCCCATGCTGACGGTTTTTGATATTGTTGTGGGAGTGGTGGACAACACGGTGCTGCAGCGGGAGATAGTAAAGGTGAAAAACCAAGTGGAAAAAGGCAAGGATCTTTCCATGCCCATGCGGGCAAGCGGTATCTTCCCGACCCTGATGGTGCAGATGGTGGCTGCTGGGGAACAGTCCGGGACCCTGGATGGGATGATGGGTAAAGTGGCGGACTACTTCGATATGGAAAGCCGCTACACGATCAGAAATATGACCACCCTGATTGAACCACTGCTGCTCCTGGTGCTTGGTGGCTTTGTCCTTTTCCTGGCCTTGGCCATCTTCATGCCCTGGTGGAATATGATGAGTGTGTTTCAATAGATTTCATCAGGAAGTAATTATTTCCTGATGAAATCTATCAGCTGTTAGCCATTAGCGTTCAGCTATCAGCTGGCAAATATGGGAAAATCATTAAAGTTTTAATTTTTTTGACGATTATCTAGATAGTAGCAGTGTGAAAATTTTAAGGAATGTATCGTAAATACAGGCAAGAATCCAGTTGACAACGAAAATAAGATGACTCTCACAGAGGCACAAAGACACAGAGGAAAACAAACTTTTTTATACTTCTCCGTGATTTTGTGATTCCGTGAGCAGAAACAAATCTATAAAAGCATATCTTAGTGAAGAGGAGAATTAAAATGCTGAATCGAAACAAAAACAAGACGGCTGGTTTTACCCTGATTGAATTGATTATGGTGATCGTTATCCTGGGAATCCTGGCGGCGGTGGCGGTACCTAAATATTTTAACCTGCAGGATGATGCCAAAGTGGCGGCGGAAATGGGAGTGGCCGGCGGCGTCCGCAGCGGTATCGGCATCATCCATGGCTCCCTGATTACCAAGTATGCTTCCATTAATACCAGCAGTGGTGCAGCAGTGACCACTGTATTGCAGGAGGTGACGGGAATATCAGGCATCACTCAGACTCTTGATACGGACCGGGACGGTTGGCTGCAACGGTTGCAAGTTAGTGCCGGTAGGAATTCTACCAATCTTTTTGAATTTGTCATGAGTGACCCGCTGGCCGGTGGTAGTGATGGTGGTAGTGATAAATGGGTTATGATTGCTGGAGATGGTGCTGATCCTGCCGGTGGCAGCTATACCGGGCCGGCTTCTTCCAGAAGTACCGGGGTACCGAATGAGACAACGGAGACCGGCAAGCCGGATAAAAATGATCAGTGGGATTATTTGGAATCAGATGCTGCTGGTAACCAGGATTCCTCCGGTGACGGCCGTTTTGCACTGACAGAAAATTAACAACTGGGAGATGGTGAGCAGTGATGCGTCGGAAAAACAGTGGTTTTACCCTGATTGAATTGATTCTGGTGATTGTTATCATCGGTCTGCTGGCGGCGGTGGCGGTGCCGAAATTCATGGATCTGCAGAACGAAGCCAAGATTGCGGCGGTTAAGGGCCAGCTTGGTTCCATCCGTGAGGCTATCCATATCGCCCATGGCAAGATTCTTGCTTCCGGGATCAATACCGGGGCGGTCGGGGATAATCCTGATTGGCCGACCGTGGATGAGATCAACCGAAACCGGTTGGAATTGTCGTCCCGGCCTCAGGCTATCCGTTATTACCAGCTGGTCGAGTCTGACAACGTGGCCGGTAACGTTGGGGACAGCCTGCCCATGGTCAACCTGCCGGAGATGACCGTTGGTATGAGCAGTAACCCCCGGAGGGTGCGCAGTTCAAGCCTTGCTGATGCCCAGTACGACCCGAGGCGGGCCGATGAAGCCACCGGTTGGGCCTATTATCCCGGCGATGAGAATAATGTTCATGATCGGATGGAAGATGCCATCTTCTATGTCAATGACGACCGGATAAAGACTGATAACGTCGATGCCGCCGGTGTTCGTCCGAGTAATTGGTAATGAAAGAACGGTTTAAGGTATATGGTATACGGTATACGGTGCATGGGTACAACAGCATAATAAAAAACATAACCACAGGCTGTAAACCGTACTCATTGAATTCTATACCGTACACCTTGAACCCTATACCTTATACCGTAATATCCTAATCTTATGCCTGCCATATCCTTCAAAGATGTAACCAAAATCTACTATCGGGATTTCTGGCGCCGGCAGCCGGTAAAAGCGCTGGATTCTTTCAGTTTGGGAGTGGAATCTGGGTCATGCTTTGCTTTCCTGGGGCTGAACGGGGCCGGTAAAAGTACGGCAATTCGAATTCTTCTGGGTTTGACCCGGCCGACTGGTGGGTCTGCCCGTCTTTATGGCCGCCCGGATGCAGCCCACCCTCTGACCGGGGTGGGTTTTTTAGCGGAAAATATCGGTTTGCCGGCCCATGTTGCGCCAGTGTTTTTGCTCCGTTCTGTTGGCAGATTGTCTGGTATGAGTTCAGCAACAGCGGCAGAAAAAGCGGCTGAAATGCTTGATTTTGTCGGTCTTTCCGGGGTTAAAGGAAAGGTTAAAAATCTTTCCCGGGGTATGCGCCAGCGATTAGGATTGGCCCAGGCGTTAATGCATGATCCTGACCTGCTGGTTCTTGATGAACCGTTTACCGGTCTTGACATTGCCGGCCGGCGGGAGATTATTGACCGCCTGATTGAGCTTCACCAGCAGGGAAAAACTATCTTTTTTTCCTCCCATATTTTGGAAGACGTGGTCCGGCTGGCTACCCATGTGGGCATCATTCACCAAGGCAGATTTCTGGGAGTTTTCAAGGCGGAGGAACTTGAAGGCCGACCGGAAGAATTTTTTCTGGAAAAGATCGGTTTGTCGCAAAACGTGTAACCCTGAGGCTGAACTGCTGAGAGTTGACTATGAACCAGGTGCAAACCATTGCCGTAGTTACCATCCGGGAAGTTGTCGGCAAACGTTTTTTCCTGGTGGTCTTTGCCGGCATCCTGCTGCTTATGGTGGCCGGGATGCTGGTGGCGCCCCTGAACATTGGTGAGCCCCATAAACTTTTTTACGATCTGGGTTTTTCCTTCCTGGCTTTTTTTCTGCTGCTTTTTGTCCTGTTGGAGGGGGGCAGGCAGGTTGCCGGCAACCGGGAAAACGGTGGTTTTTACTGGCTTCTGGCCCGGCCGGTAAAGCGCTGGCAGGTGATAGTCGGGATCTTTGTCGGCCTGGCGTTGCTGGCCGGTGCCTGCCTGGTGCTTCTGGGTGGATTTTTCATTATTGTGTTGGCAATGGCTGGCCTGCCGATACAAACCTCGTTGTTTGTCCCTCTTGGATTTCTTTACCTGAAATATCTGTTGCTGCTCGGTTTGGTGATCTTGTTGGGCACCAGTTTTTCTCTTTTTTCAACGATCTTTTTTTCTCTTGGATTATTTATCGTCGGCCATGGAACGGCCATGCTGCTGGCGGTGGTCAAAAAATCCGGGGTTGTCACTTGCCTGCCGGCTCTCATCCTCTATCACGTGCTTCCAGACTTTAGTGCTTTTCATCTGGTCTCAGCCGGCCTGCATCAGCAGCTGCCGTCAGCCGGGGTTTTGGGAAAGTTGGCAGTCTATGGCCTGGGTTACCTGGGGATTTTGTTAGTGTTATCCTGCTGGTGTTTTTCCCGAGTTGACCTGGACTAGTGTAAGAGATGTTGTCTTTCACCACGAAGAACACGAAGGACACGAAGAAATGAAATTTGATGATCTCTCCCATGCCGTTATTGGTTGTGCTCTGGAGGTCCATAAACTGCTCGGACCTGGTTTATTGGAATCCACTTACGAACAATGCCTTGCCCATGAGTTTACCATTCATGGCATATTTTTTAAAATACAACCGCCATTGCCGGTAATCTATAAAGATATCAGGTTAGATTGTGGCTATCGAGTCGACTTATTGATTGAAAACAAGCTGATTGTTGAATTGAAGAGTGTGGAAGAATTAAAGGGCATTCATGAAGCTCAATTGTTGACTTATATGAAATTGGCCAATATCAGCTTGGGTTTGATACTCAATTTTAATGTACAAAAGCTGAAGGATGGGATTAAACGATATGTGCTTTAATTCCCTTCGTGTTCTTCGTGTTCTTCGTGTCCTTCGTGGTCAAAATATTTTGTTGCTTTTTTTGCTGGGGCTGGTTTTTGTTGCGCATAGTGGCCTTCAGCATGAAGTGGAAAAGACATCTCTTGCCCGGCGGCTGGGCAGCCTGCCGGATAAACGGGTGATGCAGCTCTTTTCTCTTGATGGCCGGGAGCTGGCGGCTGACTACCTCTGGCTGACCACCGATCGTCGTGGTCTCAATACCCTGAAAGGTGCCGAACTCATCGATGGTAAAAGTCGGGCTTTCTATCTGTTTGATGCCATCACTGATCTTGATCCCTACCTTTACGTGGTTTATCTCTATGCTTCCACTTTTTTGCCTGGTCCCCAGTATCTGCGGGACGTAGCCGGCGGCCGGATTATCCTGGAAAAAGCCATGCACAGCTTCCCCGCGCATTGGGAATTCCCGTTTTTTCTCGGTTCTGCTTATTATGATACCCTGGGGGATAAACAAACCGCGGCCCACTACTTTGAACAGGCCCTAAAAACCGGCAGTCCGCCTACCTTCCTGGTGGATTTTATTGCCATGATCTATCGCCGTGAACAGGGCACGGAAATGCCGGTCAGCTATTACCGGCGCTTACGGAATGAATGTGAAAATGAAACCCTGAAAAGTTATTTGGATGCTTTGATTCAGACAAGGATGAAGTAGGATTGAACCCAACATGATGACCGCTTTTTTACCACCGAGCATACCGAGGTTACAGAGGAGAATGGTGAATTTTTCGATTGATATGAAGCGATTTTATTCATGTTTTTTTCGAGATCACCCCATGAAGTTTGGTGTAGGATCGTCAGGTTTTACCCTTATCGAGCTGATCATGGTCATCCTGGTGATAGGTATCCTGGCGGTGGTGGCCGCCCCCCGTTTTGCCGGCCACAGCATGGAGCTTGGCGGGGCGGCTAAAAAGTTGGCGATGGATATCCGCTATTGTCAGGAACTGAATATGATCCGCCAGGGAGAAGACTGGTGCCTTGGGTTTGCCGCTGATCATTATTATATCTGGCTGGATGACGACCATGATGGAAGCAGAGGAGCGTTGGAACCCTATGCCGTTGACCCGGTGGGCCAGGCAGATTACCAGGTTTACCTGAACAAGATGCATCTGGACTCCCTGAACCTTGATCCGACCGGTATCCGCAGCATCGGTTTTAACGGTCAGGGGAAGCCACAATACAGTGGTAGTGATGAAAACGGTATTAGTTTTATCCTGAAGAAGGGGAATGAACAGGTAACCCTGCATATGGAAAGTATTACCGGCAATGTTTTCTAAAATCTTCAGCCGGGGTTTTACCCTGGTGGAAACCATTATTTTTATTCTGGTGCTGTCCGTGGGGGCTGTCGGCATCATGACCTTGTACCAGAATATCCTCAGCCACGGGGCCGACCCCCTGCTGCGCCACAAGGGCCTGGTGTTGGCCCAGGACCTGATGGATGAAATCCTCAGCAAACGCTGGGACGAAAATACCCCTAATGGTGGGGGCTGTTTGGATGCCTGTGATGGAGTGAGCACGGATGATCGCAACCATAACGGTTCCTGCGGTAACAGCCCGGATTGTGACTGCTGCTATACCAGTCCTCCAACCTGCAGCTGCGACCCCTTATTCACCAGCAATATATGCACCAGCAATAATGACGATGATGCTTCAACCATTGGTCTGGATGCCGGTGAGTCGGCGACTGCTGCCCGTCAAAACTGGGATGACGTGGATGACTACGATGGTCTGATTGAGGATAATCAGGATGGTGATGCCTCTGATGATCTCAAAGATCCCCAGGGGAACGTGATGAGTGAAACGGGATCGTTTCGACGTTGGGTGACCGTAACCTACGTGAGGATTGCCGGCGGCGATGGCTTGTCTGACAGCAGCCCCTACCTTTTTGCTGATGCCGGTGACGGGCACGGCAGCCAGGATCCTGACGACGACAATTGTGGACCTGCTTCTCCCCGGACCAACTTCAAGCAAGTGGTGGTGACCGTGACCACGCCCCACAACGAAGATATCAAGCTGGTGAGCATTAAGGGAAATTTTTAGAATGGGGTGTAGGGGCGACCCCCTGTGGTCGCCCGGTGAAACAATGGTGAAAAAAGATAAAAACGGTTTTACCCTGATTGAGATGATTATTGTCATCGTCATCCTGGGGATTGTCGGCCTGATTATCGGCCGGATTATTAATTCCGCCACTCGTGGCTATCAGTCCCGAGCCGCGATGAAAGAGTTGCAGAGCAGCGGCCGTCTGGCCTTGGATTACCTGGAATCTGAGCTTCGCTATGCGGTTCCCAATTCGATCAGGGTGTTAAATGATCATGGTGTTGATGTGGAAGATGCTCAGCCTGGTTCGGTACTGGAATATGGCCGAACATATTTTGGCGGCCATTATACAGCTAATGGCATAAGTGGAGCGGACATGACGGTGGATGATGATTTATCCGGGCTGAATTTCAGCGGCAAATGGTTGGTGGTGTATAATGACCACCCGGCAGATTTCTATGGCGGCAGCAGTGTATTCCCCATTGCCGGTAACACGGGAAACCATATTACCTGCACCACAAACATCGACAGGGATTCCCCCTATCGGCGCTATTATGTCTGTGATTCGGCGGTTAAGATAGGTCAAAATGGAAATGGCTTGATCTATTATTCAAACTATGCGCCCGGCAGTGTCGAAGACCATGGACAGTTTCTTTGCCGCAAAGTACAATCGGTGTCGTTTGTTCTTCAACATTCGCAGGCGGCGGAACCAACGGTTTTGATCACCTTGAAACTTGAATCTGGCTCCTTGCCGCTTACCCTGAAACGCCAGGTGCGGTTGGTGAATTTTCCCTGACAATGATAGCCATAACTTTTTTGTAAAGAATTTACAGGCGTTACACGAAGAAGATGAAGAAGACGCGAAAAAATTTGTTCCATGATTCCTCCGGGGTATCGTTGATCGCGGCGGTATTTCTCATCATGGTTCTTTCCTTTCTGGGCTGGGTGATGGTTTCCATGAGTACCCTGGCCAGTCGGGAATCGGTCAATGAACTCTATTCCGCCCAAGCCTATTATGATGCCTGTAGCGCGGTGGAAACAAGGATTGTGCAGATTGACCAAGGGGGCGATGCCGGTCGGAAATACTACCAGTTTGACCAGGGGAAGGTGGATGTGGATGCTGAAAAAACGGAAAAACCAGATTACTGGTACTGGAAGCTGACTGTCACTGCCACCAACGGCAACGAAGGCTCAGCAGATTATTCCAAGCGCCAGCTCATCGTGAAATTTTTAAAAAAACTATAACCACAGAGAGCACAGAGGACACAGAGATTTGATTTTAAATGAATTAACCGGGAAAATCATAGGCTGTGCCATTGAAGTGCATAGGACTCTGGGGTCAGGGCTACTTGAATCTACTTATGAGCAGTGTTTATGCCAGGAATTGTCATTGGCGAAAATTCCCTTTAAAGTGCAATGGTCTTTGCCGGTAATATATAAGGGAATTCGACTTGATTGCGGTTATCGAGTGGATATCTTTGTTGATGAGCGGGTAATTCTTGAATTAAAGTCAATTGGGCAGGTTGAAAAAATACATGAAGCACAATTATTGACCTATATGAGGCTTGCGAGCATTGAAATAGGTCTTTTGATAAATTTTAATGTCGAAGTGTTAAAAAATGGGATTAAACGTTTCAAATATTGATTCTCTGTGATCTCTGTGTCCTCTGTGGTAAAAAATATGTTTCATCTGAAAATGAAAAAAAAGCAGATCATGGCCCTTGATCTGGGGCCTGCGGCGCTGAAAATGATCATTCTGAACTGCCAGAAAAAGCCGCCCCAGGTGGTGGATATTCTCTTTCATCAGTATGCTGAAAAAGCCCCGGTCTTCAATGATCTGGTAGCGGAAGAATTTTTTTATGAGCTACTTTCCAAGGTGCTGTCCCCGTACCGGAACCGGGGATTTCAGGTGGCCATGACGTTGCCATCGGAAATGGTCATCCGCCAGGAGCTGCAATTGCCAAAGACCGCTGAAAAAGATATTCCCCACGCTATTTACTGGGCCTTGAAGGAAAAAATGGAACAATCACCGGATATCTTCCAACGGGATCACCTGGTGTTGGATAGCAGCCGACAGGGACAGCGGGAAACCATGAATGTGCGGGTCTATCTGGCCAAACAGGATGATGTTGTCCGGATTGAAGCGTTGTTTGACCGGCTTGGCCTTTCCATTCAGTATCTTGAACCCTCCGATGTTGCCATGGCTGCGGCTTTTGCCCATTGTCCTCCACCCGAAATGGGTGAAAACCCTCTGGTGATGAATCTTGGGGGAGAGGGAAGTACGATTACTATCCTGCACCAGGATTTGCCGTTTTTAAGCCGTCAGGTGGGAATCAATACCCGAACCTGGACGGCATCATTGGCATTGAAAAAAGGTTTGGATGAGGAGGTCGCCCGTCAATTGATTTTTGAACATGGGCTCAGCCATTTTCGCCATCGATTTGACCAATCGACTGAAGGTGGGCTGCCGGAGGAGGTGTTCAAATTCCTTGAAGCTGATTCCCAGCAACTGGCCCTGGAAATTCACCGGAGCATCGACTATTTCCAGAGCAGCATGCATAAAGGTAAAGTGGAGCAGCTTGTCCTTGCCGGCGGTGGTTCAGGGCTCTTGGATCTGGATTACTATCTGGCAGAAACCTTGGGGATTCCCTGCATCGTTTATGATCCATTGGCACAGCTGGATTTTTCCACCTGTCGGATTGATGAAGAACAATTAGTAATGTGTCGTCAGCAGGCACCACGATTTATGGTGGCTGTCGGTCAGGCCTGTCGGGACTGATTTCTATGCAAAGAATCAATCTTTCCACTCGTAAAAAGACCTTGAAGGCGCAAGTTAATAAACTGCCATCCGGTATTCTGGCTGTTGTCTTCATTCTTGTTATTTTGGTTCTCGGGGGACATTACTTGTCCCTGCGCCATCAGTGTGGACAAAGTATTTATAAGCTACAGCAACTTGAAACGCGCTATGCCGATTTGCAGGAACAGTCAAGGCATTACCAGCAGCTGGTTGAACAGATTCGGACAATGGAAAGTCAGTATGAAATGACTGAGGAACAATTGCAGATGGCTGTGGGCATCAAAGCGCAGCGCCGCGACTGGTATTCGATTGTTGCCGCCATCAGCCGTCAGGTTCCCAAACGGGTCTGGTTAACCGATATCAGCTCATCCGGGGAAAATCGTGTCGCAACTGCTTCTGCGGATGCGTCCGAGGCAGATTCTCCGGTGCAAAAAACCATCGTCACCATCACCGGTCGGGCCCTGGATAGTCCGGCGATTGTCCACTACCTGAAAAATCTGCAGAGTGAAACCGATATCCTGGCAGCGGTGGATTTCAGCGAAGTAACCCGCATTGAAGCCGACGATAATACCGGGATCCCGGCCCATTTTGCCTTTGTAGTATCCTGCCAGTTAAAATAAATTGTTCCTGAAAATCATATGGAGGAGCAGGGTGATCAGAAAAGATAAAAATATTTCCCTTTTCTTGATTTTCCTGTTGGTTCTTGCGGTTGCCGTGCCAATCTACGCAGCTTCCCATCCCCATCCCCATCCCTATGTTATAGCTGACTATCATTTTGATGAGTGCTACTGGGATGGCAGTGTTGGCGAGGTGATTGATGCCAGCGGCAACGGTTATGATGGCACGGCGAAAAACGGGGTAACGACTGCGGCCGGCGGCCAAGTCTGCCGGGCGGGAGAATTCAGCATCGGCAGTTCCCAGTATGTGGATCTGGGCAATGGTTTCAGCCCCGGGAACAGCAGCTGGAGCGTTTCGGTCTGGTTCAAGTGGGACGGCAGCAGCGGCGAGAATATCATTTACAACAAGGAGAACCTGTTTGAAGCCCGGGTGCAGGGAGGTTATTTTCAGTATGCCTGGCAGCCGCACTGGTATTGGGATGGCGGGATTTCTTTTCCGGTGACCGCCGGCCAGTGGATCCATGCGGTAGTGACCTATGACGGCAGTTTTCAGCGGGTGTATGAGAACGGGATACTGGTGTATGAACGCTCTCAGAGCGGCTCCCTTGGCAGCAACAGTAATAAACTGCTGATCGGTGCCCGGGGGAGCAATAATCCGCAGCATTTCTTTGGTGGCCAGATAGATGAAGTGTTGATCTATTCTGAGGCCCTGACTGGCGGCCAGATCAGCGATATTTATACTAACCAGCAAGCCGGCAGGAATCAGGATGGCAGTGCGCGGACCTGCCCGGTATGTGAATTTACTGCTATAGGTTCCTATTATTTGGATGAATGTGCCTGGGATGGCAGCTCCGGTGAAGTGGTGGATGCCAGTGGCAACGGTCATCATGGTACGGCGGTCAACGGGGTGACTACCATAGATGATGGCCAGGTCTGCCGGGCGGGGGAATTTGCTGATGATGGTTATCTGGCTTTATCAGGATTTCCCGATATAACCACTGATTTCACCATGACTGCCTGGATAAAAACCACTGACCGCAACCAGTCAGGTCAGCGGGTTTTTGCCGATGATGAAAAGAATACCCCCCATGGCTATGCCCTCAGCCTCGGGGACGGTGGGGCCGGTACCTTGCGCTTCTACAACCGGGGGATCAGCCCTGTCATTTTGGATACCCCAGCAGTGATCAATAACGATACCTGGTATTTTGTTGCCGCTGTGGCTGATATTGCCAATCAGCAGCGTCATATCTATGTTTTTTCCGCCGACGGTACCTTGCTCAATCACACTTCCGACACTTCCAGTGGCTACGGCGGTGTTTGGGGAACAGATCCTGGTACCGCCTCCATCGGTGGTGAAACAAATCAGGGAGAAACAGCCAATCGATTTATCGGCAACCTGGATGAGGTTCAGGTCCTTGCGGGTGCCATTGATGATGCCGGGTTAAGAGTTGTTCTGCATCAAACCCATGATTGTAGCTGTATCAGTTCCCTGGCGGACTATCATTTTGACGAGTGCTACTGGGATGGCAGTGTTGGCGAGGTGATTGATGCCAGCGGCAATGGCTATAGTGGAACGGCGAAAAACGGAGTAACGACCGTGGCTTCAGGCCAGGTTTGCCGGGCGGGGGAATTTTCTTCCGGCAGTTCCCAGTACGTGGACCTGGGCAGTGGTTTCAGTCCTGACAGCAGCAATTGGACAGTCTCTGTCTGGTTTAAATGGGATGGCAGTGGTGGTGAAAATATTATTTACAACAAGGAGACTCTGTTTGAAGCTCGGGTACAGAGCGGTTATCTCCAGTATGCCTGGCAGCCGCACTGGAGTTGGGATGGAGGAACTTCTTTTCCGGTGACCGCCGGCCAGTGGACCCATGTGGTGGTGACCTATGACGGTAGTTTCCAGCGGGTTTATAAAAACGGGACGTTAGTATATGAGCGGGGGCAAAGCGGTGCCATGGGCAGCAACAGCAATAAACTGCTGATCGGTGCCCGGGGCAGCACCTCCCCCTCTAATTTCTTTGGCGGCCAGATAGACGAAGTACTGATCTATTCAGAGGTCCTGAGTGACATCCAGATCAGCGATATTTATACTAACCAGCAAGCCGGCAACAATCAGGATGGCAGTGCGCGTGTCTGTTCTTCCTGCAGCAGTGTTGATCATTTTATTATTACTGATGAAGACAATGATCAGCAGGCCCTGGCCTGCCGGGCGGAGCTGATCACCATCCAGGCGGTTGACAGCAGCGGCAATTTATTGAGTAATTATGCTGGTACTGTGACCTTGACAGCCGACAACGGGGCACTTTGGTACGATGCCCTGGCCGGTTATAACAATGATGATCCGCCGCAAGGTTCATGGACGGATAATGGCCACGACTCAGCCAGTTACAGTTTTACCGCCACCGACAACGGCCAGATAAAATTCTGGTTGCGGGACAGCGATATTCCCGTTTCCAGTGACAGCGAAGTGGTTCAGATTTCCGTGGTTGACGGCACGGCCGTCGGCAATTTGGCGATGACCTATCACAAAGCCGGGTTCCAGCTTGTCTGGGACAACCCCGACAATACCATCCAGCTGTCCGGCAAACCATCGGACCAGGGCTGGAATGCGCAAAATATCGAACTGCAGGCGGTGCAGGTCAACCCGGTTACCGGAGCCTGTGAATCTCAGCTTGACGGTAGTATCACCGTCCAGACAAAAATTTCTTATCTTGATCCGTCGGCCGGCAGTATGCCGCTCAAACTTAACGGCACCGACGTGGATGAAGATTGGACGTCAGTGACTCTCGTTTTTGATCAGGGTGAAGCTCCTTTGGTTTTCCGCTATGATGATGCCGGCAAGCTGCGGCTGGAAATTCGCTATGACAGCGATGGTAACGGGGTTTTTGATATGTTCTGCATCAATAATCCTTCCCTCGTTTTCCGCCCCCTGGGATTTTCTGTCTTTACGACCACGGGTAACGGACAGGCTGATAACGGTGCCGATAGTTCTGCCTTTGTCAGAGCCGGTACAAATTTTAATCTTTCGGCCCGGTCGGTTGTCTGGCAGCCGGGCGACGACGCGGATAATGACGGTATTCCGGATGTTGCCGCCAACCTGGCAAACAACAGTGTTACCTCCAATTATCAGGCCAGCGGCAACTCGGTGACCCACATCCTGACTGTCCCGTCCGGTGGCAGCAGTGGCAGCTTGGGAAGTACGTCGATGGATTTTGCCAGTGGCTCGGGGATGATTGCGGCTCAGACTTTCAGCGAGGTGGGGATTATCACGGTGACGGTAAATGATGATGACTACCTGGGCAGTGGGGCTGCCATTACCGGAAGCAGCGGCAACATCGGCCGTTTTATTCCAGATCATTTTGCCGTCCAGCCGACGACGGTTTCCCTGGCCCCAGCCTGCTCCACCTTCACTTACCTGGGACAAAATTTTGGCTATCAGGATGCCCCGCAGATTACCATTACTGCCCAGAACAGTAATAATGAAGAGACGCAGAACTATCATGATGATTTTTTCAAACTGCCGGCGACCCTGACCCCATCCTACAGCAATAACGTCGGCGGCCGCACCCTGATCGTTACTCCCGCGGCCGTTGCCCTGACAGCCATATCTTCCCAGACGGTAACGGTGACCGACACCTTTTCCTATCTCAGAGAGCTTGTTTCTCCTTTTGATGCTGATTTTGACCTGACCCTTACCATTAGGGACAGTGATGGTGTTCTTTATGGCAGTGACGGAAATTTTGTCATCAATAATATCGGTGGCACCCAATTGCGCTCCGGCCGGCTGATGATTAATGATAATTATGGTCTTGAAACCGAGGATATTACCCACTCCCCCTTTAATACTCAGTATTGGGATGGCAGCCAATGGCAGTTGAACAGTGACGACAGCTGTACCACTGGGATTACCTTTGACTCTTCTCGGGTTCACATCACCTCAAACCCGGAAATAAGCAGTGGGGTGGGGTATCTGATGGTGGATAAACCTGCCAGCGCTACGCCGGAAACCATCACCATCTGCCCCGTTTCTCCAGCTTGGCTGAGTTGCTCAGGAACGGACTGTTGCGGGAGCTTCATTTTCGGCATCTATCGGGGCAATGACCGGATAATTCTCAAAATGGAAAAATAGAGGGGGTCAAATCTTTATCGTTGACAAATTTATAAATTTGTCAACGATAAAGATTTGAC
>CAYZIS010000008.1:0-23197 GCA_964478545.1 uncultured Thermodesulfobacteriota bacterium
AGGTATTTTATCTTGAAAAATAGGCGGTGAAATAAATAGTTATTCAACACCAATCAATAAAAGAAGCATCATCAGTGATTATATCTCTACTGAAATAATGCGTCATATAAAGGGACATTTCTCGGGCGCACAAATAGTCTTTCAGGTATTGAGCTTTTATCTCAAGCAATATTGGCTTGTTTCCGTCCACTTTTAATCTTGCAACTTCCGTATAGCCATCTTGAGGGCATACCCACGAGTTTTCTTCTCGCTTTAAACCAAGGGTTAAAATTAAATCTTGATTAAGATGCCAGATGTGTGGCTCATCATCATGAGACATTTGTTCAAGGACAAGATGCACCCCCTCAAACCCACCACTGTAATCTTTATAAATGTCCGCTTGGGTATATGTTCCATCCTCTATATATCCCGAGTGTTGATGGCTTATTCCAATATCCATCCATCCAAGTTTTTTTGCCGAATCTAAATCTTTTGTGGGAACCGCTATTGAACCACTACCAAAAAAATCATCCTTATAGCCTTCATAACCATATTTACCATTTCTTTCATTATGAAAGATTGCTCTCAATGGAATCCAAACCGATTTATTAAATATCCTTCGGCGAATATCTGGCATTTCAAACCATTTTTGGTTCATCTTGTTTCTTTTTCCAGCTTTGATGTTGTGCAGCCTCTAACTTGTTATTATACTGAAAAATTAGATATTGGATTAGACAGACTCTGTATTTGCCGATATTATTTTTTTCAGCATAGTACAATAATTGATGTCTACAAACTTTTCCTCTTTTTCAACATGCAGTTTTAACCATAAAAACATTATGGATGTCGGGGAAAAGGATGTCAAGTATTAATGGTACTAAGCAAGCATATGGTAGTGAAGCTCCACCGGCAGAACCTATTAGAATCGCACCAGCAGAGCTGGTGGTTTAATATACTCAATTAAAACAGAGCTTCAGCAGAGAAAAGGGGGGAAGGGGAGGGGGAATAAAAGCGTCAACTCTGCCAACCAGAATCAATTACCGTCATAATTCATGGACCTGAACAACACCCAACCCTGCCACACTATTCGCCGCTTCCACGATTTGTCGGTGGTGAGTAAAGAGAATCACTTGGTTTTTCCTGGCCAATTCCGCCATTACCTTCATAGTTGTCCTGGAACGATCATCATCAAAGTTAATCAAAATATCATCGACGATAAACGGCATGGGCTCACTGGTCTCCAGACGCGATTCCAGGGTGGCAATGCGCAGGGCAAGGTAGAGCTGGTCACATGTCCCATCACTCATGCCATCAACATTCACCCGGGAACCACCTGGCCGGACACCGACAAGGATGGGATTGCCACTGTCATTCACATCCGCGTGGAGCCCGGAAAATGAGCCCAGGGTCAACTGTGAAAAAATCCCGGAAGCTTTCTGTAAAACCGGGTCCTGATGTTCTTCACGGTAGCGTTCAATCGCATCCTGCAGCACCTTGGCAGCCAGCTTTATCCTTCTATACTGATCAACCAGGCGCTGTATCCTTGCCGCGACCTGCTCCATTTGCTCAGCCGCTGCCGCCGCCTCGCCGCTGCCGTCCATGAACTGAAGCTCCTTGTTCTCTTCCCCAATCCGCTTTAATACATCCGTAATCCTGGGATAAAGATCTTCATCGATTTGTCTCTTAAGAGACGCGATCTGCCCCGGCAGCTCATCTACATTAACCCCGCCGGCCTGCTGCCTGATTTGTTCAAGGGGGATGCCTTCACTTACTTTTGCCAAAGAAGATTCCACATCAGAAATCTTCTCATGCAGCCGCTGATATTCCGTCGATTTCCTGATGGCTTCGGCAATATCTTCACTCTTGTCGCACCTGGCGGTCACCAGCAGCTCAGCCATCCGTTCATCCAGGCTATGCAAGACTTTTTCCGTATTCTCGATTTCAGCCGCCAGGCCTTCCATTTCCACCTTGTTTTTCTTCAGTAACTCATTATCTTGTCTGGCCTTGCCAAGCATGGCATGCAGCTGCAGCGCTGTCTGCTCCGGGGATAAATCCTGCAAGTGGGGAGCTGCCTGGGCCAAAAGAGTCTGCACATCAGCACAGAATCTATCCATATCACGACCAATACCATCGATGCGGCTCTGAAATTCCTTTGCCTTCGCCAGCTTATCGAAACACTTCCCAATAGTTTCAAGGAGGTCATGTGCCTCACCGGGCAAGATCTGATCCTTCAAGCCTAAACCGGCCAGGGCCTTATCCCAGTTTTTCTGCCACTCAAGCTTAGCAGTTTCAGCTTCTCCCTTCTCTCTTTTGGCCTTCCCCAATGCTGTTTGGGCCATGGTCTGCTTGTCGGAGAGCTTTTCACGCTCTGCCTTCTGGCAGGAAATATTTTCCAAAATCGATTCGGCAAATACCAGCACCTGATCAAGTCCCTGGCCAGGAAACTCCTCACTTTCCCTTAAGCCTTTCAGTTCCTCAACCAGGGCCTGGCGATACTGTTGACGCACCATTTCTTTATCTGATACCAAACTTTTCTTATTGAACAACTCCGTCACCTTAAACCGCAACTTGTCCATATCAGTGAGCCAGGCGAGCATTTCCTTAGGTGAAAGCGGCTTGATTTGCCCGGATTCCCATTCAGCCTGCCACCTGACGGCAAGATTCTTTTGGCAGGTTATTATTTTCTCTTCCTGCTGGGTAATCTCTTGAATTGTTTCCTCCAGGCTTTCAATCCTGGCCCGCAGTGATGCCGCCCTGCTCACCCTCTCCGCTTCACGTCTCAGCCGGTCAGCAATAAGATCAGCCTTTTCCACCTGCTTCTCATAGGCATCATGCACAGCCTGGCCCGGCTCATACTCCATCGCCTCGGCTGAAACATCATCACCATCGATCCACTGTCGACGCAGAAGTTTCCATCCATCCTGCCGCTTCTTCCGGGACACTTCCAGGTCCTGCTCTGTGGGAACCTCTCCCCCGTATGCCACTTCCCGGTTTTCATCCTTGACAGTTTTCAACTCTTTTTCGGCCTTTTGACGATCCTTTTTCAGTTGCCGTCGTTCACTATCAAATTCAGCATAATCGGCCTCAAAACGCCTCACTGTTTCCAGCAAAGGGAGAGTCAGCTCCAGCAATTGTTCCGGATCACCAGGCCACAGTCCCAGTCTCTTCAGCTCCGCGTGACAGCTCTTTTCCCCGGCAGCAATCTCGCGGGAAATCTCCTCGATCTGCAAATCGATATCACCCGCCTTTCGAACCAGCTTCATCGCCTTCGCCAGGCCATCGCCGTCTCTTGGAGCCGGCTGACTTGACAAAATCCGGGCAATTTTTTCAAGCTCCGTTTCGGCCTCTGCTTTTTGCTTTTTCGCCCGCGCCGCCTGCTGGTTCAGAGCCTCATACCGGGAACTCAAATCCTGAATGGTTCTCCTTTTTCCCAACACCGGCCGCAAGGAATCAGCGTCTTTAAGCGTAAGATCAGGGCGAATCTCTTCAATAAGTGCTGAGGCATCCTTTCGGTGCGTGATCAACATTCCATCCAGTCCGCTCCGATCCTGTCGGCCCTTGCGGTATTCCCCAAGTCGCTGGTGCAGATCTTCAATGGTTTCCGCATGGTCAAGAAGTGTCTGGTTCAGGCAGATCCCATCCTGTTTTTCCTGGAGCTTCTGCAGCCGGGTTCTGCTGCTGTTAAGCTGCAGCCCGGTCTCCCGGATTTCCTGCTCCACTTCCCGGAGCAGGGCTGAAAACTCCGGCGCCAGCACCACCACATCCCCCAACTCCAAAAGCTGATTCTGCAGGTTTTCAAGTTCCGCCAATTCAGGGATGGCCTTGTTCAACCGGTCAAGCCGTTGCACTTCGGCACTCTTTTGCCTGCTCTCCGCCTCAAGCCTCGCATGCTCGGTTTCCGCGTCCTGAAGACGCTTCCGGTGCTCTTTCCATTTGCCGGTAAGAAGGCTTTTCTCCTTGACGATCTTCTTCAAATCTTTGTATTCTTTAATGGCCTTATTGATCTGCGGTTTACTCCCACGATCCCTGAACAGATCGTTTGCTTCAACTTCAAGGGAATCCAGGATCTTTTTGAGCGAGGAAACACCCGTACCAGCAGCAAACAGGGCCTGCCCGATCTCTCCCTTCTGGGCCAGGATATCCTCACCGCCAGCCACTAATATTTTATGATCGATACCGTAGAGAGATTCAAAAAGGGCCGGTTCAATGCCATGCAAAAAGCTGGCAAGAGTGCGGGGATCCATGGGGTTGCCATCGAGGTCCAGAAGATCAGCCTTCCTTCTTTTGCGGCGGTAAAAGGAAAGTTCCTGCCCATCAGACCCTTCCAGGCAACCGCCTACCTGGAGCTGATCATTGGCATGCTGGAAGTTATCAGAAGTTCGTTCAGGGAAACCGTAAAGAAGGGCTTTTAGCGCCCGGAGCGAGCTGCTTTTCCCTGCCTCGTTGGGACCAAAAATGACATGGAGGCCCGGCTCCCTGGAATCAAACTCAATCATCCGGTCAGTGAAAGGGCCAAAGGCCTTCAGGTCAAGACGCTTGATCCTCATACCTCGCCCCCATGCTGAATCAATTTGGCAATCAGGAGTTCTTTTATCTCTTCCCGAAGATCGCTCAAGTTCTCAGGCTGACTCTCCAAAAGAGCATCGGCATCAATCAACTCTACAGGAAGTTTTGTTTTCAGGTTGGCAAGGTCCGGCATCAGTGTTGTGAGCCCACTTTCACCAAATTCAAATCCCTCAATCGCCTGCAGCAGATCGGAAAGTGCTGTATCTTCACCAACAATTTCTTCCAGGCTGATGTCACGTTTCGTCCGGTATTTCACCTTTTCAAGCCATACGTCACCAAGGCTGGCGGCAATCCCCCGAAACTCTTCAGTCCATTGGTTTGAACGGGCATGCAGTTCAGCATGCAGGGGACAGTTTCCCTCCAGCTGCAACCTCAGCGCCAACGTTTTGCCGCCGGTCAGACCACGTTCTTTCTCCATCGCCGAGCGGACCTGCGCGTAGACCGCCTCTTTTGTTTCGCATTCCGACAGATCCACCAGGCAGATGGACCAGCAGAGAACATCAAGTTCCACCGCTTCAGCTTTTACTATGCGGCCGTCCTCCACCGTCACCAGGGTGGCCCCTTTGGGACCGGTTTCCTTGATATGGCGTCCCTGAATGTTGCCGGGAAAAATGATCAACGGATCTTCGGAAACAACTTCCCGCTTGTGTACATGTCCCAGTGCCCAGTAGTCATAGCCCTTGGATTTCAGCTCATCGATGGTACACGGGGCATAAACATCATGCCCTTCCCGGCCGGTCAGGGAGGTATGAAGCAAGCCGATATTAAAACAACCAAAGTCAGGCTGAGGATATTCAGAAGCCAGATTCTCGGTCAGGGCCCGGGAGGAATAACTCTGGCCATGGATGATGACGTCAAGTTCATCCAGCTTAACAGACTGCGGTTTCTTGGGAGAAAAGACCGTTACATTTTCAGGCAAAGGCATGACCCTGGTGATCTGACTGGCGGCATCGTGATTGCCGGAAACAATGAAAACCTTAATTCCAGCAACATCCAGCTTGCCCATCTGTCTGGCAAAAAAAAGACCCGTGTTGTAATCCCGCCAGTCACCGTCATACAAATCACCGGCAATCAAAACAAAATCAACTTCTTCCTCAATCGCCAATCCAATCAAATTTTCAAAAGCCCGCCGCGTTGCCCCACGGATCGCCTCTACCGGCGCGTCTTCATGAATCTCAAGTCCTTTCAACGGGCTGTCGAGATGGATGTCTGCTGTATGAATAAATTTAACCATATACTTCAGGCCTTTTCGTACTTCCTTTCACGCCTTCCTGATCACCTGCCTGAACAAACGCAATGTTCCAGACAGATATTTATGCGATGGTCTCTTCATGACAATATGGTATTATATTGCTACTTTATCAAGGAATAATTGACATCTCCACATGATCAAGGTCAAATAATATCAATTCGTCTCCCACTTGTCTCTCTTGCCATGATTATTTTGCTAACCATCATTACCAATTTTAGTAGATATATCTACCAAAATACCGTATAGCCCTTTACATGATTGAAATAAAAAGAAATTTCACCAAAATTTTAGAAAAAAGACTGCGGGAAAAATTGAATTTTATCCAGGTGGTTCTTGGACCGCGCCAAGTGGGTAAAACAACTGGTCTGCAGCAGATTGTCCAAACCTGGCCGGGACCAGCGCTGATGGTCAGTGCTGATGAGCTGGTCACCCCTTCCATTGACTGGCTTAAACTGAACTGGGAAAAAGCAAAAAATTCCGGAGATGATACCCTTTTTATCATTGATGAAGTCCAAAAAATTCCAGATTGGAGCACGGTCATTAAATATCTTTTTGACCAAAACCGGGCTTCCCGCACACTCAAAATTGTGCTGCTTGGCTCTGCCAGCCTTACCCTGCAGAAAGGCCTGGCTGAGAGCCTTGCCGGTCGCTACGAGATCATTCCGGCCAATCACTGGAACCTGCATGAATGTCGGCAGGCTTTCAACTGGGACATTGACAACTTTTTAAAATTCGGCGGATATCCGGCCGCCGCTGAATTATCATCAGACCTTGAGCGTTGGCAAAGTTATGTCCGAAACTCCATTATTGAACCTGTATTAATCCGGGATATCCTGGGCTTGACGCCCGTCAACAAGCCAGCCCTGTTCAGGCAAACCTTCGAATTGGCCATGTCCTACCCGGCCCAGGAAATATCATTGCAAAAACTTCTGGGGCAATTACAGGAAAGCGGCAATGTCACCACTATCAAACATTACCTGGGATTGTTTGAAGGAGCCTTCCTGCTCAAAACACTGCAAAAATATACCGGTTCAGCCGTTAAGAAAAGGGGATCGAGCCCTAAAATCATCCCTTTGAACACCGCCCTGTGCCATGCCTTCAGATCTCCCCAAAGTTTTGACGCTGATCGGGATTGGAGAGGCAGAATTTTTGAAGCTGCCGTCGGTGCGGCTTTAGCCAGAACCAAAGGAAAACTCTATTATTGGCGCGAGGGGAAATATGAAGTGGATTTTGTGCTGGAACTTGTGGGAAAGCTCTATGCCCTGGAAGTAAAATCAGGACGTAAACGAACCTCTCGTGGTCTGGAAAAATTCATTCAGAAGTATCCCGGCAGCATCCCGATGCACATAGATTGGGACAGGGGAAAACAAATCCTTGAGGCAGAATCCGTGGATGATGAAATATTCAATGAATCTTAAAAAAACCGTGGTCTGTCCCCGGTTTTTTGGGTCCCCGGTTTTTCTAGCTTTAATTCTACCCTACTAAGCCAAGCTGTTTTAGAATGGCCAGGATATCTTTCCAAATTAAACTGCGTTTTGCGATATCGCCCAGGAGCGGTATAAACAACAGAACATTGTTAAGTCTAAACCGCCTTTTTGTCTTGATATCCACCGGCCAGGTCGCCATGTTTTCGATTGCCCAGTAGAGTTTTCTCATCTCTTCGATTTGTTCGGGCTGTATGTTTTTTATCTCCAAAGGCTGGCCGGATTCTAAGACACACTGTATTTCGCTTATTTCATTACTTAACTTATCAGCCTTCTCTAACCACTTTGTCTTTTCACTATACATGATCCGGTGAAACGACCAGATGGGAACAAGAAAGGCCAGAATCTCAATAAAAATAGCAATGCTCAGTAGCGCCAGGTAAGGCTGTTCCCAATATGAATAATCACGCGGCCATATTGGAAACAAAAACCACCAGACGGCGAGAAAGATCGCCGGAATCGCTGCAATCATCGCCTGATAGAAAAAGAAGTCGCCTACCGGTTTTAGTCCGGCGACACCGTCAAAGTGTAAGGGCTGTACCTCGATTTCAACCGACTCTTTTTCCAATTGCCAGCCGAGCTGGCCATAACTGGCCATACGACCAAGATGGGTACCAGCAATATAGGCACCGAGCGCCTCGGCAATCCCCAGTAATGCTTGTTGCCAAAGAAATTCCTGGAGGAGCACAACCACAAAAGCGCCGAAGATAGCAAGGGCCGCCATAATACCACCGATCCGTGCCCAATTCTGAGCGTTCTCTTCCAGTCGATCAAAAAACTTATTTTTCTCTTCTATCTTGAGAACCTCTCTGATCTGCAGTCGCGACAGGGTGAGTTCAAAACGATTACGTACGTCTGCAACCAGACGGAGCCCCAGAATAAAAGCCACCATGCCTGTTAACAAAAGCAGGTCCCATTGTCCGAAGTCAAATCGACAATCATAATACTGATAGATGAGAATGAGTAACAGAATGAGCCACAGTGCATAAATAATGTAACGTTGACAGGAGTTATGACACAAGGGGAACGCATCAATGAAACGTTTTTTTGACTTAGAAGTTTTTTTATCTTCCATTGTTCTCACTATTTCTGCTCTGGTTATAGGTCAATATCCTTTCATCTCTTCCTTGGTAAACGGTTTTGCCGGTGCTTTTCCCAGTATTTGAGACATAATCGTGTTCATTGTCTTGACATCGTTATCGAACCCACCATGTGAGGTGCTGGTGGTAACACCCTTTTTGCCGTTCGAATAGTGGATCGACATGCCCGGATGCGCGGTCAATTTTTTCGCATAACACTGCATTCCCAGCAGGGGCTTGCCGATTTGCCGTTCAAAAGCGCGTGACACCAGACAGAGCAACGATTTACGGTAAACAAGAGCAACATTGTCGTCCAGTTCAAGATGTTCCATGAGGTTGTATATAGCCAGTGCAGGCAGTCTGACTTTTGCCCTGCCGGTAGCCTGCCCATTCAGCCTTGGCTCATAGTACTCTTTGTAGAAATCAATCGAGCAGGCGGGAGCCATCAGGCTGCAGCTCTCGATCAAATCGGGTATGTCGAGGACATCGAGGGCGTGCAGCAGGTGGCCGAGCAGAACAGCACCGGTACTGTGTCCGGCCAGGTGAATTTTCAGGCGGGTATCCTGCAGTGCCTCGGCAAAAGCCTTGATGACGAACAAACCGTCGCTTATTTTGTCGCCCTTTTGCCGCTTGAACGGCAGATGGGCATCGTTCTTCATCTCTTCCCAGAGGGGAGTAACCGGTTTACGGACAAAGTCTTCTATCAACAGGTCACTCCGTTCGATCAATTTATCCTGCAAGTCTCCAAAAAATCCTTCCGTGCGCTTGCCGCTAAAGGCGCGCAGCACAGAGTCTTTTAATTCTTCAACCAGGCCGGTGTCATACATGATATGGAAAGGGTAGATTCCGTTGCGTTTAAAACCATCTCTTAAGGCAGCGATGCGTTTGGCCGAGGCAGTGGGGTTATTCAGGCCTCCGTGGGCATAGATAAGCAGATGGCCGTATTTTTTGGTGTTGGCAGATTGTTTAATAAGTTCCGCCGTTCTCAGGATGTCATCACCCGCGCTCCAGTAATCGCCGCGCTCTTTGAACTTACCGTCATCGAAATGCACAAAGTGTCCGGCGATTTCCAATCTTTTCGGTGCGGATCTGCCACTCTCTGCATCAACGGCAACCTGCGAGCGGGAGCTGAGCCCGAAAATGTTCGGTGTCGGGATGGCCAGCCGGAATACCCAGCCATCATTGATATTTTGCAGCCAGTCTTCGTACATCCAGACAGCAAACCCCCCGGAGCCCCATTTCGGGCTCCATGAATTCTGAATAATGAAGCCCTGACTGTTGTAGCCGACAATGGCAAAGGCGTGGCCTCCTTCCTTAGTGCTCGAAGGTTTGATAATGGCCAGATCGTTTTTCTTTGCTGGTTTGGGGGTAAACCAGCCGGGGTGAACATCGGCAGAAACGTAGATGGCACCGACCTCGTTGAGGGCCGCGTGGTAGTCGTTGATTTCCGGCCGCAGACGATAATAGGCGCCGATTGTACATGACCGGGCTGCCTTGGCCCGCTCGATGGTCAACTCCCCCGGATCGTCCACCGAATAAGGCCATTCCTCTTCACCGCAAACTCCCATATTCTTCCAGCCGCGTATTGCTCCCCGGCAGCTGGACCCAACGTAATCCTCGCCCGGCCATTCGTCGTGCTTCTTAGCCATTTCATAAAGCATCCGAGGACTGGCCTTGATTTTCAAATCCCTTTTCTTGGCGTTCAAGAGATTGATGGCAACCGCCAGGCCAAAACCAGTACACGCTCCTTCCTCGCCCTGGTCAAGGACATCGGTCACGCCGCGGTTATCGATTTCAGGCAGCAGTTGAATAAGAGCGGGCTCGTACATGCGGTCCCGAATATCCAGTGTATCTTTCTTGGCATTGAGAATACGTTTCTTCCCGGCAATCTTTGCACTTTTAATTTTGAATGATTTTCTCTCCATCTGTTCCTCCTTTTCTTTATGTCATCTCAATTCAAACAAAAGGCCGCACCATATTTTTGCTAACCACCAAAAAAGCCGAGCTACCTTTCTTTAGGCAACCCGGCTATTGATCCAAGTCTCATAGATTTCCGTTCCCACTTCATGGCAGATATGACTTTATCCATGTCGAGGCAATGAAGATTAGGTGGAGGTTTTGCTTGCTTTCCAAATGGTTATCTTTTTATATAAGTAATTCAGGACCAACTTTTAACTCCGTGGCAATTAATTTAAGCGTGTCAATTGTGGAGTTCCTTTTTCCGTTCTCTATCTGGGATAAATATGAGGCACTGATACCAACTTTTTTGGCTAATTCATTGAGTTTGATTTTTTTATATTCTCTCCAGACTCGGATTGGGTTCCCGCCCGCAAGAATAGCAAAAGTAATTTCTCCGGGAATAACTATTTCTTTGTTTTCATGAATTGCTTTTAAATTTTCTTCTATATCACGAATATCTTCAGCATCTTCCATTGCCTCTTGGATGAGCTCAAATTCTTTATAGGGGATAATGGCCCATTCCGGCTGGCCATTTTTTTCTATTATTTGTACGTTCATTTATAGACCTCCCCTCGTGATTTAATTTTAACAATATGAATTAACAACTCTTCTTCTTTCACCGTGAAAACAACCCGCCAATCTCCGACTCTCATACGGTATCCTGGATGATCAGTTAATTTCTTAACATTCCTCATCCTTAAAGGACTCTCAACCAACTCCTTTATTTTCCCGGCGATCACCAATGCCACATTTCCAGGCATTCTTCTTAATACCTTGTCAGCCTGTTTGCTGAATGTTATTTTATACATTACAACATATTAGCTATTTGTTAATGATAAGTCAAATAAAAACCTCCCAGGAAATCTTAAGGAGGAATAACTCTGGCCATAGATGACCACGCCCAGTTCATCCAGCTTGACGGTCTGGGGAGTTTTCGAAGAAAAGACCGTAACATTTTCAGGCAAAGGCATGGCCCTGGTGATCTGACTGGCAGCGTCGTGATTGCCGGAAACAATGAAAACCCTGATCCCGGCCCCATTCAGCCGGCCCATCTGTCCGGCAAAAAAAAGACCGGTATTGTAATCCCGCCAGTCACCGTCATACAAATCACCGGCAATCAAAACGAAATCAACTTCTTCCTCAATTGATGGTCTCTTCGTGACAATATTGATTGGAACAAGGGAAAACAAATCCTTGAGGCAAAGTCTGTGGATATAAGATATTCGGATGAAAAATACCTTTTCTCACAGCAGCCTGTTTTCAGGAAAAAATAAACGTTTTTCTCTCGTAAAAAGTGATGAAATACACTTTTTTGCCACTAAAAATGTGATAACGGGATCTAGCCCATTGCTCTGCCCACAATTTCACCGTTTAAATCTCGGTCAATTCATAGGCACGAGTGTATGATATTAAAGCTCCAGTTTCGGTCTCCCGCCATATTTTTTCACGATGGGCGGCATCATAGACTATCTGTTCTTCAGGAAATTTTGCAAAAACTTGATCCAATACCCGCAGCTCTTCGCCTGTTAAAGGTTCTGCCTTGTTTTCATCTGATTCCTTTATCAGAGCAATCAAGTCCCTGTAGTTATTGAGCTGAGGTCCATAGGTAATGGCGGCATATGACGCCCCGGTCAAACCGCGCCTCAATTGCCGGAAACAGACAAAATCCGCGTACCAGAGATATTTGGCCAGAAATAAAAATTTATCGCCTTTCTTTAACAACTTTTTTCCTGATAATACCTCAAGATGCCTGGTCACTAATTTGATGCGCGGCAGGGAGATTTCACGATTCCCGGAAAAATTATTTGCCTGATCCCTCCCCCGAAGATGCACACGCAGGGCATTATCCATGGATGCGCTCTGAACCGTACCGGTTTCCCAGCGCTTAAGGCTCGCAATACCAATATTCATAATCTCAGCAAGTTGCTGCTGAGTCAAATGACGTGATTTTCTGAGCTCTTTAATCTCATTACTGGTCAAAAAACCTTGTTTGGCACGATAAGCGTCAGTGATAGCCAGCTGCAAAGCACCTGCCGATTGCAGCGTACCGGCTTCCAAACCACATTCAGGACACAGGTAAACATCAGCCTCAACGGCTATATCAACCCCTTTAAAGATCATCTCTTTTTTAACGGTCTTCAGCTCCATGGGCCCGTGACCCTTGGGGCAAGACAACATTTTCATGATTCCTCCTTCATCGGCCGGTCCGGATGCAGCGACACCAACCAAAATATCTCTTCAGCCAAAGCAAATTTGAAATAGATCCGGCATTTAAACCGACTGCTTTCCACGGTAAACGCGAAAAGTTCCAAGTCCTGGATATCCTGTTCATATGATTTTTGCGGAGGTCTCGACCCGGTGTAATGGGCCGGATTAGTTTCATCAAGCAGTTCAGCAAGAACTGCTTCCAGTTCTATCTCTATACTGTAATCCAGATCCATGGCATCGGCTGCCAGCGACAATTGATTGAGCAGTGCAACCCGCCCCTTTCTGATTGTCTTGCTAGCCACATGCAACTTGCGAATCAATTCCCTATGCGATGGTCTGTTCATAATAGTATAGTATCAATTGATACCTTGTCAAGGAATAATTGACATCCCGGCTTATTCTTGACTGGTCTAGTGATCTCGCTTAGCTATCGGCTATCAGTTCTTCTATTTGAGCACAAACCATGGGAAAATTTATGGGTGAAAATTTAGCTAAAAACACACCTGTCCCCGGTTTTCCGTTGTTACAATCTTTGCCCTTCGTGTTTCTGAAACCATTCTTCCAAATCTTTAGAGTCAGTCTTCCTACCAATAAGCAACTTTCTATAATCAATCAGAGCACCAAATAGCGCATCTCGTGTGAGCTTGTCGGCTTTAGATTGAACTGTTCTCATCTCATTTTCAACAAATTCATCTTTAGATGAAGGAGAACTTCTGCCATGCATTAGTTTTGATCGCCAAAAATAGACTTCACAAGCATCTTTGCGAGTTTTCTCGAAGAACTCTTGTTGATCTCCTAATGGTGAAAAAATATTTATGGTACTCTTCCTCGATGCGCGTCCCCCGGCCGATGATCTGCTTGAAGGTGGTCATCGAATTGATGGTTTTGTCCAGGACGATAAGCTTGCAGGTTTTGGCATCGACGCCGGTGGTTAAAAGATCAGAAGTGGTGGCAATGACCGGAAATTTACTTTCAGGATCGATGAAATTATCAAGCTCGGCCTTGCCTTCGACACTGTCGCCGGTCATACGGACGACATAGCGGGGATTGTCGATCGCCAACCGGCCAGCGGCGTTGACGATGGCCACCCGCATCCGCTCAGCGTGGTCGATATCTTCACAGAAGATGATGGTCTTGGCAAAGGGGTCGGTGGCGGTAAGAAACTGTATAACCCGCCCGGCAACCAGCTTCGTGCGCTGGTTGAGAACCAGGATGCGGTCCATATCCTGCTGGTTGTAGGTGCGGGCTTCGATCTCCCGGCCAAGGTCATCAATCATGCCGCGAGGCGGCGTCCAGCCATAGAGGTCTTTATCAATATCGATGCGGACAACCTTGTAGGGGGCCAGGAATCCATCTTCAATTCCCTGTTTCAGGCTGTAGGTGTAGACCGGATCACCAAAATAGGTAAGATTGGAAACATATTTGGTTTCCTTGGGGGTGGCGGTCATGCCCAGTTGGACGGCACCGGAAAAATATTCCAGGATTTCACGCCAGGCGGAATCTTCAGCAGCGCTGCCCCGGTGACACTCATCAATAATGATCAGGTCAAAGAAATCGGGGGAGACGCTTTTAAAAATTTTATCGCCTGCGGCCGGTCCGGTGATGGCCTGGTAGAGGGCCAGCTGGATTTCGTAGGCTGGATCAATCCGGCGTTTTTTAACCTTGGTCATCACCGGGCCAAAAGGCTTGAAATCATTGACCAGGGTCTGGTCGGCCAGGATATTGCGATCAACCAGGTAAAGAACCCGCCGGACAGCTTTGGCCTTCCAGAGACGCCAGATAATTTGAAAGGTGGTGTAGGTCTTGCCGGTACCGGTGGCCATGACCAGTAGCACGCGCTTCTGGCCCCTGGCAACCGCCTCAATAACCCGGTTGACCGCCTCGACCTGATAATAGCGCGGCTCCTTGCCGGAGCTGTCGGCATGATAGGGCTGCAAAATCAGCTCTTCCGCCGTTTCTTCAATGCCGCGATATGCTTTGTAGCGCTGCCAGAGGGTTTGGGGAGCGGGAAACTGTTCAAGGAGAAATTGGGTTTCGATATCTTCGCCGGGAGCGGGAACTTTATTATGTGAGGCAAAGGCGTCGCCGTTGGAGCTGAAAGCGCTTGGCACCGCCAGGATTTCAGCATACCCCAGGGCCTGTTGCATGCCATGGCTGACCGTATGATTGTTATCCTTGGCCTCGATAACCGCGAGGGGAATCCCGGGTTCCCAGGAAAGAACATAGTCGGCAAATTTTTTCTTTTTCCGGTTACGAGATGACATGTTACCCCGGACAACAACAGGGCCGGGGGTGAGAGTCACCTCACGCCGCATCTGTCTTGCCTGATCCCAGCCGGCATTCTTCACCGCCGGGGTAATGAACAGATCACAGATATCACTTTCGCTGAGTTTTTTCTTATCGATGCTGTCCACAAAACCCCCATGAGGCTTTCAGCGCAAAGAGTTGAGAAGATCGATAAAATCCAATTAATAAATACAGGCATCCAAGAGAGAAAGCACCGTTGCCAACAGCTCATCAGCAGCAGATGCAATGCGGTCAAGAACTTTTAAAAACTCTCTTCTCCGTTTCTATCCCGCCAGGCTTTTGGCGGTAATCTCGTAAACATTTTTGGAAATTCCCTCCGTATTGGCAATGCGCTGCAGCTGGGCGCACATCAACTGCTGACGGGAATCATCGTAGCGCCGCCAGCGGGTCATGGCAGTCAGCAGGCGGGCAGCAATCTGGGGATTGCAGGGATCAAGCTCCAACACCTGGTCAGCAAGGAAGGCATAACCACCGCCATCCGCCGCGTGGAAAGCAGCCGGGTTGCCGTGGGAGAACGTCCCGACCAGGGCTCGGACCCGGTTGGGATTGTCAAAGGTGAAATCCGGATGATGCAGCAGTTCCCGAACTTTTTCCAGGGTATCCGGACGGCTGGAGGCAGCCTGGATGACAAACCACTTGTCCAGCACCAGCGGATCATGATGCCAGCGTTGGTAAAAATCATCGAGGGACGCCTGGCGCTGAGGGTGGTCACTGTTGGCCAGGCAATTCAGAGCCGCCAAGACATCGGTCATATTGCCGCCTTCCCGGTACTGATTCACGGCCAGCGCCTGATTTTCACGATTATTCCCCCTCATCAGGTAGGACAGGGAAACATTTTTCAGGCTACGGCGGGCCATGGCTGCCGGTTCCAGGGAATAGGAACCCCGATCCGTCATCTGCTGATAAATCTCCAGCCATTTTTCACTGCCCGCAAGGGCCAGCTGCCGAAGGACAAATTCGCGCACCCAGTGAACAGCTGCCGGGTTCACCTGTTTCAATTGTTCTCCCAGGTAGGTTTCCGTCGGCATGGTCACCGCCAGGGCTCGCAGGGCCGGATCCACCCGGTCATCGACAAGCGCCAGGAGAACGGCTTCGGAAAACATCTCCGCCAGCACCAGCTCCCGGTCATTTTCAAGATCCGTCAGCAGACGCAGGATAATTTTGACCGCCAGCTGCTGACCTGCTTCCCAGCGGTTGAATTCATCCGGATCATGGGCGAGCAGAAAGGCCAGATCGGCATCGCTGTAATCGATATCCAGAATCACCGGGGCGGAAAAATCCCGCAGGCAGGAAAGAACCGGCTCCCGCGCTACGTTAATAAACTGAAAAGAGGATTCGGCTTCGGCACATTCCAGCACCAGCGAATCACTGATCGCGGCTTTCGTTTCGCCAACCAGCTGCAAAGGCAGAGACTGCCCCTGGCGATCCAGCAGACCAACTACCACCGGCAGCAGGAACGGCAGTTTTTCCTCCTGCCCCGGGGTGGAGGGACAGCTTTGCCGCAGGTTTACGGTGAAGGTTTTATTTTGGGAATCATACACCGCCCGCACCCGCAGGACCGGAGTTCCCGCCTGGCTGTACCAACGGCAAAACTGGGAAAAATCCCGGCCGCTGACCTCAGCCATGGCGGCGACAAAATCCTCGATGGTTGCCGCCTGGCCATCATGGCGCTGGAGATAAAGGCGCAGACCGCGGCGGAAAAGTTCCCGGCCAATGAGGGTCTGAATCATGCGGATAACTTCGGCGCCCTTGTTATACACTGTCACCGTGTAAAAATTGTTGATTTCCACGTAGGAATCCGGGCGGACCGGGTGGGCCAGCGGGCCACGGTCCTCGGGAAACTGGGCATTGCGCAAAATCCGCACATCCTCGATCCTTTTTACCGCCCGACCAATCACCGAAGCAGAGAATTCCTGATCCCGAAAAACCGTCAGTCCCTCCTTGAGGCTCAGTTGGAACCAATCCCGACAGGTCACCCGATCTCCGGTCCAGTTGTGGAAATATTCATGGGCAATCACTCCCTCGATCCCCTGAAAATCAACATCGGTGGCCGTCTCCGGCTCGGCCAGCACATACTTTGAATTGAAAACATTCAGACCCTTGTTTTCCATCGCCCCCATATTGAAATCATCCACAACGACAATCATATAGCGATCAAGGTCATATTCCAGCCCATAGGTCTCCTCATCCCAACGCATGGATTTCTGCAAAGAACGCATGGCGTGGGCACATTTTTGGCGATTGCGAGCTTCCACGTAAATATGGAGAGAAACCTTTCTGCCGGACATAGTGGTAAAGTCATCCCGGATTTCCACCAGATCGCCGGCCACCAGGGCAAAAAGGTAGCAGGGTTTCTTAAAAGGGTCCTCCCAGATGGTGAAATGACGACCGTCTGCAAGCTCGCCCTGGTCTACCAGGTTACCATTTGAAAGCAGGATCGGATATCGGCGGCGATCAGCGCGAATAGTGGTCTGAAACCGGGCCAGGACATCGGGACGATCAAGATAATAGGTAATTTTGCGAAAACCCTCGGCCTCGCACTGGGTACAGAAATTGCCGCTGGAAAGATAGAGCCCTTCGAGGGCAGTGTTGCCCCGGGGGTTAATGCGGGTTACAATCTGCAGGTCAAAATCATCCGGCACCTTGGTGATAGTCAGGAATTCTTCATCCACCAGATAATCGGCAGCGGACAACGGCCGTCCATCAAGGGATGCCGACCGCAGATCAAGCTCACGGCCATACAACACCAGGGCCGCTGAAGGTTGATCAACCAACGGATTCCGGCGGATTGCCATTGTGGCGGTCACCACGGTATTTTCTTCAGCTAAATCAAAAGTCAGGTCAACCTGGTCAATGATGAAAGCTGGTGGCTGGTAGTCCTGCCGGTATTTGGTTTTCATGGTACTGTCTGTCGTCATGTTAATCTCCAATAAGTAGTTTCCATCCGGAAAACCAGTGTTTCCGGATGGGCAATCAGCTCTCAGCTTTCTGCAGTCAGCTTAACCATCTGTTTTTCCAATGTTTTACTGACAGCTGACGGCTGATCGCTGGAAGCGTTCATCAGGAAATGAATGTTTCCGGATGAACACTAAATAGGTATTATGTCCCCAGATTTATGGCGTTTTGATCAGCTGAACCGCAGCCAGGGAAACCAGGCTCATGGCGGCGCCGGCGATAAAAACCAAGCGATAATCAATCATCCAGATAAGTCCGCCAAGGGCTGGCAGCACCACGGCTGCCAGGTGATTAATGGTAAAACCCACCGCCATGCTGGGGACAATATCCCGAGGGGAGCCGATTTTCTGAAAATAAGTGCGAATGGCAATGGCAAAATTGAAAAAAATATGGTCCAGGATATACAACCCGGCAGCCAGCAGCTTGTTCTGCACCAGGGCGTAGCCGATGAAGATCAGCACCAGGCTGACGTATTCAACCGATAGCACTTTTCTTTCGCCGAATCTGATGATGGCCCTGGCAATCAGGGGACTGAGATAAAAATTAATGACATTATTGACCAAAAAAAGAATTGCCACTTCCCGCAGGGAAAAATGAAAAACTTTCACCAGCAGGAAAACCGCGAAAGCCATGAAAATCTGCCGGCGAGCCCCGGCCATAAAGGTCAAAAAATAAAAAAGCCAGTATTTTTGCCGCAGGATCATTTTTTTATGCTGCAGCGGCAGGCTTTCATCCACCGGCTTCCGGGAAAAGCCCCAGACGCCCACCGCGACCAGCAAACCGCCGATTAGCAGATAAAGCTGTTTATAGCTGAGAAAGGGCTGGGCAAGATAAATAAAAACCCCGACGGCAATATTGGCCAGGGCGGCATAACGGCGTTGGCGGCCGAATACCAGGGGGGATTTGGTTTTATCAAAATACTGTAGGCTCAGGGACTGGTTGGTGGTTTCGTAATAATGAAACCCGGAACTCATGATCAGGGTGGTGATAATAATGCCGCTGTAAGTCGGCAGGCAGCCGGTAAGCGCCACGCCCAGGCCCAAAACAAGAATCGAAAGCGCTGAGAGATGATGTTCTTTGATGATCAGGATAAAATAAACGGTAAGCAGGGCCAGGAAACCGGGGATTTCCCTTACCGACTGGATAATCCCCACTTGGACACCGTTCAGGCCGACGGTTTCCACCGCAAAGTTGTTGAATAAGGTCCGCCATGCCTGCAGCCCCACCGCCGAAGCAATGGTCAGGACGATCAGGTAGCGATACATGGGATTGACAGAGACAGTTTTCATCTCATCCCATGTTTACCGGAAACCGGTACACCACGAATCCCCGATCGTGACGACAGGATGATGCCCAGAGCAACAAAAGCAACCCCGATCAGGGGGTAGGTGTAAAACTTTTCATGCAGGAAAATTATGGCCAGAATGGCGCTAAAAACCGGCATGCACGGAAACAATTTTTTCAAGACAAAGATGCCTAACGCGGGCTAACACCCGCAACCCAAATCAATGTACCGGAATGTCCCGGCATGGCTCTCGCTCATTCGTCTATCGTCAGCTCGACAAAATAACCGCCATATTTGCGGACGTTGAGCACCCCGCCGGCAAAAATCAGATACTGGCCCTTTATTCCTCGCAGTACATCACTGATTTCCGGGGTTTTGTCAAGATTATAGGCACTTATCTTTTCAGGATAACAGGAAACTGGGTAGGTAATATCTACAGAAGTCGCATGAGCCATAAAAGTAATGGAATCCTCAGCAAAAAGTTCCCGCACTTCAGCAATATCAGCGGCAAAACCTTCATGCAGCATTTTGGCAATCGCCGGCAAATCAACGATCTCCGGGTCACCACGAAGCATTCGTCGCCAGTCGGTACGATCACTCAATTCCTTTTTCAGCCGCACCTCCAGCAGGCCGGATATCAGGCGCTCCTTGACCCGGTAGAGGGGCAGAGCCTGAACTGCGCCCTGGTCAATCCAGCGGATGGAAACCTGGGGAAGCCGGGTAATCCCAACTTTCACCCCAGAAGTGTTGGCCAAGTAGACATAATGGTCCTGCAGGCAGTGGGCTTCACCCCAGGCAGGTTCCCGGCAGGTACCGGCGGCATAATGGCACTTTTCTGGTTTCACCATACAGATATCGCATGCTGCCAGTTTCCGCACGCAAGGGAAGCAGTAACCCTGCTGGAAACTTTTTTTAATCAGCCGACCGCAGGCAATACAGTTTATCCGGCCAGTAAAATTGAGGCTCAGCCGTCGGCCAATATACTGATTCAAGGGAACCAATATCGTCCCCACCGGCAACTGATAGGAGACAGGGTTATCAAGTTTGCTGACCATTTTGGCCAAATTACCAGAAATCAAGGTCATAATCAGGCATCCTTAAAAGGCGTTTCAATAAAAAATTGCCAGTCTACTGTACGCTGTCCTTTCCCTTTTCGTAGCACAATGTTCCTCAAAAGGTCAAACCACGAACAAATCAAAAAATACTATCGGAAAAAAAATATTGCTTTTCTCCTTTCTGGAATCCCGATATAAGAAGACTTGTGCAGGATGTCCAATTGAAGTTACTTCAGTTGACAAAATATAGGACCTTATATCGGAATTCCAGTTTCTCCTTTCTCTTTCCTTGACAATTGACATTAATCATCATAAATAAAATTGGCTGAACCACTGTGGCACAAATAAAAACTCAACCTTCGGACTTGCGTTACCAGAATACAGTATCAGGATATTCGGGCTTGGCTCATAGCCGTGTCTGCCGACAGGCAGGCGGCGTTGAATAAAAAATAATTTAAGCTAAAGCACTTGGTCAACCGGAGATACATCCATGGAAGCCATAACCGTTCCGACCCTACCCTTTCATGATCAACGCCCTGGAACTTCCGGACTCCGAAAGAAGGTACAGCAATTTCAAGAGCCTCATTACCTGGAAAATTTCATCCAGTCAATTTTCAACTCCCAACCGGACTTGAAGGGTGGAACCATGGTTGTCGGCGGCGACGGGCGCTATTACAACCGCCAGGCATTGCAAACCATTGTCAAAATGGCGGGGGCACATGGGATCAAGAAAATCCTGGTGGGAAAGGGCGGCATCCTTTCAACCCCAGCCACTTCCTGCATCATCAGAAAATACCGGTTGAATGGCGGCATCATTCTTTCTGCCAGCCACAACCCCGGAGGACCCGAGGGTGATTTCGGAGTAAAGTTCAACGGCAAGAATGGTGGTCCCGCCCCGGCGGCCATAACCGAGGCAATCTATCAGCACAGCCTGGAGATTTCCGCTTACCAGATCACAAATTCTGCCGACATTGACCTGGACAGCATCGGCACGGGAACCCTGGGAGAACTGAAGTGGGAAATTATCGACCCGGTTTCAGACTACTTGGAATTGATGGGACAGCTTTTCGATTTTGACCGAATCGCGGCACTGTTGCAATCCAGCAACTTCAGGATGATGTATGATGCCATGAACGCAGTTACCGGCCCCTATGCCGCCACCATTTTCACCCAGCATTTGGGAACACCGGCCAGCATGCTGCAGGGCTGCATCCCCCTGGAGGATTTTGGCGGTCTGCATCCCGACCCAAACCTGGAATACGCCAAGAAGCTGGTAGCCGTCATGTTCGGGGACAACCCACCTGATTTTGGAGCCGCCTCCGACGGTGATGGTGACCGGAACATGATCCTGGGCAAAAACTTTTTCGTCACCCCCAGTGACAGCGTCGCCATCCTGGCGGCCAACGCGCACCTGGTTCCCGGCTACCGTGAAGGACTTTCCGGGCTGGCAAGGTCCATGCCTACCAGCGCCGCTCTTGACCGGGTGGCGGAAAAACTGGGCATCACCTGCTACGAAACACCGACCGGCTGGAAGTTTTTCGGCGATCTTCTTGATGCCGGCAAGGTATCCATCTGCGGCGAAGAAAGCTTCGGAACCGGTTCTGCCCATATCAGGGAAAAAGACGGATTATGGGCGGTACTCTTCTGGCTCAACATTCTCGCCGCCACCGGAAAAAGCGTCCAGGAAATAGTTGAGTCACATTGGAGGCAATTCGGCCGCAACTACTATACCCGCCATGACTACGAGGGCATTGACCAGGAAGCGGCCCACGGACTGATGGAACATCTCCGCGCATCATTCTCCACCCTGCCAAAAAGCCGCTTTGGCAGCTATACGGTGGAATATGCCGATGATTTCAGCTACATCGACCCTTTTGACGGCAGCATCACCGAACACCAGGGGATCAGAATACTTTTTACCGAGGGCAGCCGCATCATCTTCCGCCTTTCGGGAACCGGAACCCAGGGGGCAACCTTAAGGGTGTATATCGAAAAATATGAAAGCAATGCCGGAAGTCTGTTCGAAAAAACACAACCGGCCCTGGCGGAGCTGATCACCATTGCAGATCAGCTTGCCGGCATCAGAAAAAGAACCGGTAGAGCCAAACCCAGCGTCATTACCTGAAGAGATGGAAGTAGTGGCGTAGAGTTAATACCGTCATGACCCTGAGAATACCAAGGCCATGACGGATTTTGCAATTTTAGTTGGTCACTTCCTGTAAAGAACTCATATCAAGTTTCCAGTATATTCCACCCTGAACAGTCGGATCATAGAGTAGATTCAAGCGATATTTTTTCACCCACCATAATGCAGGGGATTTCGATGCTGAAATTAGTCAGATTAAGATTTGAACAATCGCCGGCACCGGTACGATCCAGTGAATATACACGTACTGCATTGACATAGTGCAGTTGGGGTGCAAAGGCAGCAATCCTGATTTTGGTAAAATCCTTAAAAAGGAGCTTAAAGCCGAAGCCATAGGAAAAAACTTAGCATTCCCTACAACGAAGAAAAAGGAAAAAAACGGGCGCCACTTAAGTGGCGCCCGAGCGTGGTGATATGCCTTAAACCTATTGCTTAATGACTTTTTGTAACTCCGACACTCAAATCTGGTTTCGGGGTGTTATCCGTGGGCTTGGGAAGAATCGGATGGTCGACCACCGGCTGTTTACCGGTCGTGCTCTTCAGGAAGGCAACCACCAGGTCAATTTCCTGATCGGTAAGTTTAGCACCCAACTGGGCAGTGCTCATAACGGCAACCGATTCCCGCAAGCTCCAGACTTTTCCGGAATGAAAATACGGCATCGTCAACTCGATATTTCTCAGGGATGGTGATTTAAAAACAAACTCGTCATCTTTCACCTCGGTGACCACATAGCGGCCTTTGTCACCGGCCATGATTGCTTTATCAGGAGCTTTCTCAACCCCAAAACTATAGTAGTCATCACCGCCCATGTTGATCCCACTGTGGCAATCCACGCACCCTTTATCCATGAAGGCATGCAAGCCTTTCTTTTCGGTTTCGCTGAGCGCCTTACTGTCACCTTGAAGGAACCGGTCAAAGGGG
>CAYZIS010000008.1:23297-83915 GCA_964478545.1 uncultured Thermodesulfobacteriota bacterium
CTTTTCGGTTTCGCTGAGCGCCTTACTGTCACCTTGAAGGAACCGGTCAAAGGGGGAACCAGGGGTCAGCAGGGTGGCCTCAAAAACCTCGATGGCCTTGGCCATGTTGTCAAAGCTTACCGGATCTTTCTGCCCCGGAAAAGCTTTTTTGAACAGGGTGATGTACTCCGGCATGCTGTTCAGAGTCTTGAGAACATTTGCCGGCGTGTTGTTCATTTCAACCCCGGCCTGCACCGGCCCTTTAGCCTGCTCAGCCAGATCTTTGGCTCGTCCATCCCAGAACTGGGCCACGTTGTATACCGAGTTGAGAACCGTAGGAGCATTTCGTAGGCCGCGCTGCCAGCCGTGACCGGTAGAAGTCTCCTGGTAGTCGGCACCGCCTAAACCCATATTATGGCAGGTATTGCAGCTGATCAGGGCACTTCGTGAAAGCCGGGGCTCAAAGTACAGTATTTTCCCCAGCTCAACTTTCTCCCTGGTGGCCGGATTGCCCTTCAATGCGGGGACCGCGATGGGAATGGGAACAAAATTTTCTTTAGCCTGTTCCTGCAAGGTGTTACCAGCCATTACCGGAGCAACGACCAGCAGCAGGGTGGCTAAACTTAGCAAGACAATTCCACCTTTCATCTTTTGTACCTCCTTCGTATAGGATTATTGGATATGGTGAATATTATTATTGTAATTCAGTACTGTCCGGTTAGAAACTTGCGTGCTGTCAACCGGAGCTAATTTCAGCGCTTTTTGGCACTCGATTGCCTGCTTTTCCAGCGGCTCATTACGCTAAAGTTGCAAAACTCGCCCTTTGGGGACAGATTTTAAATCTGTCCCCGATTACGGCAACTTTCACGCTCCAATCGCCGGGAAAAGCAGCGGCATCTCACAATGTCGCGCTTGAAACAGCACCGGTTGCCGACATTGAACACGACGCAAAAAACATACCGGACACTACTGATTATTACTATTTTATTATTATATAAGATTTATTCTTGTCTACTGGGCAAAAGAAACACTCACAGAGCTCACTTCTTTTGCAGGCATTTTTTACAAACCCCGGTCAGGGTTGCCTGCTTGTCGGTCACCTGTCCCCAAAAAGAAGCATAATCAGGAAGTTCACTGTTGTCAAAAATTTCCCATTGAATATCGGTAATTTCACCGCAGCGACTGCACATAGGGTGATGGTGAGTACCTCTCTTGGCCTCAAAACGGGCCTGGCTTTTACCAGTTGGAACTCTCGCGATAAGATCATGGGTTTCCATAGTGTGCAAATTCCGGTAAACGGTATCCAGAGAGATGGTAGGCATCTCTTGACGCAACCTCTCATAGAGAGTTTCCGCGGACGGATGATCACCGGCATTAAGCAGGAGACGATATATCTCACGGCGCTGATGAGTAAGGCGAAGACCAATTCGACGGCAAACCAACTCAAACTCAGCGAAAAGACCATTCACCATCTTGACATCCAGAGTAGATGAACTTTTCATCATCCTCATCACTTTCAGTAATTATTATTATTTACTAAATATCCTACAAAAAGGTGCCTGTTAAGTATTTTTCCGTCCAAAAATACCTCAGCCTACAGCATAGAACCTATTATCTTATCGCCAACCGGTACATTTTTTTGAACAGCTCAACCGGGATGGCTGAATGCCAGTGACCTGAGAGTTTAGCCACCAGATAAAAGGTCATAAAAACAGCAAGAATGCCGAGCGGCAGCCAGAAAAGCGCTATCCTTTTGCGCCTGGGCAAAGACAGGGTCAGGCAGTCCGGAACCGGGCACTCGGCAACACACTCCATACAACCTATGCATTCGGCATCCCTGACTGTCTCTTTAGACGTAATAGTAATCCCAGCCGGACAGACCTGTTCGCATTTTTTACAATCAATGCAACTGGAACTTTTCCGTTTCACCTGAAAAGGACTGACCATGGCCAGCAGGCCCAAAAGCCCCCCGTAAGGACAAAGGTAGCGACACCAGAAATTACGCAACAGGAGAGAAATGGCAAACAGAAAAGCAAAAAACCCGATAGCCACTGCCGATGGATGAAGAAAAAACAACAGCATTTTGGCATCAACCATCAGGTTATAGGGAGAGCGCATAAAACCGTCTATGGCCCGCAAATCCATTCTCCAGGCAATCAGGTAGAGAAAAAAAGTCAGCAGCAGATATTTGAGAGATCGTAGAGGATATTCGAGCCAAGCAGGAAGATGCCATGTTTGGTGAAATCGGGAAGTCAACTGGGCTTCGAGATTAAAAATAAAACCCACCGGACAGATCCAGCCACAAAAGCCTTTACGGAACAGCAGAGCAATCACCAAGGCAGCGATGAAAATAGTCAGGCCGGCAGGATGAAGCCGATCATAATGGCCGGTAAGCAGAAACCGCTTGAGGCTGACCAACGCTCCAAGGGGAAGAAATGCCTCTACCGACGGCGGCCGAGGCACGAAATCACCGTCACTGGTAGCCCAGAGAAAAAACCGATAGAAACGGTAACCCACCAGCAGGCAGAAAAACGCAAAGGCACTTTGGACCCCAAAGCGCAGGAATGGAAAATACTTTTTTATGACTTTGTAATCTCCAGGGGATTTTCTTTCCATATACCAGCCCCATAAATACCATCAGCAATTTTTCTCTGATCAGTATCTGAAGCAGAAAATCCTGTCAAGATTTATCCGGAACTTTTCAGCTTGACATCCCCGGACATTTGCGTTACTAGTTTTAAAAATTCCCGAGCAGAAGCTCACAGGCTGAAAAATATCGTTTTTCGGACAAAATACAATACCCGCTGAAAATACCGCGAAGGTATCATGGCCGTGAAGGTCTGTACCGCTCGTGGTTTTTTTATGCTAATGGAGAAATAAATGAAAAAAATAGCTGTTGCCATCGTATCAATCGCTCTACTGATTTTCTTAACTGCTGGAATTTCCATGGCCCATTTTGGCATGCTCATTCCCTCGGATTCCATGGTCATGCAGGGGGAACCGAAAAGAGTGCATCTGACCCTTTCTTTTTCCCATCCCTTTGAAGGACATGGGATGGAACTGGTCAAACCAAGATTTGCCCTGGCTGTTTCCGGACAAAAACATGACCTGACCAATTCACTGACCAAAACCACGGTGATGGAACATACCGCCTGGCAGGCCAACTATCAGATCAAAAGGCCGGGAGTTTATGCCTTTTACATGGAGCCAAAGCCTTACTGGGAACCGGCGGAAGATTGTTTCATCGTCCATTACACCAAGACTGTGGTGACTGCTTTCGGAGATGACGAGGGCTGGGATGAAGAAATCGGCCTGAAAACTGAGATTGTGCCACTCTCCAAACCCTATGGTCTCTATACCGGCAATGTTTTCCAGGGAATCGTCAAACTTGAGGGAAAAGCCGTGCCATTTGCCACGATCGAAGTGGAATACTATAATAAAGACGGCAAAGCCGTGGCCCCAACCGATTACATGACTACCCAAACTATCAAAGCGGATCAAAATGGCGTTTTTACTTATGCCGTTCCCCAGGCCGGCTGGTGGGGATTTGCCGCCCTCAATACCGCAACTGAAAAGATGATGCACGATGGAAAACCCAAGGAGGTGGAAGTGGGAGCGGTGATCTGGATTAAATTTCATCCATGGAAACAGTGATGTCTTCGCAACTTTTTACGAATACACTAACAGCGATACGATAACTAAAGCGAATCTGGAAACCATAATCTCATGCATATTTCAGAAGGCGTTCTAGCTGGACCAGTTATATTTTCGGGCATGGCTCTGGCAATAGCTGGCACCGCCATCGGCATCAAAAAGCTTGATTTTGACCATCTGGCCCAGGCAGGCATCCTTTCTGCGGCTTTTTTTGTCGCCTCCCTGGTTCATGTACCCATCGGACCGTCAAGTGTGCATTTGATATTGAACGGCATTATCGGCCTGCTGCTCGGCTGGGCGGCCTTCCCTTCGATTATGGTGGCCCTGTTGCTCCAAAGCATTATTTTTCAATTTGGCGGCATTACCACTCTGGGGGCAAACACGGTCATCATGGCCCTGCCAGCAGTTATCTGTTATTATCTTTTCGCCCCCCTGATCAGCAAAAAACCGTCTATTGCCATGCCGGCCGCTTTTGCCTGTGGTTTTCTGGCCGTATTCATGAGTGCCCTGCTGGTGGGAGCCAGCCTTTATTTCAGCGAAAAAAGCTTTTTTGAAGTCGCTACCCTGGTGGTTACCGCCCATCTGCCGGTGATGCTGATCGAGGGAATTATCACCATCTTTTGTATAGGTTTTATTAAAAAAGTAAGTCCGGAAATGCTGCCCGGAAAAAAATAGCGGCCCACAGCAAAAACCATTTGTATGGAGTTAAACACATGCGTTCATGGCAATTAATCATCGCAACAACCATGATCATCCTTTTTTCCCTGGCAGGTCCGGCTGCGGCTCATAGGGTCATGGTTTTCGCCTGGGTCAACGGCAATACCATCCACACGGAAAGCAAATTCAGTGGCGGCCACAAGGTAAAGGCAGGAAAGATTGATGTTTTCGACCCGCAGGGAAAACTGCTCCTGAGCGGAAAAACCAATGACCAGGGAAAGTTTTCCTTCCCGATTCCCCAGTCAACCACTTTGAAAATTGTCCTCAATGCCGGCATGGGCCATCGAGGAGAATGGACAATCAGTAAGAATGAAATAACCAATGCAATTCCCACAAATACCACCACTCCGGCAAGAGAAAATACCGCCGGCGAGAGGGTGAATTCAGCTGCAGGAGCAAAAAAGACCGTTATCCGGCCAGCAGCAACAGAAACAACCCTGAGTGCTGATGAAATCAAAGCGGTGGTGGAAAAAGCACTGGATCACAAACTGGAACCGGTCTACCGGATGCTGGCCGAATCCAGGGAACATAAACCAACCATTACCGATGTTATCGGCGGCATCGGTTACATCATCGGGCTGGTAGGACTGGCGGCGTATATGCATGCCCGCCGCCAACAGAAGTAAGGCTACCTTGAAAATGGCCTTTTTGCCCGATTACGGCGTTAGGTTCATAAAAAATAAACCTTAAACCTTATACCTTCTATTTATCATGATCCAGGAACCATTCGCCTCCGGCAATTCACCCATCCACCGTTTGAGCCCGACATTAAGGGTTGTCGCGGCCACAGCCTATTCTTTTCTGATCGCCCTTGCCCACGGCCTGCCGACCCTGCTGACAGCCTTGATTCTCTCCCTCATTTTATTGTTTTTCGCCCGTTTGGACATCAAAAAGGTCATGCAGCGGCTCACTGTTGTCCTAGGTTTTTTGCTGCTGATCTGGGTGATTCTGCCCTGGACGTATAAGGGAGAAATATGGTTCCACCTTGGCCCCTTGTCCATTACCCGGCCCGGGGTCCTGCTGTGCCTGGAGATCAGTTTAAAATCCATCGCCATTCTTCTGGCCATGATCGCCCTGGTTTCCACCATGACCACCGCCAGACTGGGTCATGCCCTCAATCGTCTGCACCTGCCGGACAAACTGGTCTACCTGATCCTCATCACCTATCGCTATATTTTTGTCATCGAGCAGGAATACCAGCGTCTCATCAGGGCAGCCCGGATACGCAATTTTCGCCCGGGGACCAACCTGCACACCTATCGAACCTACGCCTTTTTGCTCGGGATGCTCTTTGTCCGTTCTTCTGAACGGGCTAAAAGGGTCCACCAAGCCATGGTCTGCAGAGGATTCAGCGGCAAATTTTACTCTTTGCAGGAAAACATCCGGGGACATCAAAATTGGATTTTTGTCCTGCTGATGTCATTATCACTGCTCAGTATGGCCGTCCTTGAAATCAGCTCCAGGATCATACTCTCTTAACTTCCCTAAAAAGGAAAAAAATGTCTGACATCCCCTTACTTACCTTAACTGACCTTAGTTTCAACTATCCGACCCGGGAACCGGTTATCAAAAACCTGCAGCTGCGATTTTTCCAGGGCGACCGCATCGGTCTGGTAGCTCCTAACGGCAGCGGCAAAACCACCCTTTTCCATCTGATTATGGGGTTGTTAAAACCAACTTCCGGCAGCATTGAATTCCTGGGGCGACAAGTAGTCAGCGAGGAAGATTTTGTGACGGTTCGGCAGAAGGTTGGCCTGTTGTTTCAGGACGCTGATGATCAGCTGTTCAGTCCTACCGTGATTGAAGATGTAGCCTTTGGACCTTTAAATCTTGGTTATTCACGGGAAGAAGCCCAAAAGATTTCCTTGGAAACCTTGGAATTTCTGGGTCTGAGTGATTTTGCTGACCGGGTCACGTTCAAATTATCGGGCGGGGAGAAAAAACTGGTTTCCCTGGCCACAGTGCTGGCGATGAAACCGGAAATTCTGCTCCTTGACGAACCCACCGCTGGCCTTGACAAAAAAACCAAGGCCAGGCTGATAAAAATACTAAACAGCCTTGACCTTTCCTACATTATCATCTCCCATGAATTTGATTTCCTCAAGGAAACAGCTCACCATATCTATACCATGGAGGATGGTAAAATCACCCTGGATGAAGAGCTGCATATTCATCATCATGAACATGCTCATCGAGTTGGCGCCCAGCCCCACAAACATATTTAATTGTGCAACTAACCGACATCCTTCACTTGGCATCAATTGGTCAACGTAGCAATGTTTTCGATCGAGATACTGACCAGATCTCCATCCTTGAGATAAATGGAAGGCTCTCTGAAAACTCCAACCCCCGACGGCGTCCCGGTCAGGATCACGTCACCAGGGAAAAGGGTAAAATGCCGGGAAAGGAAACGGAGAAAAACATCCATCATTTTACTGCTGGGCTGCAAACGGGCGGTAAAGAGGGTCGCCCACCAACACCATGCGCCAAGAGCGGAAAGGCACTGACAGGGCGAAACACTCAGCCAGGGAAAAACGACCGTCAAGCAGCAGGCTGAAAAAAAGGGATGGCGACGGAAAGGCCTGGACATAGGGTTCAGCCACCGGGCCGATGACGGCGGCCACCCCGTCACGCAGCATGCCAAGGCACCAGCCCTGGCCGTTTTTTTTCTTGAGCGTCGTACATTCACCACTGGCAATGTGATAACCTACCGCTCCCCGCTGCCAGTCAAAAGCATCAAGATAATGGGAAAGCCGGTACCAACCGCAATAGAGAGCCGCATCAGGGCAGTCGCCCGGCTGAAAAAGCTCCGCTTTATCATTCAGTACCACCTTCAACTTGCTCTTTTTGTGTACCAAGTCGGCCGCCTGGTGGAGATAATTATCATACAAAGCATAGCCCTGTAGCGTTTTTACCTTCTCGGGGGCTGGCCGCGGCCAGCGGGCATCAAGATAGGCGGTTCCTGAAAGGCCCGTCTTTTCCACCGCCAAGCTGTCCAGAATCAGCCGCCTGACAATTTTTGGCGACGGTCCATCCAAACGGGCAACCATGTAGGCAATGGTCGGCATCTTCTTAATCTCTTTCCCCCGGTAACCCAAATAGGATGGATTCGGCAGCCAGCCGACCAGGGGATAACTCCCGGCCATCACCAGAGATATTTCCGAATCAAGTGCCGCCAGTTCCCGGCTATGGCTCTGGACCGCCAGATCGTCCCGGACCTGCTGCAGTTTGGCACTCAGTCGTTTATACTCTGCTGATTTTTTCTCCAGGTCGGAGAGTTTTTGCTCGAATTCTTCCTGCTTTAGTCGCAGCTCCAACTGGCGAAGTTTTTCCTTGGCCGTCACGGTCGCTGGCGAGACTTTCAGGGGCATCCCATACATCAGCAACAGGCAGCGAATCGGCCGTCGACCATCCTTTGACTGCCGCTCAAGATAGTTTCGCACCGGCACCGCGATCTGCTGATTATAGTCCTCACGGCTGCAGGTTTCAGCCCTTGAAGTCTGTACTATCAGCAGATTTTCCCGAGGGATACCACGCTTCTCCAGGTAAAACTGTGCCAGTGAAATACTGTCTGCTGCCAGGCGATTGGCAATGACCAGAATTTCATCAGGTTCCAAGGCAGCCTGGGCTTTGGAAACCGGGAAAATAAATCCAGTCCCCAAGACAATAACGATAGCAACAAAAAATAAAAATCGCTTACAAAGCATCTTCCAAACCCGTCTTTACCCTTGCACTGATTCAGACAAAGTTATATAATTTTACCTTGTTTTGAATCCTGGAGAAAATCCATGCAAATAAAATTCCGTCAACCGGTCAGCGGCCTTACTCATGCAGCCGGAGCCATCTTATCCATCATTGCCTTAATGGTGATGGTAATCGTTGATATCCGGCATAAAACCATCTGGAACATTATTGCCGATACAATTTTCGGCAGCAGCCTCATCATGCTTTACACTACCAGCGCCCTCTACCATCTCTTACCCCTGGAGGAAAAAGGAATCAACCTCCTGAGGCAAGTTGATCACACAATGATTTTCATTCTGATCGCCGGAACCTACACTCCTTTTTGTCTGGTTACTCTGAGAGGTCCCTGGGGTTGGAGCATGCTGGCAACTATCTGGGGGTTGGCGGTTGCCGGAATTATTACCAAGTTCACCTGGAAATCCGCCCCCCGTTTTTTCCGAGTCACACTTTACCTGCTCATGGGCTGGCTATCACTTATCATGATCTATCCCCTTTCGCAAACCGCCCTGCCGGGAGCCCTTATCTGGCTGCTGATCGGCGGGCTGTGTTACACGGTGGGAGCCATATTTTATGCGCTGAAATGGCCCAACCCTTTTCCGAAAATATTCGGTTTTCACGAAATCTGGCACCTGCTGGTATTAGGTGGCAGTTTCAGCCATTTCTGGGCGGTGTTCAGATACGTATGATTTATCGCTGCTGTCCGATATAAATATTTTTAACTGTTGCACTTGCGAGTTGAATCTAAGTCACTTATCAATAAAGTTTTAAGCAAAAAGGTAAAAAAAGAATGCAACCATGAAGGACCTGAAGGTCATGAAGATTTTTTAACTAAACTTCATGTTCATGGTATTAATATCCTTGACGCATTATAATGTCTCTTTTTTGGTTCCGACTATGCCGGGTTAGTAACTTACTTCTGAATTGCTGTCACTCTTTTCAGTACCCCCTTGAGGGGTATAAAAAACAAGAAAAAGGATACACAAATATAAACCACCCGTTCGCGATGCTCACTTGAGAACACAGAGAACACGAAGGAAAATCGACAGGCTGTTTCTCTGTACCCTCGGCGATCTCAGTGGTAAAAAATTATTTTTTTGGGTTGCAGGCGTCAAGCCCGCGTTGGGTATTATGTCCCCATATTTATAAGAAAGGATATTCATTCATGACCACGACCCCACTGAAGATCGGCCAATCACTGCATGGTTTTACCGTTGAACGGCTGGAGAATATTGACGAATTACGCTCTCGGGCAGCTGTCCTTACCCACGACCGTACCGGTGCCAGGCTTATCCACCTGATCAACGATGATCCCAACAACCTGTTTTGTATCGGCTTCCGCACCCCGGTGCATGACAATACCGGCGTACCCCACATCCTGGAGCACTCGGTGCTTTCCGGCTCCCGCAAGTTTCCGCTGAAGGACCCATTCAAAGAACTGCTGAAAGGCTCCCTCCAAACCTTTCTCAATGCCATGACCTACCCGGATAAAACCCTCTACCCGGTTTCCAGCCAGGTTGAGGTGGATTTTTACAACCTGGTCAATGTCTACTGCGACGCGGTTTTTCATCCCCTGCTGACCAAAGAAACCTTTTACCAGGAAGGCTGGCATTTTGATCTGCCGTCTGCCAGCGACCCCATCAGTATTAAGGGCATCGTCTACAACGAAATGAAGGGAGTATTTTCTGATTTTCACAGTCATGTGGTCCGTAAAACCATGGGGGAATTTTTCCCGGACACCACCTATTACTATGAAAGCGGCGGTGAGCCGGAGCATATCACCGACCTTACCTACGAACAGTTCCGTGCCTTCCACCAGGCTTATTATCACCCTTCCAATGCGTTCATTTTTCTCTATGGCAATCTGCCGACCGAAAAAAGCCTGGAATTCCTGCAGGATAATTATCTGGCGGCGTTCGACCACCGTGAAGTAGATGCCGAAATCAAGCTGCAGCCACACTGGTCGGAACCAAAGGAAATAACCATTACCGCCCCGGCAGCCAAAGAAGATGACGGCACTGCCAGTGTCATTCTTGCCTGGTTATTCGGGCCGGCCACCGATCCCCTGAACGCCCTGCTGGGCCGAATTCTCTCCCGCTACCTGGTCGGCACCCAAAGTTCTCCTCTGCGCCGGGCCTTAATCGATTCAGGCCTGGGGGAGGATCTGGATGACATGACCGGTTTTGAAACAGAGCTTATCCAAACTTTTTTTGCCGTCGGCCTGCGGAAAACCCGGCCGGAACATGCCCGGGAAATCAGCCGGCTGGTCACCGCTACCCTGGAAAATGAAATCAGTTCCGGCATGAATGAAAAGCTCCTTGAAGGTGCCATCCGCAGAACTGAATTTCAGTTGCGGGAAATTGCTGACAGTGGCCATTACCCCTACAACCTGATGCTCGCCGACCGCTGTTACCGCTCCTGGATTTATGGTGGCGACCCCCTGGCCCACTTGTGTTTCGAGGCTCCCCTGCAACAGATAAAAGACGAAAAAACCCAAGGAACCACTTTTTTCTGCCAGCAGCTGCAAAAATTATTGTTGGATAATTCTCACCACCTGATATCAGTAGTCACCGCCTCGGCAAAAATGGGGGAAGAGCTGGGAGAACAAACCGCCAGACAGGCAGCAAAGCTGACGCAGGATTTTGGCCCGGAAGAAAGACAATTTTATCTGCAATTAACCGAAAATCTCAAGCAACGGCAGGCTACCCCACCAACTCCCGAAGCCCTGGCCACCCTGCCGAAACTGGACAAGGATGACCTGCCGACTGAAAATAAGCTGACGCCAACCGATTACACCACCCTGACCGGCGTTCCCTGGTACCGCCACCCGTTATTTACCGCCGGCATTGTCTACCTTGACTTAGGGTTTGAACTGAACAATTTGCCGGAAACATTACTGCCCTATCTGCCCCTCTATACCCAACTCATCAGTCGCTGCGGCGCCGCCGGTTATAACTATGAGGAAATGGCCACCCGCATCTCGCTTAGCACCGGCGGGATCGGCTGTTCACAATTATGTATACGCCATCGGGAAAAACCGGACGAGCTGGTTTTTAAAGCTTTTTTCCATGGCAAGGCCCTGCCGGAACGATTTAATGAATTGACGGACATCTTCCGCGACCTTTTTATGGAGCCAAAGCTGGAAAACCCCAAGTTGATAAAAGATATTCTGCTGGAAATGCGCAATGACCTGCAGGCGGCGGTACTGGGCAGCGGCCATCATTTTGCGGTCTCCCAGGCAGCCGCCCGGCTGTGTAAATCAGCCGCCATTGAAGAAAAGCTCGGGGGAATTTCCCAGTTGCGGTTTCTTGATCAACTGCTGAAAAAAGAGGAGTTTGCCGCCATTGGCTCCCTGATGGTCAGCCTGCACCAACAACTGATCAACCGTAACGGCTGTCTTGTTTCCATGACCAATGACCAACCACAGACATATGAAAAGATGCTGTCCGAACTGCTGCAGGAACTGCCCGCCAACCCTCTTGAACCGGCCCTAAGCGAATTTATTACCTCTGAAGACCGGTCAATCAGGGCAATTGAGATCAGCTCTTCGGTCAACTATGTAGCCCAATCATGGAAAATCAACGACGGATCAGCTGCGGATATAGGCATCCTGAGCCTGCTGGCCCGCAACCTGTCAACCGGACTTCTCTGGGATAAAATCAGGGTCGAAGGTGGCGCTTACGGTGGCATGGCCATGGCTTCCGGATCACATCCGGTATTTTCCTGTGCCTCCTACCGTGACCCCAATCTGCAGCGAACCCTGGAGACTTTTTCCACCAGCCTGAAAACCCTGGCCGCGGGAATCAGCACCGTTGAAGTTGACCAGAACATCATCGGCAGTATCGGCAGCATTGATGCCCCGAAAAGCCCGCACAGCAAGGGATTTAGCGAAACTATTGCTTTAGTCAGCGGCCGCTCAGCCGCTTACCGCCAGCAGATCAGGGAAGCCATCCTGAAAGGGACCCCCGACCAATTAAGCCAAAAAGCCCGTCAGTTGCTGGAAGAAATTCAGACAGCCATCACTGTTTTAGGCAGCACAACAGCTTTTGACCAAGCGGAATCGGAAGGTTTGGCACTGGAACGTCAGCCATTGCTACAGGCCAATGAGTAAGAAGGAACAACCCGTGAATTATGATCAACACCTGGTTTTTTTCACCGGGGCCGGGATGTCGATGGAAAGCGGCATCCCACCTCTTTTCAGCCGATCCGCATAAATGCTGCCAGCCGGCGAACCAGGAGGTTAATCCTTTTGACCCCGGTCAATTCGATCTCCTGTTGTTTCTTCCAGAACAAAAACCCGCCCAGGGCTGCAAAAACAACATTGGCCAGCCACAGGGCTGGTAGCTGCAAAGGACCGCCTTTTTCTCCGATGGCCTGGCCGAAAGAAAACAATATGTAATAGACCAGCAGCAAAAACAAGGCAAAAACCAGACCGCGGAAACGGCCCGAAGTACGCGCCGGCTCCAGGGCCAGAGGAATACCAATCAAGGCAAAAACCAGACACGAAAAGGACATGGAGATCCGTTTGTGCAGACTGTTGCGAACCCTGCTGGCATCTTTTCCCTGATTTTCTAGGACCTGAATTTTCTGCCGCAGTTCCCCCAGGGTCAGGGAACGGTTGCGAGTTCTCTTTTTTTTATCCCCCTGTCCCAGTAGTGCGTCCAGGTCAAGGTTAATTTTATATTCTTTAAAATCCGTCAATTGGTAACTGTTCTTTCCGGCCTCATAACCGTGGATAGTCCCCTGCTGGAACAGGAAAAAAAGATTGCCCTCCTCCTGATCAGGGATAATCAGGCCCTCCCGGGCAGTTATGGTATATTGCCGTTCCCCCTCCCGCTGGTCAAAGATCACCACTCCCTTTATCATCCCGGTTTCCTGATCAATCTCATCCACATAGATCCCCAAACCCTTAATTCCCAGGCTCAGGGCATGGGGGCGCAAGGCCAGCACTGTTTTATTTTTCAAAATATCAAGAGTGATACTCTGAATTTTTTTTAAGCCCTGGGGAACCAGCCAGATTTCCAGCATCAGGACAATACAGGTACAGAACACAGCCATAAGCAGCACCGGCGGCAGAAAGTCGCGGGGACTGATACCCAATGCTTTCATGGCCGTAATTTCACCATCGGAGCCCATCCTTCCCAAGCCCACCATCAGGGAGAAAAAAAAGGCCATAGGAATTGCCATGGTCAATAGATAGGGAACCATGGCCAATATCAGGCTCAGCATATCAGTCAACCTGACACCCCGGGCAATGACCATTTCAGCCATTTTGTACAAATTCCCGAGCAGGAGAACAAAAATCAGCACCGTCAGGGTCAGCAAAAAAGGGACCATGATTTCCTGGCTGAGATAACGTCGGATAATCTGCATACTTCAGATATGCCCTTCTTCCTGCAGGCTGACAACTTTTGAACCGGCAACAATAAGATGGTCAAGCAGTCGCAAACCCAGGGAGGTAGCGGCTCGCTGCAATTCCCTGGTAATAGCCAGGTCATCAGCGGAAGGTCTGGTACTGCCACCCGGGTGATTATGGGCGACAATGACGGCTGCAGCCTTATGGTATAATGCCCGTTCCATCACCGTCCGGGGATACACCGCACTCATGGAAACGGTACCACGATGGATAGTTTCCGCGGCCAATACGTGGTGCTGGTTATCCAGAAAAATGGCAAAAAAATGCTCATCCGCCAAACCTTCCAGGTGACTGCGGCATAACTCCCCAGCTTGCGCAGGTGAAGTAATGGAATCCCTGGCGATACTATCCTGGTTCAAATAACGGGGAATCAATGACCGGCTGAAAACAATCAAGGCTGCCGCATGCATACCGATACCATCAATTTCCACCAACTTCTCCAGCGGCGCGTCCAAAACCCCTTTCAAAGAAGAAAACTGTTCAAGCAGCTTTTTGGCCAGAGGCTTAACATCCCGACGAGGCAAGGCGTAGGTCAGCAGCAGTTCCAGCACTTCATAGTCAGCCAGGCTCTGAAGGCCATGTTCCACCAAACGCTGCTTCAAACGCTGGCGATGACCGGCCATCCACCGCCGGCTGTCAGCTGTGTTTTCTTTTGTCACCATTATCAGCCTGCGGTGCTTTCGAGGTTACAGATCCTCCTGCTGTTTCCGGATAACTGTCATAGGGCATGAGCGGAGATGAAGCTGCGGTATTTTTCACCAGACGGCCATCAGCCAGGCTGACCACCTGGGTGGGAAAGGCAAAAGCCACTCCCAGGCGGGTGAAAATACCCTGGATTTCATAGAGAATGTCATTCCCGTAATTGAGTGAAGCCGCCCAGTCAGGCAGGGTAACTTTGAACCAGACCCTGACCACCTTGGAATAGCTGTCCAACCGGTCCAGATATATCCAGCAGCTTTCCCTAACCACTTCCGGCCGGGCAAACACAAAAGTTTTCAGCTCTTCGATCAACTTCTGGACCTGCTGACGGTCCGTATCATAAGGAATATCAAGATCCCATTTATAAATAAACTGGCGACGGCCGTAATAGTTTTTCACTTCGCCGGTCATAAATTTAGTATTGGGAATGGAAACGGTGGTCATATCGGCGAACAGTTCCAGATAGGTACGAAAATAACCAATCCTTTTTACCGTCCCTGACCAACCACCAAAAGTGATAAAGTGCCCCTCATCAAAAATTCCGGTGGCATAAATATAGAGGCGACCGACAAAGTTGCTCAATGGTTCTTTGACTGCCAGGGCAACAGCTATGCCACCAACTCCCAGAGAAGTCCATATCACTTTCAAATCAAGGCCAAGATTCGATAAAATGGTCAGAGCACCGATAACTCCGACAACCGGAAAAACCAGTTCCTTAACCTGATTCCCCAGCCGCTGGACCTCGTCACATTTTTCCTGGCTCATGTCTGTGCGGCTGCTTGCCCGCCCAATCCAGTAGTCTGTCAGATGGCGCAAAAAAAGAATAAGCATCTGAAAAAGCAGGAACAGCAGAACAGCAATTAATATTTTCTCGATCAGTTGATTAATATTGGGGGGCAGATCGAGAATGTTTTTGCCCATGAAAATGCCGATAACAATAAAAATAGGGATAATCGGCTGCCTAACCCGTTCAAAAATCAGGTCATCAACACTAGAGCTGGTTTTTTTCACCAGCCGGCCGACAGATTTTCCCAGGAGAGAATAAACAACCAGGCCAACAATCACCACCAGGAAAAAAATTCCGATAGCCAGCAGTAATCGCTCCCATGATTCCCCGGTACTTATTTGCTGCCAGAAATTCCGGATCATCTTTTTTACCCCCTAAACCGGCGTAGCCGAAACCAACCAGGTTCTAAAAAATTTATCTTCTCACGAAGTTCACAGAGTCCGCAAAGAATACACTCCCTCACAAAAGGTAATTACGTTGGTTCGCTTCGCCCTGCTTCGCAAGGGGTCACATCTTGACAAAGGCTCTTAAAAATCAGCAATAAAAGCGAATATCACCATACGCCTTCGTCAAGAAATGATCCCAATCCCGACAGGTTAAAAAATCTAGATTTTTTCAGTAGTGTCCGGTTAGAAACTTGCGTATGATTAACGGTCGCTGATTTCAGCGCTTTTTGGCGCTCGATAGTCTGCTTTTCCAATAGCTCATGGCGCTAAAATTGACAAACTCGCCCTTTCGGGCTCAAACATATCAATTTTTACGCTCTATTCGCTGGGAAAAGCAACGACATCTCACGATGTCGCGCTTGAAACAGCACCGGTTAACAACACCACCCACTACGCAAAAAGCAAACCGGGCAACGCTGAAATTTTTTAATCCTTATATCAGAATTCCAGGGACTCATTATCCCTCTTGATTTTTCTATCAATCAGCACTAAAATAGAGAAGATTTAATCACAATTACTGTTGCGCAGACAAAAGTCTGAATTATATACATATTTCATTCTCATATACAAAAAGGAGTTACCATGAAAATCGCCATATCCGGTAAAGGCGGAGTTGGAAAAACCACTCTCGCCGGCACCCTGGCCCGTTTGATGGCCGACCAGAATGAAAAAGTGCTGGCCATTGATGCCGACCCTGATGCCAACCTGGCCTCTGCCATTGGCTTCACCATCAAAGAAGTTGAAAATGTCACCCCGCTGGCGCAGATGACCGAAGAAATTGAATCCCGTACCGGTGCCAAAAAAGGAACTTTCGGCGCGATTTTCAAACTTAACCCCCAGGTTGATGATATTCCGGAAAAATTCAGCCTTTTAAAAGACAATATCAAGTTGCTGATTCTGGGAACCATTCCCGAAGGCGGCGGTGGCTGTTACTGCCCGGAAAGTGTCCTGCTCAAGTACCTGCTCCGCCATATTTTCCTGCAAAGGGATGAAAGCATTATCCTTGACATGGAAGCCGGGCTTGAACACCTGGGCCGCGGTTCCACCCGAGGTATTGATGCCTTTATAGTTGTCGTAGAACCGGGAACCCGCAGTCTCCAGACAGCACGCCAGGTAAAAAAACTGGCCGCTGATCTTGGCATAAAGCAGGTTTATGTGGTCGGCAACAAGATCCATACCCCGGAAGACCTGCAATTTATCGAGGACAATCTGGATGACATGATTATCCTCGGAAGTATTGGCTACGATTTGGCTATCGTTGCCGCTGACCGCCGGGACGAAGCTCCTTACGATGTCAACCCGGAAGTGGTCAAAAATGTTAAAAAAATTTATGACAATCTCTGCAGTCAGCTTGGCGGTAATATCTAACGCGGACCGCGCCCACAACCCAAAACAAATTTACCGGCAGCGGTGGCTTATTTTTTCTTGTTTTTGCAGGCCTTACTGCAAAAATATTCAGTCCGCCCCTGAACATGGCGGGTGACAGCTTCATTTTCCGGCACATACAAGCCACAGTTCTCACATTTCACCATCTTGCCACTGTTGGTCTGCGGCACCTTATCAGCAGGTTTTTGCCCGGTGTGGGGACCTGAAAGAATACCGCTGAAAAGCCGATAGACAAGATAGATCAGGAAACCAAATATTACTAAGCGAATCATGGTTTTTTATCCTCAGTGGTTCCGGATACACCCGGGGTTGCCGGAATCTCCTTTTTTTCTGGTAAGAATATTTTTCCGGGCCAGCTTAACACCCGCACCGGAGTCGTAATCAATCGTTTCAAAATCCCGCCGGTTTTCCCCACCAGGCCACGTATGGGAATCGCCGCAACGGTAGTTTTTCCAAAAGGACCCCGCACGGAAAAGCGCATGACAATAAAGGTTTTTCCCTCTCCGGTGACAATATAACCCACTATCGGGACAGCAGCAATAACTTTATCGATGGTCTGTAATGGCTGAATTCCCACCTCCATATCCACCTGACGTTCCGGCAAAAAGATCGTTCCCCCAGTTGAGATATTGACTGCCGGCCCTTTGAGCAGCAGATCATCTGTCTGAATATCTCCATCCACAAACGTAAAACTGCCATCCAGAGTATCATAGGGAACACCTTTGCTCAAATCCGGAAGGTGAAAGGTCAATAACTGGTAAACATTCAGCAGGGAGGCGATATTAGCAAGTACCGGAAACCGTTTCAGCCGGCCTTTGACAAAGGAAAAATCTGCTTTGCCATTCAGGCTGCGGCTCCAGCTTTCGGCATCATTGCCATTCCATTTCAACCCCACATTCAACGTCCCCCCGCCTTCAAAGGGTAAGCTTTCCTCAGAATATAAAGACAAAGATTGATTGAAGTGGGCCAGATTAATCTGCTGCAGGTCAACCATTAAAGAAAATAAATCCTGATCCAGATCCCAAGATCCATTTAATTTACCCTTGCCTTCCCATAAGGAGCCGTTCAATGGTTTGATTTCCATGCGGTTTCCGCTGACCGCTCCCTGACAATTCAAATCATCTATTTCCATACTCCGGCCAACAAAGCGGCCAATGCTGCTCGAAAAGGAAATTTCCTGACCTAATAAATAATGCCGATATTGAGATAACCGGGACGTTAATGGTGATTTTTTTTTCAGCGGCAGGGGGAAATCAGCCAGCAAAAATTGTCCGGAAACCTGGCGAAGCGATCCATGGAAATTCCCCTGTGAATCAACCCGCAACCGGCCATTGAGGGAAAAATCTGAATCCCCCTTAAAAAAGGACAGCTGTTCAAGCTGAATGACCGTATCTTCCGGAAACTCAAGCGGAAAATATTTTCCGGCCTTCAAATTCCACCAGTTTTCTCCTGGAGATACCTCATCACCTGCAGCCCCAGAAGAGTTTTCCGGCCACCGGAACAATAGTTTGAGCGCCGTATCTCTGAACGGCAACGGTATCCCAGATACTGTTTTTTCTCCTTTTTCAGCTGCAGCCGCTGTTCCTGCTGCCAGAAAATCATCAGGATCCAGAAAATCCGACTCACCGGTTAATTCAACTTGGAAGAATTCACCATCGGCAGTGAAATTTCCTGATAATTTCAGGTCTGAACTGCCACTGTGACAGGAAAAATCACGTATTATAAACGATCGTCCGCGACAATCAGCCACCAGGGTTACATCATCCAGATCATGAGACCACCAAGGCAGGGAAACTGCCAAATGTCGCAAATCAAGCTGACCATCCACCCGCATAGATGAAGGATCATGGGGAAATCCACTAACTTTGAGGTCGAAAGACGACGGCTGGGCAGTTGAACCGGCAGCTGCAGCCACGGACTTTACCTTAATACGGGGAATAATGGAAAAATCCTCCGGGCGAACGGCGGTGGAACGTAAGGAAATATCCAGCTTTAATTGCTGTGGATCACGGTAATCAGCAATCCTGCCGGCAAGGGTTATCGGCGAATTACCTACCATAGCAGAAAAATTCTGTAACTCCAGGAACCGGGAAGAGCAATGGAACTCACCGGAAACCTTCTTCAGCGGCCGGCCGATATCCGGATGCCGAATCGCAAGATTTTTGGCAGTCCCATCCAGTTGCCAGGTCAGATCCGTTTCAGGCAAAAGATTGCCATCAAGACGCAAGCTACCGGCAAATCCACCACTGAGCTGCTGGCAATCAGCCAGGACGGCTGCCAGTTTCGGCAACCGCTGCCCCAGTATTGCAGCACCTATAACTTTGAAGTCTTCACTTAGTTGCGTTTCATCAGGCAGAGGCAAAGTAAGCACAAAATTATCCACCAGCGTCAAATGGGATTCATGATGCCAGCTGGTAAGGGAGCCGTTTAATCGCTGCTGCAAAAAAGGCGGCATATCGCAGTGGAGGTCGACAAAATCTATTTTTTCACCCGTGACAGCCAGGTTACCGGTAAGATTCTGCCAGCGCCCGGGCACTCCGGCGGTTTTAAGGGATGCCCCGGACAACCCCAGGCTGCCACCGATCAATTCCGCTTTTATGGGTTGGCGAGCTATTCCGGCAATCTCAGTATAATGACCATCGAGATAAGCATCGCTAAGCTTCACCATTCCCCGGGGAACTTGTTCCTGCCAGAACTTCATAAACTGCTGCGGCATAATTTTAACCGGCAGGTAGCGATATATTCTCTCTAAGTCAAACTGATTGCTGGAAACCCTGGCTCTTATCCGTCCCTGACGACCCCGACGGATATCCTCCAGAAAACAACTCCCTGAAAGGCTGAAATCATCAGAGTCAATCCTGAATTCCGGAATATCAATGGTATTATAATTTTTCCCCAGGCTGAAGCGATAGGAAATTGCCAGGTTCCTGATGGGCAGGCGGGCGGCAAAAACCCTTTGGTAATCCAGGTCGGCATCAGCCAGAATAATATTTCCCCGGGAGGTGAAATGGCCCAGCAGGTCACCCTGATAGCTGCCATCCACCGAAACCAGACCTCCCACATGGCGCATGGGTACGTACTTCTGGTAGTAAGGCCAGTATTGATCACCATCCAGATTCTGTCCATGAACCTGGCAATCCAGCTGTATTCCAACCCAATCCAAGGGCCAGGAAAGACCACCCAGGGATCCTTCGATCCTGAGGTGACCGGTCTGTCTTTTGGTTACCGTGGCCGCTGAGAGACGAAATGATGCAGGATCTGAACTTCCGAAAAGATGAAGCTTAAAATCAAGTTCATGCAGGCGGGTGGTAACCGGCACAACGCAAAAGCGTCGATCCGTAAAAACAATCGTTCCCTTTTTAATTTGCAACCTGACATCGTTAAAGGTATTGCACCAGGTAAAAGTGGGAGAATCACCAGTTGAAATAGTAGTACAATATGGTTTAGCCGGAAACATTATCTCCGGCTGCCGGATAAGGCCACTGCCAAAAGGTTCACCTTTTACCGCCTGGAGGTGAACAACCGGAAGAATCAGCCGCACCGAAGAAACCTCCAGCTGCCGATGCAGCAGGGGCCAAATATGAAAGCCGATTTTCACCTCTTCGGCACTGATCTGCTGCTTATTACCATCAGTAAGGGAAAAACCAATTATTTTCACCCCGATTTCACGATCCACGTAGAGCTTCAGTCGCCTGGCGGTAACGGTTCCAGCTACCCGGTTCTGAATGGCCGTCACCACCAGGGAACGATAATTCTCCAAATCCACCAGATTCGGCAGGGAAATGAGGGCGAGAAAAAACAAAAAGAGGAAAAAAGCCCCGCTGCGTAAAGCAATTTTTTTTATTTTTTTTCTCATGACAGCAACGACAATACCCGACACAAAGTAAAACATTTAACCGCCTTGGCCCCCGACTGCAGCAGGGTATCAGCCGCAACCGCCAGGGTTGCCCCGGTAGTCATCACATCATCACAAAGCAGGATCGTTTTACCCTTGAGGTCATGTGGCCGTCCGATACTGAACACCCCGGCAAGATTGAGCATTCTTGCATCGCGATGCAATCTGGCCTGTTTTGATGTCTTCCTGGTTTTTATCAACAGTCGTCTTTTCAAGGGTTTCCCAAGGTTCAGAGCACAACGGTCAGCTATCACCAAAGCCTGATTGAAGCCACGTGCCCGCCAGTCTGAAGCTGCCAGCGGCACCGCAGCAACCATATCAATATCATGAAAATCAGCCACCCACCGTTCTATCGCCAAATCCACCAGTTTTTCCACCAGAGGAAGTAGCAGGTGCCGCTGCTGATATTTCCACCGATGGATGGTTTCCATCATCTTGCCTTCATAGCGGTATCCTGAACGAATCAGTGCCACATGGTGACCAATTCCCCGAGGCTGCAATACACAGGGATGTTTTCCGCCACTCTCACCACGGGGATAACCACATTTCTTACAAATAGGCCCGGAAATTGCCCTAAAACCGGAAGCACAGTCAGGACAAATAAAGGGTGTATAGGCTGAAGGACTGGGTGAACTGAAGAAAGGACTGCTTCCAGGATGATTGCAGAGCAGGCAGTGGCGGGGAAAGAGCAGCGCTCCGAGCGAGGACCACACATCATTCACGATGACATCCCCAATATTATACCTAAGTGAAGCGATTAGCCGTTAGCTATCAGTATTTAGCTTTGAAAAAAAGGCATTACATTCATTAGCAATAAAGCCTAACGGGTGACAATTTGTAATCGTAAATCGTATAATCATTGAGCTAATAGCTAACGGCTAAAAGCTAGCCGCTCAATTCAAATTATATAATCAAAGTTTTTCCGGTCATTTCATTAGGGATAGCCAAACCCATAATCTCCAGGATAGTGGGAGCCAGATCCGCCAGCGAACCACCATCACGCAAGGACTGTCCGAGAAACTGTTCCCCCACCACTATACAAGGAACCGGATTCGTACTATGGGCGGTTATCGGCTCGCCTTCAGGGGTCAACATCTGCTCGGCATTACCATGATCAGCGGTAAAAAGAGCCACACCACCCAATTCCATGGTTTTATCCACCACCTGGCCGACACAAGTGTCAACCACTTCACAGGCCTGAATCGCTGCAGCCAGATTGCCCGTATGCCCGACCATGTCACCATTGGCAAAATTCAGGATAACCAGCTGGTACTTCTTCATCTCCAGCCGCCGGACCACTTCGGCCGCCACTTCATAGGCACTCATCTGTGGCTTTTCATCGTAGGTTTTCACCTCCCGGGGCGAAGGAATAAGGCAGTGATCTTCTCCGGGAAAAGGTTCCTCCCGGCCACCGTTGAAAAAAAAGGTCACATGGGCATATTTTTCGGTCTCAGCAATATGCAGTTGCCGCAGACCGGTAGCCGCCACCACCTCAGCCAGAACATTTTTCAATTTCTCCGGCGGGAAAGCCACCGGCAGGTCAAAAGAAGCATCATATTCCGTAAAACAGATATAGGAACTTAAAGATAATGGTTGTTCCCGGTCGAAACTGCTGAAATTCGGTTCGGTAAAAGCACGGGTAATCTCCCGGGCACGATCGGCACGGAAATTAAAAAAGATAATACCGTCACCGTCATGAATACTGGCAACCTGACCTTGCCCATCAACCAAGATCGTTGGTTTGACAAATTCATCCGTTTCCCCGGCTTCATAGGCAGCATCGATGGCGGCAGAGACATTTTCAGCTATCCGACCCTGACCGCCAACCAGGGTCTCATACGCCTGCTGGACCCGTTCCCAGCGCTGATCCCGATCCATGGCGTAAAAACGCCCCATGATGCTTGCTATGTGACCGGTTCCCAGTTCATCAAGATATCGCTGAAAATCCTCAAGATATTTTTTGGCACTGGTAGGAGGAGTATCCCGACCGTCAAGAAAGGCATGAATAAAAACCCGGGGCAAACCATGATTGGCAGCCATCCCCAACAGGGCTTTCAGGTGCTCAAGGTGACTATGAACCCCGCCGTCGGAAAACAGCCCCATCAGGTGGAGAGCCCCGCCTGCCCTATTGGTTTTTTCCATACTTTCCAACAGCACCTGGTTGTTGGCAAATGTTCCATCAGCAATACTTTTAGAAATCCTGGTCAGATCCTGATAAACAACGCGACCGGCACCCATGTTAAGATGACCAACCTCGGAATTCCCCATCTGTCCTTCCGGCAGTCCAACCGCCAGGCCTGAAGCCTGTAGCGTTGTATGGGGATAGCGTTGAAAAAGCTGGTCAATCACCGGGGTTTGCGCCTGGGCTATGGCATTCCCTTCCACTGCCGTAGAAACACCCCAGCCATCGGCAATAATCAAGACTGCACATGAAGGTTTACTATTCATCCTGCCTGTTCCTTGAAGGTCACCAGATCCGCGGATAATTCATAGGTATTATAATACCCACATACGGAACAACGGGGTAGCCAGCCAGCGGCATAGCGCTGACAATGATTACAGATAAAAACCAGTGGCGGCTTTTCCTCCAGTCCCAGGGCGTCCTTGAACTGGTCCGCGGCCTCATTCAGCTGGTGAGACTGCCGGTAGGCAAACTCACCGGCCAGCATTTTAATCAGCGGATTATTAACATCCTGTTTTTTAAGCTCGGCAAGCAACTCGGCCACTCGCTCAAGCCGCTGATGTCTCAAACAAAAAAAAGCAAATAAAAGACGGGCCGGCCAGTAATCTTGATAGCGGGATATAGCTTTACGGTAGTATTTTTCTACCTTTTCCTCACCCTTTTCCGACACTGACAAAAGCAGCCGCTCACCTTCCAGCAGAAACCAGGCATTGGGCTGCCGGTGATATCCCTGTTTCAATGCCGCCAGGGCGGCCTCAATTCTTTTCGGATTCTGCAACTCCTGTTCCACCATGGTAGCCTGCAGGATATAAGCCGGAACGTATTTCTGGTTTTTGTGCAATAAATCCTTCAGGGTCTGCTCAGCAAGTTTCCGATTCCCGGCGTGCCACTGTTGCACTGCCAGCTCATAACGGCAATTATCCAACTGGGCCGCGATCTCAGCCTGTTGCTCTTTATTTTTTGCCGATTTCGCTATTTTTCCCAATTCCTGCCAGGCATCAATGGCTTCCTGCCAATAGGCCTGGGCCATCAGTTTATCCACCAGCAGGTTCAGAATTGAAACATTTTTCGGATAGTGTCCTTTCAGGTAAAGGAGCTGGTTAAGTAAACGTAAATCATCGCCCAGTGCTTCCAGTACCTCAACCTTGAGCCATTGGAGGCGACTGTCATCAGGATCGTTTTTCAACCCATCTTCAATAATCTCCATGGCCTGCTGCGGCTCTCCGGCATCCAGCTTAACCTGGATCATGGCCCGACGGGTTTCCTGGTTCTCCCCATCCAGTTTCAACGCCCGCTTCAACTGTTTGGCCGCTTTTTTATAATCGGCAGCCAGCCAGCTTTCCAGACCCTGCTTAGTTGCCTGTATTGCCTGTTGAATCTGCCGACGTCCTTTTCGCTGTTTAAAGCCCCGGGTGTAGCGAAAAGCTGATTTGGCAGCAAACAGGAACACCACTCCCAAACCGCCGGCGGCAAAGGAAACCAGAATAAAAAATGGCAGGGATCCATGGGTATCAAGACCGGTAGCCAGATGCAGAGTCAGAGCTTGGGGATTGAGATACAACAGGTAGGAAAACAACAAAAGAAACAACAGTCCAAACAGGAGCAGGAAACGGTAGATCATCAGATATCCATTTTCTCCGAAAAGTGATCTCGTAAAAGTAGCCTCAAACCGATGGCTGGACACCAATCGTCAATAACCCGCTAGGGGCCAAACCTGAACATCCAGGGCAATTGTTCTATAAATGCAAAAAAATAAGCTACAATCAGCTATTCAAATTCATCAATCAATAATGGTATGGTTCCCCCCTGATAATGGTCAGTGCCCGGTAGAGCTGTTCCAAAAGCAAAACCCGGGCCATCTCATGGGTAAAGGTCATGGGGGAAAGAGACAGCTGGAAATCTGCCTGTTCCAGGACATCTGCAGCCAGACCAAATGGCCCTCCAGCCAGAAAACTTATTCCAGCTCTGCCACTTTCAAACTGTTGCGCGAGAAAACCGGTAAATTTCAAGGTGGTAAATGTTCTGCCATGTTCGGTCAGAACAACCCGAAAATAATTATCTTTGGCTAGGGACTGAATAAGCTGCGGAGCCTGACGGCGACAAAATTGCCGGGGATCTTCTTTACTCCCCAGGCGCATTTCCTTTATCTCCCGAAGTTCGACCGGAACATAACGCTGCAACCGTTTCAGATAACCGTCAATTTCAGCCTGCAGCTGGCTGTTTCTGGTCTTGCCGACAAAGAGAAACCTCAGCGGCACGCAAGCACACCATGGGAAAATTCCAGGCGTGGCGCGTCACTCCAGATCCCTTCCAGATCATAAAACGCTCTGACCGGTTCATGAAAAATATGGACAATAATATCTCCATAGTCCAACAGAATCCAGCTTCCCGCCTTCAATCCCTCAACCCCAAGCGGCAGCACCCCCTGATTTTTCATTTCAACCTGGATATTTTCAGCCAGGGCCTGGACGTGACGATCTGAATGGCCGTTGCAGACAATCAAAATATCAGTAACCGATGATAACCCCCGCAGATCAAGGACCACCGTGTTCTCACCTTTTTTATCCTCAATTGCCCGGTAAACAGCCGCCGCTCTCGCTGACAAATTTGCTGAAATATTGATATCAACCTCACAAAAAAAATTAACGATAACAAGAAAGGAAAGCATGCAAAACCTGAGTCATGAGACGCACTTACACCTAAATTAAGCTATTAGCTTTTAGCAGTTAGCTATTAGTTTAATGATTACAAGATGTTGACTGCTGCAAACTTTCACCCATTGGGTGTTATTTTTCATCAACCTAATGCTTTGGTTTTTCAAAGCTAAACGCTAATGGCTAATCGCTCAACCCAAGTTACCGTACGTTGTAATGACGAAGGTTGCAGTATAACAAATAAGATGGAGTTTTTTCCAAACCATCAACTACGGTACAAATCATGTTCCAGGATATAATCATTAACAGCGTCGGGAACCAGGCAGGTAATGGAATATCCCAATCGCCGTTCCCCGCGGATCATGCTTGAAGAAATATCCAATCTGGTAACCGGTTGAAAATAAACCCGATTACCGCTTAGATGACGATAAACTCCTTTGTTTTCATAACAAAAATCAGCCTTTATAGCAACGGGAAAAATATCCATATTCCCATTATCCAACCAACCGAGCTCAGCCCCTGACCGGGACATAACCACAACATGACTGACGCCAAACAATTGCCGGTAGGATTTCCAGGTGGAAATTTCACCAAAAGCATCCCAGCCAATAATGAAATAAAGCTCGTGACCAATTTTTTTCCGGAAGACAGTGACTGTATCGATGGAATAGGAGGTACCGCCTTTGTCCAGTTCATAGGTGGAACAGTGAAATTTTGTTTTTCCCCGGATGGCCAGTTCTATCATCGCCAGGCGCTGTGCTGCCGATCCAACCCGGATATTCTGCTTATGGGGCGGAATTGCTGCCGGCATGAAAAAAACCTCATCAAGCCCACAGGCCCGGCACACCTCCTCCGCCGCCCGCAGATGACCACAATGAATCGGGTCAAAAGTGCCGCCAAAGACACCTACACGTTTATTGACGAATCTGTCCATCACCATACATAATATATTTGGTCGTCGTTAAACCTTCCAGCCCCATGGGACCATAAGCATGGAGTTTGGTAGTGCTGATGCCGATCTCAGCCCCCAGCCCCATCTGGCCGCCATCACTGAAGCGGGTTGAGGCATTAACAATCACGACGGAAGAATTAACCCGCTGCAGGAATGCCTGGGCCTGACGGTATTCAGTGGTCACAATGGCTTCCGTATGATCAGAACCATACCGATTAATATGGTCTATGGCCTGATCCAGATCATCCACCACCCGCACCGCCAGGGTCAGGGACAGGTATTCAGCATACCAGTCTTCCTCCGTCGCCGGCAGGAAATCGGGCACTATGACCCTGGATCGCTCACAAGCACGAACTTCCACCCCGGCCTCCTTTAAAGCAGCGGCCATCAACGGCAGAAAATCAGCGGCGCTCTGCCGGTGAACCAAAAGGGTTTCCAGGGCGTTGCAAACCCCCGGACGTTGGGTTTTCGCATTGATGACAATATCCCTGGCCATAACATAATCGGCATGCTCATCCACAAAGACATGACACACCCCCTTGTAATGTTTAATCACCGGGATACGGGAATTGGCGACGACGAAACGGATCAGCCCTTCACCACCCCGGGGAATAACCAGGTCAATATATTCTTCCAATTTGAGCATCTCGGTAATGGCTTCCCGATCAGTCAAGGGAATCACCTGGACAACATCACCGGGGATGGAGGTTTGTTGCAGGGCTTCCTGCAAAACTTCCAGAATCGCCAGGTTGGAATGGATGGCTTCCGATCCACCCCGCAATATCACTCCGTTTCCCGCTTTCAGGCATAAACCGGCCGCATCAGCGGTTACATTGGGACGGGACTCATAAATCATCCCGATCACCCCCAGGGGAATCCGCATTTTGCCAACCATCAAGTTGTTGGGACGTTTCCACATCCGGGTTATCTCACCAACGGGGTCAGGAAATGACGCCACCTCCTCCAGACCGGTGGCCATAGATTCAATCACTGCGTCACTCAAGGTCAAGCGGTCAATCATGGCGGCCGACAGTCCATGCTTTTCCGCTTCAATTAAATCCAGTCGGTTGTTTTCCTGCAAAAAATCCCGCCGCTTGCGCAGCCCGGCAGCCATCAGCTGCAAAGCCCGGTCTTTCTCCGTGGTTCCAGTGGCAGCCAGAACCCGGGATGCTTTTTTTACTTTTTGTGCTAACGAGGTTATTTCAGCTGCCAGTGTCATGATTTCCCTCCTCTTCCAAATAATTTGTAAATATTCGGCTTATGGTAATTGACGCTTAAATTACAGTAAAAACAAGTGCACTTTGCTTCGCCCTTATAAACGGGGTCACATCTTGACAAAGGCTGTTGGATTATCCTTAACAAAAGTGAATATTTCAATACGCCTTCGTCAAGAAATAACCCCAATCCCGCTGTTCTCTTCCAAGAGAGATGTCCCGGCATGGCTCCCGCTCATTCTCGCCGGCCGTCCATGGCCGGCTTCCGAGGCGTCCGCCGGAATCACCATCGTGGTGATTCATTCGGCGGCCAATACCGCTTGGATCCAAGCCCGGACATCTCTGACAATTATTTCATAAATATGAATTATAGATAAATGTAAGATTAATGATTTCAGTATGTTACAATTAGTTACTCAAAAGTCACGAGACCGATGGCACAGTAAAAGCTTCATATTCGAGGCATGCAAAACCTAAGTCATGAGGCGTACTTACAGTACGTTGTAATGACGAAGGTTGCAGCATAACGACAAAGATGGTGTTTTTACTAAGCCATCACCACCAGGTTATCCCGATGGATGACTTCATCCACCGAATGATAACCCAGGGCCGCTTTAATCTCCCAGGAATGGCAGCCCCTGATCTTATTCACCTCTTCAATGGCGTAGTTAGAAAGCCCACGGGCGATCTCTTTACCCTCTTCATCGTGGCAAGAAACCGGGTCGCCAACCCCAAAGCTACCCTCGGTTTGAAGGATGCCGGAAGGCAAAAGACTTTTACCACCTTTGACAATAGCACCTGCCGCCCCCTGATCAAGAACCAGGATCCCCCGGGGCTTGACCCCATAGGCCAACCAGTGTTTACGACAGGTCAGGCGATTTTCCCGGGGCAGAAACAGGGTTCCTTCCTCTTCACCGGCCAGAACCCGACCCACAATCCCGGAACGTGTGCCATTGGCGATAATCGTCGGAATCCCGTAAGCCACGGCCTTTTTCACCCCCTGAAGTTTACCGACCATCCCCCCACTGCCCAGGAAGCTACCGGTTAAACCAGCCAGGGATTCAATCTTACTGTCTACTTCGCGGACCAGGGACAAAAACTCCGCCTGGGGATTCACTTTCGGATCTTCAGCATAAAATCCGTCAATATCGGTAAGCATGATCAGCAGATCAACCTCAACCATAGAGGTCAACAGAGCTGCCAGGTTATCATTATCGCCAAATTTAATTTCCCTGACCACTACCGTATCATTCTCGTTCACTATCGGAATCACGCCCTGCTGCAACAGGGTGGCGATGGTATTTCGGGCATTCAGATAGCGCCGGCGATTATAGATATCGTCACCAGTCAGCAGGACTTGTGCCACCAGCTGCCGGTAACGGTCAAAAGCCCGTTCATACTGCCACATGAGACGTACCTGGCCAACCGCGGCACAGGCCTGTTTCTCCGGAATAGTGGCCGGGGGCTGCTGGTAACCCAGCACGCCACGGCCAGCAGCCACCGCACCGGAAGTAACAATAACAAATCGATATCCCCGGTCTATCAACTGGGAAATCTCAGCCGCAAAGCGGGAAAAAAAATCAACATTCAGCTTCCCATTGTCAGCAGTCAAAACAGCACTGCCCAGTTTGACCACCACCAAGCTGGTATTTTTCAACAGAGAAACGCGCATGCTGTCCCGGGTGTCTGTCTTCCCCATCTCCCCCATCTGTTTTCCCTTTACACTGGTTAAATGGATGATTTCGCTATCCTATTAAGACTTCTGCATACTTTACAACCGGGATTGGTTTCCGGCACGACATAGTGAGGTACTGTAGCTTTTTCCGGTAAGCTCCACACAGTCATCAAGCATATAGGCTTCTCTTTATCGTTACTAATGCAAAAGCGCTCCCTTGTCAACGCTTTGCCGCAAGACCTGCATCAGAAAATTTTTCTTGTATTTTTCCTGGATATTGTGATAACTATCACGATGAGCTTAGACTGAAGAGGTTTATTCATGAAATGAAACAGAAAGATATCAAAATTCCGGAAGCAACGATAAAGCGTCTTTCCGCTTACATCAATTGCCTGGAAAAGCTGGATGGCAAGGGATATCAGGTGGTTTCATCTGAACTACTGGGGAAATCCTGCCAGGTAAGTCCAGCCCAGATTCGTAAAGATTTATCCTATTTCGGTGAATTTGGTGTCCGGGGAGTCGGCTATGCCACCAAGAATCTCACGGAACAGATAAAAATAATTCTCGGGCTGGATTGCATCTGGCCCACGGTGCTGGTGGGAGTTGGCCATCTAGGCCATGCCCTGCTGAATTTCACCTTTTTCCGGGAACATGGCTACCGCATGGTTGCCGCCTTCGACAACGACTCCGGCAAAATCGGTACGGAGGTGGCGGAAGAACTCCATATCCAACCCATCGAAGAGCTGGTTGAAACCGCCAGCCGGGAGAAAGCCGCCATCGGCATCATCACCGTACCGGCTTCCAGCGCCCAGTCTGCAGCTAACTTACTGGTTGAGGCTGGAATCAGAGGCATCCTTAATTTTGCTCCTTTCAAGGTCAGGGTTCCGGACAACGTCACCCTGCGGAATGTCTCCATTGTCAGCGAGCTGGACACTCTGGCCTACCTGCTCTCCAGCAAGAAACCACGCCGGCGGCTAAAGAAAAATAAGTAGCATTCTCTATTTTTCAAGGACCTTGCGCAGATAATAACCCGTGGCAGAGGCTTCAATACCGGCAACTTCTTCCGGGGTACCGGTAGCAATAATCTCTCCCCCCTTATCGCCACCCTCCGGCCCCAAATCAATGATGTAATCAGCCACCTTAATCACGTCCAGATTATGTTCAACCACCAGCACCGTATTGCCTTCATCAACCAGCCGCTGAAGCACCTGCAAAAGCTGGCGGACATCGTGAAAATGAAGACCAGTGGTCGGCTCATCCAAAAGGTAAAAAGTCCTGCCGGTCGCCCGCTTCCCCAGTTCCCGTGACAACTTCACCCGCTGGGCCTCGCCACCCGACAGGGTAACCGCCGCCTGCCCCAGGGTGATATAGCCCAAGCCCACATCTTGCAGGGTCTGCAACCGGGTAATAAGCCGGGGGATGGCGGCAAAAAATTCAGCCGCCTGGTTGACGGTCATCGACAGCACTTCAGCAATATTTTTCCCTTTGTACAGTACTTCCAACGTATCCCGATTAAAGCGACTGCCGCCGCAGGTGTCACAGGTAACAAAAACATCCGGCAGAAAATGCATTTCAACCCGCATCATCCCCTCACCCCGGCAGGCTTCACAACGGCCGCCCTTGACGTTAAAACTGAAACGTCCGGAACGGTAGCCTCGCACCCGGGCCTCGGGCAGAGCGGTGAACAGTTCCCGGATCAGAGTAAAAACCCCGGTATAGGTGGCTGGATTGGAGCGGGGCGTCCGGCCGATGGGGCTCTGATCAATATTGATCACCTTATCAAGATAATGGAGACCACTGATTTTATCCACCGGCCCGGCCACCTTACGTGAACCATGGAGATAGTTATGAAGGATCGGATACAGAGTATCATTCACCAGGCTGCTCTTTCCAGAACCGGAAACCCCGGTGATGCAGATAAACAGACCCAGGGGAAAATCCACCGAAATGGATTTCAGGTTGTGAATCGTCAGACCCCGCAAAGACAATGCCCGTCCGGAAGCTTCCCGTCTTTTTTTCGGTACTGCAATAAACTGCCGACCGGAAAGATACTGCCCAGTAAGGGAATCCCCGGCCACAATCTCCGCCGGCGACCCTTGGGCCACCACTTTGCCACCCAGACGGCCAGCTCCGGGGCCCATATCGATCACGTGATCAGCCCGCATGATGGTATCATGATCATGTTCAACCACAATCAGGGTATTTTGCAGATCACGCAACCGAAACAGCGAGGCCAGCAATTTTTCATTATCCCGCTGGTGCAGGCCGATACTTGGTTCATCCAACACATATAAGACCCCTGTCAAACCGGAACCAATCTGGGTTGCCAGGCGGATCCGCTGCGACTCCCCGCCGGAAAGGGTAGCTGATTCCCGGCCCAGGGTCAGGTAGTCAAGCCCCACATCAAGGAGAAAAGACAAGCGCTGAGCAAGTTCCAAGAGCACCCGCCCGGCAATGGCCTGCTGGGTGGGGGGCAGTGACAGGCCCTGAATAAAAGACAATGCCCGGGGTAAAGGCAGGGAGGTCAGCTCATAGATATTCAGGCCGGCTATTTTCACGTGCAGACTCTGGGCTTTTAACCTGCTGCCACCACAATCCGGACAGGAGACAGGGGAAAGATAACGGCGTAACTCATCATCCCCGCCATCCTGGGCCTTGAGTTTGCGTTTCAGCGCCGGGATCACCCCTTCAAACTTGCGCTCCGGCACCCGACCATGCCGTCCTTCGGCCAGCAGTCCGGGAATCTTTTCCCCACCGCTGCCATAAAGAACCAGCTGCTGCACCTCCTTCGGCAGGACCGCAAAAGGCTGATAAAGATCAAAACCATAATGGCGGGACAGGGGCAGAAGGACATGTTCCTGGTAAAAAGGCTGAGAACGGTGCCAAGGGGCTATGGCCCCCTCCCGCAATGAAAGACCAGGATTGGGGACCACCAACCGGGGATCAAAAAACAGCTCGCTTCCCAAGCCGGCACAGCGAGGACAGGCACCGTAGGGATTATTGAAAGAAAACAACCTTGGAGAAATTTCGGCGAAACTAATGCCACAGCGGATACAGGCCAAACGGGTGGAAAAGAAAAGACGCTGTCCATCCACCACCTGCACCGCCACCACCTCATCGGCCTTGGTCAGCGCCAGCTCAATGGAGTCGGTCAAACGGCGTTGGATAGTATCCTGCACCACCAGACGATCAACCACCAGGGCAATGTCATGGGTTCGATAACGATCAAGCTCCGGCACCTCTTCCAATGGGTAAATCCGGCCATCCACTTCAACCCGGAGAAAACCTTCACGAATCAGATCGGCAAACAGCTGGCGATATTCCCCCTTCCGCCCCTGCACCAGGGGAGCCAGAATCAGCAGGCGGCTCCCTGTCGGCAGGCCGATCACCGCGTCAACAATCTGGGCAACCGTTTGCGAGCTGATCTCTTCCCCACACTGGTAGCAATAGGGCGTTCCCACCCGGGCATAGAGCAGCCGCAGGTAGTCATAAATCTCGGTCACTGTCCCCACGGTGGAACGGGGATTATGGGAAACCCGCTTCTGCTCGATGGCGATAGCCGGTGATAAACCGGTGATCTCGTCCACATCCGGTTTGTCCATCAACTGCAGGAACTGGCGGGCATAGGCCGACAGCGACTCCACGTAGCGCCGCTGGCCCTCGGCATAGATGGTATCAAAAGCCAGGGAGGATTTGCCGGAACCGCTCAATCCGGTGACCACCACCAGCTGGTGGCGGGGAATCTCCAGATCAATATTCTGCAGATTATGTTCCCGGGCACCTTTAATAATAATACTATTCATAATACCTCAGTAATTTACCTTGCTGTTTTATAATAGCCTCAACTTTCTGACTTGTGTTACCAGAATACATTAATCAGGATGTTCGGGCTTGGCTCATAGCCGTATCTGCCGACAGGCAGGGCTGTTTTTTCATAACTCAGAAAGTTGAGCAATAGCGAAAAGGGACTGGAGTTTACCCTTTTTCACGCAAAGAGTCAAAACGAATAGTGATCAGGGACGTCCCTAAACCGGTGAAGCCGGAACCAAGAAGGTTTAAGTCATACCTAAGGCTGTCTTGAAAAATTAGAATTTTTGTTTGAGTACAAGGCAGGCGAACATTATAACCGCAGAAATATATGTCATATTTTGAGGATTATAATTTGAGCCTAACGCAGTAATCGAGCAAAAAGGCCATTTTTCAAGGTAGCCGAAAGTTTTGCTGATCTTTGGAACCTTGTTAATTAGTTGACTCCACTTCCTGACTTACGTTAAAAGAATGATAATACATCAGTAAAGCAATGACAGAGACACCACGAAGCACGATGAACACGAAGTTTTAAAAAAAATTTGCTTTTCTTCGTGCCTTTCGTGTCCTGGTTAGATAACTTTTCTGACCTTTTTGCTTTCAGCTTCTTATGTTCCCGGCAATGCCGGGTATATATCTCCCGGATATTTTTTCATGCATGATCTGATTGTCATCGGTGCCGGACATGCCGGCTGTGAAGCCGCCCTGGCAGCCGCCAGGATGGGACTTTCGGTGCTGGTTTTCACCATCAACGCCGATACCATCGCCCAGATGTCCTGCAACCCGGCCATCGGCGGCCTGGCCAAGGGCCACCTGGTCAAGGAAATTGACGCCTTGGGCGGGGCCATGGGCCTCATCGCCGACCAGTGCGGCATCCAGTTTCACACCCTGAACACCTCGAAGGGGCCAGCAGTACAGGGCACCCGGATCCAGTGCGACAAGCTCCTCTACCATCGAAAGATGAAACACTTCCTCGAGCAGCAGCCCGGCATCGAAATCCGCCAGGCAATGATCAACCGACTGTTGGTGAACAATAAAAGAGTAGTCGGCGTAGAGGATGAAACCGGCTTTCAGTATCGCTGCCGGGTGGTGGTCATCACCACCGGAACTTTCTTAAACGGTCTGATCCATATCGGCACCTTCCAGCAGGCTGCCGGCCGCACCGGGGAGTTTGCCTCCCTGGCCCTGCCCGAAAACCTGCGGAAACTGGGGTTTCAGCTGGGCCGGATGAAAACCGGCACCCCACCCCGGATGCTGCGACGCTCCATTGATTTCAGCCGTCTGGAACGACAGGACGGGGATCCCAATCCCAGGCCTTTCTCAGCCTTGAGCGGCAGCATTGACCAAGCGCAGCTGCCCTGCTTCATCACCAGGACCACCACAGAAACCCACAAGATCCTGGCCGATCACATTGACCAGTCACCGCTCTACAACGGCACTATTGAAGGGATCAGCGCCCGTTACTGTCCGTCCCTGGAAGACAAGATCATGAAGTTTCCTCACCACGACAGTCACCAGGTCACCCTGGAGCCTGAAGGTTGGGAAACCGAAGAAATCTACGTCAAAGGCCTGGGGAACTGCCTGCCGGTGGAAATCCAGCACGAAATGTTCCAGACGGTTCCGGGCCTGGAGGAAGCGGTGGTCATCCGACCGGCCTATGCCATCGAATATGACTTTATTCACCCGACCCAACTGCACAACACCCTGGAAACCAAGAAGATCAAAGGACTGTTTTTAGCCGGCCAGATCAACGGCACCTCCGGCTACGAGGAGGCCGCCGGCCAGGGCATCTGGGCCGGAATCAACGCCGCCTGCCAGGTTCAAAAACGTCCCCCCTTTCTTCCAGACCGTTCCGAAGCCTACCTGGCGGTGATGGTGGATGATCTGATCACCAAGGGCACCAATGAGCCCTACCGGATTTTCACCTCCCGGGCCGAATACCGCCTGCTCCTGCGCGAAGACAACGCCGATCTGCGACTGACTGAAAAAGCCTATGATCTGGGATTGGTGGATGAGCAGCGGCGGGAAAGAGCGCGGGAAAAAAGCTTCAAAACCAACGAAGGGAAGAAACAGCTGCACCGGATCAGGATCACCCCAAAGCAGCTGAATAAAGCCTTGAGCGATGCCGGATCATCACCGTTGAAGGAGCCTGTTCCGGCTGATGAATTATTAAAAAGACCGGAGGTTGACCTGGCCACCCTGGCAGCCCATTCCTCCGAAACCGCAGATCTCACCGAAGAGCTTGGAGCAGAAGTAACCCGGCAGCTGGAGATTCAGCTCAAATACCAGGGCTATATCAACCGCCAGCTGGCCGAGGTGGAAAAATTCAAATCCCTGGAAAAAAGGAAAATCCCGGCTGATTTTGACTACCACAGCGTTTCCGGCCTCACCAACGAACTGATCCAAACCCTGGACAACATCCGCCCAGCCTCCCTGGGCCAGGCCTCCCGCCTGCCGGGCATCACCCCGGCAGCTATCTCCGTCCTGATGATTTATCTGAAAAAATCCCGAAATACTTCATCCGAGCAGTTAAAACAATAACGTCCCCCTTTGGTCCTTGAAAAGTGTTATTACCATGAAGAGCATGAAGAACATGAAGTTTAAATCTTCATGACCTTAATGTCCTTCATGGTTGCATTCTTTTTTTGAGCTTTTTGAGTAAAACTTTTTTGGCAAGTGATTCAACTTTCTGAGTTACACTGCCAGAATACATTACCAGGAAATTATGTTACCACGAAGGACACGAAAGGCACGAAGAAAAGCAGATTCCTTTAAAACTTCGTGTTCTTCGTGCTCTTCGTGGTGTCTCTGTCATTAGTTTTACTCTTGAATAAGCGTCCAATCCATTCCGATTTACATAAAAAAAGCCGCTCAAACGAGCGGCTTTTTTTACGAACATGAAGCAATAAGGAGTTTATTTTTTAATTTTGAGTTTACGCTGGCCAACAAAAGCCAGACCTAACAAGCCGATACCCAACAGCGCCATGGTCCCGGGCTCGGGAACAGGAGCAACAGTTCCATGAATCAGATTAGCAGTGTTAGTATCAACGTTACTTCCAACCTGGAATCCCCACTTATAAACATTCTCAAGATTGTTAACAGCTACACTCCCCATATCTGTCGAACCTTGCCAATAGTGAGCATTTGAAAAATCCAAAGCTAACGCAACAGATGAATTCTCTGGAATTTCTGTCCACGTATTTTCATAAAAATTATCCCAAGAACCATCACCCGGGTTATAAGTCTGAACAAACATATTAACCCACATATCTCCGGTTGTAGAATAGCTAGAATTTGAAAAGCTCAATTGAATTCCATCGTATGAGCTTAAATCCAATTTGTTCACATCGTCGTAACTACCAATTGCGATTTGAGCAAAGCCATCTACATCCCAGCCCGTAAATTCAATAGTAAACTCAGGACCACTGCCATAGCTGCCATAAATTACTAATGCAGCAGAATCTGTAGGATTATCCCACAACTCCGCCATACTCAACAAATCATTTTCCGTATAAGTATAATTTATCGCCCATGCCCCCCCGGCAGCGAGCATCACCGCCATCATTGCCATCACCAACGTTAAACCAAGTTTTTTCATCCACTTCCTCCTTTTCTCCTGATAATTAAAAATTAATGAAAAGGTTGCTTCTTTCCCCCTGACTTCATGAAACTACAATTCCATCTATATATGCTAGCAGCAATCATGCCACTGGGGATGGATTTTTAAGAAAATTTTAATGCCTGTCAACACCCTGAAATGACAGCTAAAATTTTGGCTCTGCCAAAACCCGGAAAAAAATAAAAAATTATGACGCTCAAAACGGTAAAAAGTGGTATTTTTTTACCCAATCTGACTACTTTTATACCACTTTTTTTCATCACTTTTAAAATCATCTATAATTTCATTATCTTACAGCGCATTTTTTTTCATTTTTCCCCGGAAAACAGGAAAATCTTCTCCTTTAAAGGGACTGAAAGTGCTTTCTCACCGGGGACAAAGAGGCGCTATCGAGTTATTTTATTAAGTAAAAACAAGGTGATAGGAGGCAATGGGAATTTCAACATGCGGAAAAAACGGAGAGAAAAAGGCAAAAAGAAAGTGTGTACTTTTTTACCCAATTTTTGGGAGTTTATCCGGAAAGCAAAAGTTTCCGGATAAACGCTTTCAGCGATCAGCTTTCAGCAGTCAGCAAAACATTCTACAGACAAACGGTTCAGGTGGAGGCTGAAAAAGAAATCCATTGGGAATGGCTGGCTACCAATACTGCCAGCTGCCGGTAAAAAGAACGTAGAATCCCAGGCCTAAGTTGGTCACCAGGTGGGAGACGATGCAGAGGCTGAGTTTTTTACGGTAGATCAACAGGCCACCGTAGATGAGGCCGGCGGCAATACCGGGCAGCAGGCGAAAATGTTCAAAACCGAAGAGAACTGACGTCCCCAGGAAGGAAAACCAGGTGAAGGCCCCCAGGGCAATGGCGGTGAAACGGCTGTCAATGAGGTAGCGCATCATGAAGGAGCGCCAAAAAAGTTCCTCCATCACCGGCACCACCAGGACGGCCCCGGCCAGCCTGACTGCAGCCAGGAAGAAGGTTCCCGGGGGTGACCAACCGAAGGCAGAGGGATTGAAACCGCCGCCGTCTCCCAGTTGGGGAACCAGCTTTTCCGCCCCGATCCAGAATACCAACACCAGCAGGCCACTTCCCAGGGCTAAAAGCCACTCAAATAACTGCAGGGATACGGTAATCTCTTCAAAATAGACCTGCCTCCAGTACCACAGCAGCCACGCCGTGATGATAGTTTTTGCCAGGTAGAAAAGATGTTTGTACTGAGGAAGAAATATCACCACCTGGGTCAGGAGCATGAAAACGGCAAAAGGGGCAATGTAGGGAACCCAAGGCTGGCGGAGAATTTTTTTCATGGAAACGGGCACTCACTTTTTCAAGGTCTGTATCCGTACTCTGTGTCCGTGGCTAAAAAAACTCACCACAGAGGCACAGAGAACACAGAGGACGCAGAGTTATACCATTTCAGGCCTGTGGGGCGCGCTAAAGCAATACCCTCCGGGCGGATGGAAACCTTCGTTATTGCAGCGTCTGTTCGGGATGTCCGGACTTGGCTCTAAGTGGTTTTGGCCGCCGAACGAATCACCACGATGGTGATTCGCGGCGGACGCCTCGGAACCGGCCATGGACGGCCGGTGAGAATGAGCGTGAGCCATGCCGGGGCATCCCCTAACCCAGGTAGCGATTGAAATAACCGATCTCAAGCCTTGGGAACTCGGCCGCCAGCAGATCCAGCAGCGCACCAATGCCGATAGCATCTTCGCCATCCATCCCCACCGTCTCCAGATAGAGCCGGGGATCAATATTGAGATTGCGCATCTGCACCTGATCAACATTATATTTCTCAATCAGCTCCAGCAGCGCTTCCGCCTCCTCCGGTACATCGGTGACCCCCGGCATCACCAGCAGGTTGATAGCTAAGTGCAGGCCGCCTTCTTTCGCCGCCCGTAGTGAGGCCAGCACATCCTCAAAAGCATAACCCCGGGGCTGATAATAAGGCAGGTAGGTAGCTTTCCTGAGAGAATTCATGCTGACCCGGATGCTGTCCATACCGGCAACCGCCATGGCCGCCACTTTTTCCGGCAGGCTGGCGTTGGTATTAACATTCAGGGTTCCGGCATCAGTTTGCTCCCGCAGGCGGCGGGCAAAAGCACAGATGGTCTCCGCCTGGAGAATGGGATCCCCTTCGCAGCCCTGGCCAAAGCTTAAAACCGGATTTTCCGCCACTTCCAAGTGAGACAGGGCCACCTCCAGCAGCTCATCCACTGTAGGAACAAAATCGATGCGGTCCTGGGAGGAGGCAAACCCGCTTCCTGACTGCCAGGAAAGGCAACCCAGGCAACGGGCGTTGCAGACCGGAGAAACCGGCAGGGGGCATTCCCAACGCCCGAGAAAGAAATTTTTGGCGGCAAAACAGTGGTCATCCAAGGCACAGCCGCACAGGTGGCGGACCAGACGATTGTCCGGAAACCGGGCCAGCTGCCGCTCAACCCCGACCACCACCTCCCGGTCATCGAAACGATCTGGTTCCCACTGACGGTTTTCATCCACCCGGCGGGCGGCAACCACATAATCATTGATCTCCGGCGACCAGCCCACAGCGGTATAGGCCCAGAGGGGCAGCTGATAATCCTTGTCAGCATAAGAAACCGCCGGCAACAGCAGGCGGGTATAGGCTGGCGGCAGAAAAGCCGAGACCCCGAAGCAGGGTTCCCCAACATCCATCTCCTCCAGACAAACCACCTGCTCCGACCCGGCATCCCAGGCCAGCGGTGGACATTGGGGCAGGTAGAAAAAACGACTTCCCGCCGGCAAGGGAATCAGGTCCTCCGGAGAAGGGGAAACCAGCTGTTCACCACTGGCGGCCAGCATCTCCAGACAGGAATGGTCGCAGATAGTGCCCTGCCCGTCGGCAAAAAGCAGCCGGGGAGAAGAAAAGAACGTTCCTGTCTTAGTGATGTAACAACCCTTTCAGCTCTATCTACGTTAAGCGATTAACTGTTAACATTTAACTGTTAGCTTTAAAAATCTGGGATGTTCGGGCATGGCTCCCGCTCATTCTCACCGGCCGTCCATGGCGGCAAAAAAAGCGAGTCTACTCCGTCACTTCACCGAGATACTCAGAGGATCAAGCTTCCAGTAGTACCCGTTGGGATCAGCCGCTGGATTTTTACAGTAATCAAGCCGGAAGCCAACGGCGTCATTACCAATCTCAGCATAGGGAACTGTCAATCCGAGGACCGCATCGAAGCGGGGTTGTCCCATGCAGTCACACTCCAGCAGGGATGCAGCCCGGTGCGCGAGAATCTTATGGGTTACGGTCGTCGGGTGGATATCATCCCAGAAAAGATAGCGCCCTGCAGCAACATTGCCATCATTTTCATCAAACTTTGCATCGGTCACATTGTCAAATCTCCCAATTTCAGGGTCGGCAACCATCTCTTGCAAGAGGCTGAAAGTATCAAACCAGACCACCTCAACCATCGGGTGAGCAGATTCAAACACCAAAAGCATCTCCTCAAGGAAGCTATTGAAAAAGTTGGCAAGAGCGGTTCCGTTGGCCGAAAGCGTGGCATCCTGGTTCATCCGCGGGGTGATGCCAAGATCAGGCAGATTAACGACCATGAAGGTTACGGCGCCCACATCAGCAAGCTTCTCCATACCGGTCCGGATATGAACCACGGCATCACTGACAGCAGTAGGGGCAGCAGCGGGATCAGTCAAGGCGAGAAAATCATTGCCCCCAATCCAAATAATAAACAAGCTTTTCTCAGGCTGCGGAAAGGCAGTGGGAAAGGCTGCCGAAACCGTCAACAAGGTCGTGTAGGCCGACACCTGGGTTAACAGCCCCGGGGCATTACCCTCCACGGGATTGCTCACGCCGGTATTGGCCCCGGCAAAGGCATAGTTACAGAAATCCCCCGAGATACCCAAAGTCTTTACCAGGTATTCAACCCACACCGGCCCATCGGAAAAACGGCCCTGGTAGGGGGGTGGCGGATAGGTTCCATGCAGAACGATAAACACGTTACCACTGTCACTCAGGCTGTCGCCAAAAACCACAACATTTTTGAAATTACCGGCATGAGCAGGAATGACCAGGAAGAAAAACATGACGACAACAGCAAAAAACTTTACGGTTTCCCTTTTCATCTCTTACGCCTTTTCATGTTTACAGGTTTAATGTGACTACTGAACAGATGCATCCCAAACTCATTTCCCCTTCACCATCCTAAAATGATTCTATCCTGCCGCAAACCCGGAAGATATCTTCCGACTCTGCCCAGTGTACCGGCAAACGTAACAACAAAAACCGGATAAGTCAATAAACCAATATATCAACTGGAATTCCGATATAAGATCATAATTATATCTCAACTTTGGTTGCTTCTGGTGCTTTTGGCGCTCGATTGACTGCTTTTTCAGCGGCTCATTGCGCTAAAATTACCAAACTCGCCCTTTCAGGGCTCAAACATGGCAATTTTAACGCTCCATTTGCCGGAAAAAGCAATGTCATCTCACGATGTCGCACCAGAAGTAACCCAGATTGAGCAAATGATAACAGTTTCCTTATATCGGAATTCCAATATATAAATAAGCCAATACTATCACCTTAATTTCCGTTGACATCAACAGGGAGGTATATTAGTTTGTCATCCGGAGATATAAATCTCCGGATGAGCGGTTAGCTATCAGCTTTTAGCCCTCAGCTTAACCAGTACCATGTTCAATATTTTACTGAAAGCTGACCACCAATTACTGAAAACAGTTTCGGCAGACAAAGTACCAGACAACAATAATTTCAGCTCTACTATCTCACAAAAAGTAATTTGACAAGGAATTATGGTTAACCCTATGAAACGAACACCTGCCTTTTCATTGTTTCTTATGATGATGGCCCTACTTTTCCTGCTGTTGGTTACCGGCGGCTGCGGCGGCCATGGCTCCCTGACCGGCACGGCAAAGTCTCTCTATGAAACCGGCGAACGAAATTACCGCCATAAAAATTTCTCCGACGCCATCGGAATCTACCAGCAGGTCCAAAATGAGTATCCGGATTCGGAATACGCCAGGCGATCCCTGCTGCGGGTGGCGGACTGTCACTACCGCAAAAATGAGCTGGATGAAGCAGCCACCAATTACACCGACTTTCTCAAGTTCAACACCGATCATTCCATGGCTCCATATGCCTCCTATCAGCTGGGAATGACCCATTATGTACGGCTGAAAACCATCGATCGGGACCTGACCCCTTTGCGCGATGCCTTGACAACTTTTGAAAAAGCACTGAAAAACTATCCGGATTCACCGCCCTACATGGAAAAGATTATTCAGCGGATTAATGACTGCAAGCGACGCTTTGCCAAACGGGAATTTTATGTAGGCCTGTTTTATTTCAAACAAAAACGTTACAGGGCAGCCGTCAGCCGGTTCCACTATCTGCTGGCCACTTATCCCGGTTTCATCGATGATAAAGCCCTCTATTTTATGGGAGTCTCCTATCTTAACCAGGGAAAATCCGAGGAGGGGCAGAAAGCTCTGCTGGCTTTAACCAGCGGTTTTCCCCAAAGTCCCTATACTCAGGAAGGGCGGCGATTTTTGGGGGAAAAGAAGGGCCCGGGGATCAAACTTGGATTTCTCATTCGTGATTATTTCATCAGCAAACAGGGTGATATCAAAGATGATTATCTGACCACTACCTTTATGCCGGCCAATTATTCGCCCAGGATGGCTGGCCTGCTCCTGGGTCAATACCACCAAAAGCCTACAGCCCCACCTGAAGAAGTAACTTTTGAATCGCTTTTCCGGGACCGACAATCAATTTCGGGGAAAAAGACAGCAACAACATCCAAACAAGCGTCAATCCCCAATTGGTCAGCAAGCACATCCGCCAGCCCGCAAATAACGCCAGGAAAAAGCACAAAAAAGACCGGCCAGGCGAAACCAAGATCCACAGCCAACCGAACTAGATCGGCCACCACCCCCCAGCAGGGATATCGTCAAGCCCCGGTCAGCAACCTCCAGGAACCGCTGGAGATTATTTCAGACTGGACGGAGGCAAACCAGCAGCAGGGGACCATCACTTTCGGCGGCAAAGTGATCGCCAAGCAGCGGGACATGGTCCTCTACGCGGACCAGTTAACCAATTATTTCGACATGGAAACCCGCAGCCTGGTGAAAGCGGTGGCCTCGGGCAGCGTCAAGGTAAGTCAGGCGGATAAGTTTGCCACCTGTGAGCAGGCGACCCTGGAACAAGGACAGCGGATTATTGTTTTACAGGGAAATGCAGTCATGTGGCAGGGAAACAACCGGGTAACCGGCGAACGGATTGTTATTTATCTCAACACCAACCAGGCCGAGGTCTTCGGTAAACCGGATGGGAAGGCCAAAATCCGCATCAATCCCAAGAAGAAATAAGATTCAGCAGTGTCCGGTATGCTTTTTGTGTTGTCTACAATATCTTTAACTGGTGCTGTTTCAGCGCGACATCGTGAGATGACGTTGCTTTTCCCGGCGAATAGAGCGTAAAAATTGCCCTGTTTGAGCCCTGGAAGGGCGAGTTTGGCAATTTTAGCGCCATGAGCCGTTAAAAAAGCAGGCAATCGAGCACCGAGATCAGCTCCGGTTGACTTGGTGCAATTGAGCCAGCAATTCTTCTGGCTTGTAAATCCCTTTTTCGGTAATAATCCCCGTAATATATTTTGCCGGGGTCACATCAAAAGCCGGATTATAGACCGCCACCTCCGGCGGGGCGATATACTGCCCGCCGATGGTCAGCACTTCTTGCCGATCCCGTTCCTCAATGGGAATTTTTCCCCCGCTGTCCAAGGCAAAATCAATGGTTGAACAGGGTGCCGCCACATAAAAAGGCACTTGGTGTTCCCGGGCAATGATCGCCACCCCATAGGTTCCAATTTTATTGGCCGTATCACCATTGGCGGCAATCCGATCAGCCCCGACCACCACCAGATCAACCATACCCTTGCCCATGAAATGGGCGGCCATATTATCGGTAATCAGGGTCACCGGGATCCGGTCCCGCTGCAATTCCCAGGCTGTCAACCGGGCCCCCTGGAGCAAAGGCCTGGTTTCATCGGCCAGTACTTCCCGTATCTTCCCCCGTTTATGGGCTGCCCTGATGACTCCAAGGGCAGTTCCATAGCCAGCACAGGCCAGGGCTCCGGCGTTACAATGGGTCAGAACCCGGGCGTTTTCAGGAACAATTTTGGCTCCCAAAGCACCAAGTTTACGATTGGTTTCAATATCTTCCTGCCAAATCTGGCAGGCTTCACTAACCAGGATATCAACGGCTTCACTGGCGGCAAGCCCACTGTCCACTGTCCGCTGCCAGACTTTTCGCATACGCTCAAGGGCCCAGAAGAGATTTACCGCTGTTGGCCGGGTGGCGGCCAGCAGCTGACATACCGGCTCAAACCGGTCCCAAAATCCCGTCTTACCAGCATCAGCCAATTGCTTTTTCATCCCCAGAGCCACGCCCATAGCCGCAGCGACGCCAATAGCCGGCGCCCCCCGGATGACCATGGTTTTGATCGCCCGGGCAACTTCTTCCGCTGTACAGCAGGTAACATACACCTCTTCAAGGGGCAAGCGGGTCTGATCGATCATAACCACGCCTTCAGGCTGCCAGGAAATGGTTTTAAAAGACATTATTCGATCACCTGTGGCACCTGAAAATAAAACCCTTTCCGCTGGGGGGCATTTTTCAACGACTGCTCGTGGCTGAAAGATTCACCCCGCTCATCATCCCTGAACGGAGTATCCATGGAAATCACATGAGCGGTCGGTTCCACACCACGGGTGTCGATTTCATCCAGCTTGGCCACATAGCCGAGGATATCACCAAGATCTTTGCCATAGGAATCCAGCTCCTGTTCGTCCATTTCCAGCCGAGCCAGAGCAGCCACATGTCTCACCTCTTTTTTACTGATTTGTTCACTCAATTATACCACCTCTTCAAGATACGAGCTTGGATCAAGACAATTATCTATCGACAGATTCACACTATAGGAAAAACCTTTATCGTCAACCTGACAGCAAAAGCAAAGTTCAGAGCCAAAAAAAGGCGGCTTTTACAAGCCGCCAGATTTATTTTAGTATCATGATGCCTTGTTACATGAGCATCGTCTGTATAGACTGACGAGCCATATCCCAAAAATAAGAAGGGAAAATACCCATCTGCAAAACCCCGACTACAGCCAACACCAAGCCAACCACTATCGCCGGGGAAGGTTTAGACATAACAATATCCTGTTCTGCTTCCTTAAAATACATCACCACCACTACCCGCAGGTAGTAATAGAGGGAAATAACACTATTAATTACCCCGAAAATCGCCAGCCAGATAAACCCGGCCTTCATCGCTGAACTGAAAATATAAAATTTCCCGATGAATCCTGATGCCGGTGGCACTCCCCCCATGGAAAACATGAAAAGAGCCATGGCCAAGCCCATCAACGGATATTTAAAGCCCAAACCGGCAAAATCATCCAACTCGGTATACTCTCCCCCTTTTCGACCCAACAAAGCAATGACCCCAAAAGCCCCAAGATTGGTAAAAGCATAACTTAGCAGATAAAAAAGTATGGCCGACTGCCCCTGTTTAATACCAGCGACGATGCCCACCAGCAGATAACCGGCATGAGCGATACTGGAATAAGCCAGCATGCGCTTGATATTGGTTTGGGATAAGGCCACGACGTTCCCGATGGTCATGGTCAGGAAAGTGAACAACCACATAATCCCGGTCCAATCAGCCTGCAGATGCCCCAAAGCAACGAAGAAAACCCGGAGTAGCGCCGCAAAAGCCGCCGCTTTAACCCCGGTGGCCATAAAACCGGTAATCGGGGTCGGAGCTCCTTCATAGACATCAGGGGTCCACATATGGAAAGGAAACATGGCAACTTTAAAACCAAAGCCAACAGTCATCAAGGCCATCCCACCCAGGAGCATTTTGGAATGAATGACTTCCGGATGAGCAGTCAGAAAAGCGTTGATTTTAACCAGATCCAAAGTCCCGGTACTACCAAAGATAAGGGCAAAGCCAAAAAGTAGGAAACCGGACACGAAGGCACCCAGCAAAAAATATTTCATCGCCGATTCGATGGATCGATCATCATCGGACCTAAAAGCGGCCAAAGAATAAATGGAAATAGACATGGTCTCCAAGGCCAGGAAGATCATCATCAGGTTACCGGCAGCCCCCATAAAACACATGCCCACAGCAGCAAAAAGCAACAAACAGTAATACTCCCCACAATTAATCCGGGGAAAGAATTTCTGATAGTTGATAGACGTCATAATGGTCAACCCGGCGACCACACAGACAATCAAGGAAATGAAGGATGAGAACCCATCCGCCAGAAGCATCCCATTATAAGCTGACTCTCGAATCCCATTAATCATCAAGGTACTTACCAAGGCGACGACCACCCCCACCAGGGAAATATAGCCAAGAGAGGACGTCTTTTTATCCTGCGGGCTGAATACATCAAGCAGCAAAACCGCCAAGGCCGTCAACGAAAGTATAACCTGGGGCAATATTGCCTTAACATTTAGCGCCGGGACGACAAATTCCAGCATCTCCATCACGTTCCTCCACACTCATTCACAGAAGGGATTAGCTCAGCGAGCGCTCGCCACTGCTTATTTAAACTGTCTTAATTATTCAACTGTTTATTTTTACTATCTTTCGCCGTCAGCACCACAGCGATCCTGTCTCCAAGACTCTGCGGCTGCTGCTGAGCATAAGCCTCATAACGGGTATTAAAATCTATAAGAAAATGGGAGACTGTGGCATCCATCTTCCGCAAAAAAAGACCGGGGAAAAATCCCATGACGAAGACCAGCACAGCCAAGGGCAGTAAAGTTACAATCTCACGGACATTAAGGTCTTTCAACTTCTGGTTTTCCGGTTTATCCAGGGGGCAGAACATCACCCGCTGATACATCCACAGCATATAAATCGCCCCAAAAATAGATCCAGAGGCTGCAACCACTGCAAATATCGGAAAACTGCGGAAAGCCCCGATCAGAATCATGATCTCACCAACAAAACCATTGGTGCCCGGCACCGCCACCGAGGACAGGGTGGCAATCATGAAAAAGGTGGCAAAAATGGGCATAACCTTGGCCACTCCACCAAAATCCTTGATCATCCTGGTATGGCGACGCTCATAGATCATGCCGACAATTAAAAATAGCGCTCCAGTACTGATTCCATGATTAAGCATCTGGTAGAGACCACCTTCAATCCCCTGCATATTCAGGGCGAAAAGACCAAGCATCACATAGCCCAGATGACTGACACTGGAATAAGCTACCAGCTTTTTCATGTCAGGCTGTACCATGGCTACCAAGGCACCGTAGATAATTCCAATTACCGCCAAAGTGGCCATAACCGGCGTGAACTGATGGGTGGCATAGGGAAACAGAGGCATGGCGAAGCGCAGGAATCCATAAGTACCCATTTTCAGCAAAACCCCGGCCAGAATGACACTGCCGGCGGTGGGAGCCTGTACATGAGCGTCAGGCAACCAGGTATGCAGCGGGAACATGGGAACCTTGATGGCAAAGGAGACAAAGAATGCCAGACACAACCAGAACTGCACCGAAATGGGAATATTAAGTTTATACAATTCAAGGATGCTGAAGGTATAAACACCGGTAACCTTATAATTATAGTAATAGAGGAAAATAATGGACAGCAGCATAAAGACGCTGCCAGCAGCCGTATAAATGAAGAACTTAACGGCGGCATAAATCTTTTGCGGACCACCCCATACTCCGATCAGCAGGTACATAGGAATCAGCATCAATTCCCAAAACACATAGAACAAAATCAGATCAAGGGATACCAGTGCCCCAAGCATGGCCGTTTCCAACAACAGCAGGCAGACCATGTATTCCTTCACGTATTTCTGAATATAGGACCAGGAACTAAGTACGCAGATTGGCGTCAGAAAGGTTGTCAGAATAACGAGCCAAAGGCTGATACCGTCAATTCCCATATAATAATTAATGCCAAAACTTTTAACCCAGGGTATTAATTCCACAAACTGCATGTTATGGGTGACATTATTAAAATAAAAAATCAACGGCAGGGAGATAAAAAACTCAATGACCGTAAAAGCGACCGCTGTACCCCGCAGAACGTCTTTGTTTTCCTTATCAATTATCGACAAAATGAGGACGCCGAAAATCGGAAAGAAAGTCACCAGACTGATAATCGGAAAATTCAATTGATTCATCTACACATCTCCTTAGCCTGAAAGGAACTTAGGGTTTTCTTAAATCGTACAGGTCGCAATCTACTTTAAGATATGGCCCTGATGAAATAATAGAAAATAAGGACCACAGTCCCTAATACTACCGATACCGCATAGCTTTGGACATATCCCGACTGGATGTAACGAACAACCACGCTGAACCAGCCGATAATCCGGGCCACCCCATTGACAATGCCATCGATAATAGCCACATCAACACCTTTCCACAACAGAATACTGAAGCCATGGATAGGTTTGATAACCGTCAATTCATATAATTCATCCACATACCACTTGTTAAGCAAGAGCCGATAAAGGAAAGGATAGCTGTTGGCCAGCTTTTCCGGCAGATCCCGCTTTTTAATGTACATGGTATAGGCGATAAAGATTCCTATCAGAGCGATCGCTACCGATATCCCCATCAGCAGATACTCAGCAAACATGGAACCATGCTCGGCCGCATGATGCATCCCGGCTCCATGAACTGCTTCCGCAGCTGCATGAGCCCCATGGGCAATAGTACCGCCTACTTTATGCAACAGTTTACCCGGTCCAATTCCCATAACCGGATCGAGAAAGCTATGAATCCGATTGCTGCCCCCCAAAGCATGGGGGACTCCAAGATAACCAGCCACCGCCGCAAAGAAAGCCAAAATCATCAGAGGAACAGTCATGGTCTTAGGACATTCATGCAGATGCTCATCGGCCCCGTCAGGTACCCGGCATTCATTGAAAAAGGTCATGAATACCAACCGGAACATATAAAAAGCAGTCATACCGGCAGCAATGGCACCCATCAGCCAGAGGAGGAAATGGCCATGGGGACTGCTATAGGCCTTCCAGAGAATTTCATCCTTGCTAAAAAAACCGGAGAAACCAGGAATGCCGGAGATGGCCAGCGTAGCAATCAAGAAAGTCACATAAGTAATAGGGGTCTTATTTTTTAGCCCACCCATATTGCGCATATCCTGGGCATCTACATGGGAATGAACTTTATGCAGTCCTTGATGCATGGAATGAATCACGGCACCGGAACCAAGAAAGAGCAGCGCCTTAAAGAAGGCATGGGTCAAAACATGGAACATACCGGCAGCATAGGCTCCAACCCCTAGGCCCAAGAACATATAGCCCAACTGACTGACCGTTGAATAGGCCAGCACTTTTTTAATGTCATTTTGCACCAACCCTATGGTTGCGGCAAAAAGTGCGGTCATGGCCCCAAAGGTTGCCACTACCCCCAGGGCAAAAGGTGACATGGAATAAAGAATGTTAGAACGGGCGATCATGTATACCCCGGAGGTAACCATGGTTGCCGCATGGATCAAAGCACTGACCGGTGTAGGACCGGCCATGGCATCCGGCAGCCAGACATACAATGGTATCTGGGCTGATTTGGCCGTACAGCCAACAAACAGGAGCAGGCAGATGGCGGTCACCACCTGGGGTGACAAGAGATGAACATGGGTAAACACCTCTGAAAACTGCAGGGTCCAAATGCCATGTTTCCCCAGGCTGGTATAAAGCAGAAGCAGACCCAGAATAAAACCAAAATCTCCAATCCGGTTGGTAATAAAGGCTTTCTTGCCGGCAATGGCATTGGCTTCTTCGGAAAACCAGAAACCGATCAACAGGTAAGAACAAAGACCAACTCCTTCCCAACCGAGGAAAAGCAGCAGGTAATTGTTGGCCAACACCAGGTTGATCATTGCAAACATGAAGAGATTCATGTAGGCAAAAAAACGATATTCACGACCTTCCTCCGTCGACATATAGCCAATAGAGTAAACGTGAATCAGAAATCCGACCCCGGTAACAAACAGGCACATCATCATGGATAAAGGATCTATCTGATAGGCCACATAAGAATGTAGCACCCCACTGTTGATCCACTTGAACCAGGTAAATTCATAAAGTCGCTGGTCGGCAGGCAGACCCAACATCTGGAAAAAAAGAATGCAGGTAACAATAAAGGAGAGTGCTACTGCACCACAGGCCACCCAATGTATGATGCTCTTGTTGATTTTTTCAAACCGTCGCCCCAGCAACCCATTAACGAGCACACCAATGATAGGGAAAATGGGAATCAACCATACTTTATCGAACATGTCCCTCTCCTGTTTTATCTCTACTGATCAATCCTACGATCTAAAAATCAAGCACTGTATACGTTTGCTACCATTTCATCAGATTGAATGAATCAACATTTATAGTTCCACGCTTACGATACATCAGGACAAATATTCCCAACCCCACTGCGGCTTCTGCCGCCGCTACCGCCATAATAAACATGACCATGAAAATACCCTCCACCGACTGATTGGCCCGGCTGAAGGTAATGAAAGCAAGATTGACTGCTCCCAGCATAATCTCGATGCACATGAAGACAATAATGGCGTTCCTGCGGGTTATGGCACCAATGCCCCCGATGGTGAACAAAACAACTGCCAGTGCCAGATATAAATTATGATATGCTACCATGATTATCTACCTCACCTTATTCGCTTTTCTGTTTGGCCAGGATAACAGCCCCAACCACCCCGGCCGTAAGCAGGATAGAAGTTAACTCAAAGGGCAGAATGTAATCAGAAAATAAAAAGTTTGAGAGCACTGTTACCTGTCCATATTTTGCCACCATCAGATCGGTAACCGGCCCTTTAATGGCCAACATTCCTCGGCCAAGCCCGACAACCATCAGCTCCAGAAAAAGTACCAGCAACATGACCACCCCAACTACCTTGATTTTACGTACCGGCGCATGATCTTCCTGCCTGAGATTCAGCATCATGATAGCATAAAGTACAAACATCATAATGGCCCCGGCATAGACAATAATCTGTAAAATAGCAATAAACTCAGCCCGCAACAGGAGGTAAAGGACTGCCATAAAAAAGAATGAGGCAACCATCCACAAAGCGCTGTGAACCACATTCCGGGCAAATATCACCAACAGAGAGGTAATAATCGCCAAACCACCACATAGGAGCAACATGATCAATTCCATGGATAAACCCCACACTTAATCGAAATTATTTCCCAGTAAAAATAAACTTTTCCGGCGTTTTCAGCTTTTCAATGTCAAACTTAAAATCTTCACGATGATAATCAACGTAATCATATACCTTCGTCAATTCAATAGCGTCCTTCGGACAAGCTTGCTGGCAAAATCCGCAGAATATACAGCGAATTTCATCAATGATAAATTCTTTGGGATAGCGAGTTCCACCCTCTTCCTCATAGGGAACTATGGTAATTGCCTGGGGAGGACATATCTTCGCACACAGCCCACAGGCCACACATTTCAGCTTGCCCTGGTCATCAACTTTCAGCCGGTGCAGGCCCCTCCAGCGATCCGCGATCTTCCGGCGTTCTGTGGGATACTGGATGGTTATGGGCTTGCCGAAATAATTCTTCAAGGTATATGCCAGCCCCTTGAACAACGGAACAAGATAGTTCCCTTTCTCGGGCCGCCTCCCACTTACCTTCATCACATAATCTTTCTTTTCCATTGTTAATTACCTTTTCAACTCAAATAATGCCGGCATCCAGAATCAAATGTTAAAAATCACCATCCATAAACCGGTAAGGACAATATTCAGCAGACCAGCCGGTATTAATATTTTCCAACCCAATTCCATCACCTGATCGTACCGGTAGCGGGGAAAAGTTGATCGTTCCCAGACACAGAAGAAAATAACCGCGAATGTTTTAATAAAAAACCAGACGGGCCCCGGCAACAACGGGCCATGCCATCCACCGAGGAAGAGGGTAGTCACCAAGGACCCAAAAATGAACATATGGCAGTATTCAGCCATGAAAAACAGGGCAAATTTCATACTGCTGTACTCAACATTAAACCCGCAGGCCAGCTCGGCCTCCGCCTCCGGCATATCAAACGGAGTCCGGTTGATCTCAGCCAAACCGCAGATAATAAAGAGAAAAAAGGCAAGCGGCTGTTTAACGATATTCCACAACCCCGCCTGGCTTTGAACAATACCCACCAAACTCAACGTACCACAGACCATAACGACACTGATCACGGCCAAAGCCATGGGTAATTCATAACTGATCATCTGAGCCCCGGCGCGCAGAGCCCCGATCATCCCGTACTTGTTGCCGGAAGACCAGCCACCCAGCATGCAACCATAAGAACCGATGGTGGAAATCGCCAGAACATAGAGAATGCCGATATCCAGATCAGTCAGATAGAGCGTTATTTCGCGCCCCATGATAGTAACAGTATCACCAAAAGGGATTATCACCAGCAGGGACAGTGCGGCCCCGATGCTAATAATCGGGGCAATAACAAAAACCGGTTTATCAGCATTGTCAGGAATCACTTCTTCTTTCATAAACCCCTTGACCCCATCAGCCAAGGGCTGTAAAAGGCCATGCCATCCCACCCGCATGGGTCCATGGCGAAGCTGCACCAGTCCTAAAACCTTGCGCTCAATCCAAGTGGAATAGGCAACAATCAACATACTCACCCCAAAGACCACCAGGGTTTTAATGAGCAGGATGATGGTAAATTCAATCATGAAAATCCTCCTTTATGATGCCTTCTCAACCTTGACGGCACAGACTTTATATTCGGGGATACCAGAATCAGGACAAAGGGCTGCATTGGTCAACTGATTGACTGCTGTTTCAGAGAAATGGAAGGGAACAAACACCACCCCGGCAGCTGGTCGGTCGGTCAGCCAAGCTTTTACTTTAATGGTACCCCGCCGGGAGGCAACATTGATAAAATCACCATCCTCAACCCCCAGTTTTTCCGCATCGGCAGGATTAACCTCTGCCAGTGGCTCAGGATACAGCTGATTCAACCCATTGCCCTTACGGGTCATAGTACCGGTATGGAACTGCTGCAATACCCGACCGGTGCTGAGAATAAAAGGATATTCAGCATCGGGATTTTCCGCCGGCGGACGGAATTCTATGGGAAAGAAAACTCCCTTGCCACAAGCATATTCACCCACATGAAGAATAGGAGTTCCGGGATGATCTTCAGCCGGACAAGGCCAGGTAAGGGCCTTTTTCTCCAGACGTTCATAACTGATTCCCGCATAGCTGGGAGTCAGTCTACGGATTTCACCCATCACCGACCGGGAATCCGCATATTCCATCGGATAATCCATGGCGGTAGCCAGCTGACAAATAATCCAACCGTCTTCCTTTGCCTCTCCCACCGGTTCTATGGCCTTGCGGACCCGCTGAACCTTACGCTCGGAATTGGTAAAAGTACCATCCTTTTCAGCAAAGGAAACTCCTGGCAGCACCACATCAGCTAACTGGGCAGTTTCAGTAAGAAAAATATCCTGAACCACCATAAAATCAAGCTTTTTGACCGCTTTTTCAATATGATGCAGATCCGGATCACTGACTAATGGGTTTTCACCCATTACATAGAGGCCCCGAACCTTACCTTCCAGGACAGCAGGAAACATCTGAGTTACCTGCAACCCCGGAACAGCGGAAAGCTCTTCCAGACCCCAGGCCTTGGCGAATTTCTGCCGCACTTTTTCACTTGCAACTTTCTGGTAGCCGGTAAACACATCGGGCAAGGCCCCCAGATCACAAGCTCCCTGGACGTTATTTTGGCCCCGCAGAGGATTAACCCCACCACCAACAACACCGATATTACCGCAGAGCATGGCCAGATTCCCCAGGGTTTTCACATTATCGGTACCGCTGATATGCTGGGTGATACCCATGGCATAGAGAATTGAAGCAGGAGATGATTCGGCATACATTACGGCCGCGGCTTCGAGGTCAGCTACCGGCACTCCGGTAATTTCAGCCACATACTCAGGCGTATACTTTTCCAGATTGGCAGAAAATTTCTCGAACCCCACGGTACAGGACTCGATATGCTCCTTCTTATGCAGTCCCTTTTTGTGAATGATAATATGCATGAGGCCATTGACCAGAGCAACATCAGTTCCCGGACGATGCCGCAACCAGAGATCAGCATAATCAACCAAGCCAATGCGGCGGGGGTCGGCTACAATCAGTTTAGCCCCCTTTCTCAGCACTGCTTCCTTAATATAGTTGGCAAAAATTGGGTGATTCTCCGTGGTATTGGTCCCAATGGCCAGAATAGCTTTCGCCCGCAAAAGATCCTTGATCGGGTTGGTCATTGCTCCGCTACCGAACGTGGCGGCCAGTCCGGCCACCGTGGAGGAGTGTCAGAGTCGAGCGCAGTGGTCAACATTATTGGTACTGATGGCCCCGCGCATAAATTTCTGAAATAGATAGTTTTCTTCGTTGGTACAGCGGGCCGATGAAAGTCCGGCAATGGCATCGGGACCGGATTCTTTCTTGATGGCCCCAAAACGTTCAGCCACCAGGTTTAATGCTTCTTCCCAGCTGGCTTCTTTGAATTCGCCGTCCTTTTTGATCAGGGGAGTGGTCAACCGCTCATCACTGCCGATAAATTCATAGCCAAAACGTCCCTTGACACAAAGGCTACCCCGGTTAACTCCCTTACCCTCCTGAGTCGTTACTTTAATAACCCGGTTGTTCTGCACATTGAGCTCAAGCTGACAGCCACAACCACAGTAAGTACAAGTGGTTGGAACTCTCTTTACCAGCCATGGACGGCCCTTGAATCGACTGAGATTTTCCGTCAGCGCCCCGGTGGGACAAACACTCAGGCACTCACCACATGATTGACATTTATCCCCATCAATCACCACAACCTGGGAACCGTACCCCTCACCTTTAATCTCAATAGCGCCGATTCCCTTAATTTCCCGACAAGCAGTAACACAACGCAAGCACATGATACAACGATCAGGCCAATAACGAATCAGAGGGGTGCAATAAACAGATTCTCTTTGCGGTTTAGGGGCCTGATATTCAACCTTGTCGATGCCAAACTCATAAACCAGATCCTGCAGCAGGCACTCCCCCCCCTTGTCACAAATAGGACAGTCAAGGGGATGATTCACCAGAATCAGCTTAAGAGAATCCTCCCGGATCCGTTGAAGCCGATCTGAACTGGTGGTTACCACAATGCCGTCCTCCACCGGAGTGGTACAAGCTGCCATTGGATGGGCAATACCATCAATCTCCACGACGCACATCCGGCATGAACCGATGGGATCCAAACGTCCATGGTAGCAAAGCGTCGGGATGCGAATGCCGGCGGTCCTTGCAGCCGCAAGAATCGTCGTTCCTTGCGGAACCTTCACTTCCTTGCCGTCAATCGATAACGTGACCATGCTTATTCCCTGCACAAGTTAAGTTATATCTCTACTGTTTTTCCAACAAACATCACAAATCAGTTTATGACTTTTCCACTGCAATGGTGGCAACCCGATAACACCTGAGGCAACGATCTGCTTCAGCCATGGCCTCCTGGGGCGTAAACCCCTTCTCCACCTCATCGAACGTCCACTTCCGGGTATCCGGAGGTAGCATTTCCAGCTGGTAACGGGAGCGCCCACCCAGAAACCCAATCTCTTCAGCCGGATCAAAAACCTTGACCGCGTCGAAAAATTTGTCAAAATAATCATCTTCGGCAGCTTCCAGGGGTAGTCCGTTAATAAGCCTGTCGATATTAATTGCCGCCGTCCGCCCTCCGGCGCAGGCAGCAATCAGGGCTCCGGGAGCAGTCTGGCAGTCTCCAGCAGAGAATATCTTGGGATTTTCCGTCTGTTTAGTAACTTCATTGACCACAATGGTATTGCGACGGGTCCTTTCGACGTGATCAACCCCTTCAAGCATAGAAAGGTCTATGGTCTGACCAATGGCCGGCACGACAATATCGCAATCAATAATAAATTCTGAGTCCTCCACCGGTTCCGGTCGGCAACGGCCGCTCTCATCCGGTTCGCCAAGCTGCATTTTAATACACTGCAGGCCAACCACTTTGCCCTTTTCAGCAATAACCTTGATAGGCTGAGTGAGATAATGGAAAGTAACCTTTTCCTCTTCAGCGTCATGAATTTCAACTTCATCGGCTGGCATTTCATTTCTGGTCCGCCGATACACCAGATTAACATCAGGTTTATTGATCCGAAAAGAGCAGCGAACACAGTCAATGGCCACATTTCCACCACCAACCACCACTACTTTTTTCCCTTTGGGGTAAGGATCAATACCCGAATTAATATCAAGCAGATATTGCACCCCGGTAACAAAACCTTTATATCCGGCATTTTCGCCTTCAACCCTCATGGCGGCACTCATGTGGGCGCCATGGGCAATGAAGACGGCATCGTTATCCGCTTCCAACTGCGACAACTTTATATCTTTACCTACTTGAGTATCATAATGAATGGTAACACCCAGCTTCTGAACCTGTTCCACCTCTCCGCGCAAAATCTGACGCGGCAACCGATAGTCGGGGATACCCACCGCTGACATACCTCCGGGTTCACCTAAACGTTCATATACGGTTACCTGGTGTCCCTTGCGAGCCAGATGATAGGCACAGGTTATTCCGGCGGGACCGGCACCAACAACAGCCACTGAACCGGTCTTTTCCGCCGGTTCAACCAAATACTGGGGTTCCTTCTTTTTCGCCAGCTCGTAATCAGCGACAAAACGTTTAAGGAATTTAATCGAAATGGGCTCATCCAAATTCATCCGCCGGCAGTGTTCTTCGCAGGGACGAACACAGACCCGACCAACCACACCAGGCAGAGGCAGGCGTTCACGGATTACATCCAGGGATTCCTGAAATTTACCTTCTTTAATACACTCAATATAGGTAGGGATATCCAGATGGATCGGGCAGGCATCCATACAAGGTGCTGTCAGTTTTGTTCGGTAGGTTCCCGAAGGAATGACTGCACCACCGCCAGCTGCCTGAGCAAAATCGTCGGCAAAATACTCTAAAGCATGTCGCAGAGGAAGAGGCCCTGACTGACCTATACTACACTTGGAAGATTCACTGATTGATTCCGCCAGTCTGGCAAGGATTTCCAAGTCCTCCTGCCGCCCTTTGCCGCGACACATTCTCCCCAGGGTATCAGCAATAACCTTAGTACCAATACGGCATAAAAAACATTTACCACAGGATTTTTCCTGGATTGTCTCCATATAGGTACGACAGAGATCGACGATATTAACCTCGGAAGTTCGCAGAACAATGCCATACCAGCCGATCAGGGCCTTAATCTCTTCATTCTGCTTAAAATATTCCGGCAATGAAACCTTGTTTACAGTCTCATATTCCTGGGGTTCCTTGCTGCGATTATCAACAACTTCGCCTCCCCAGGAGCTGAAAAATATCTCTGACATCACTATACTCCCATTTCCATTCTTTTACCCACACCCATGCTGTTTTTAGCGGTCAACCTCTCCCAAAACAATGTCTATGCTGCCGACAATGGCAATTGCATCGGAAAACATATGCCCGGGAAGGATCTTCGGCAAAGCACTAATAAGGATGAAAGCCGGGGAACGAATTTTCATCCGGTACGGATTTTCGTTACCATCCCCAACTATATAAAATCCCAATTCCCCCTTGGAGCCTTCAACCGACTGATACACTTCACCCACCGGGTCATGTGGTCCCTCACTCTGAATCTTAAACCGGCGGATCAGAGCACTTATGTCATTCTTAACCACATCCAAACTTGGGTTGGTTACCCACGGATTATCAACATTCACTGGTCCCTCGGGAAGGTTTTCAATAGCCTGATCAACAATCTTTATTGATTGAGCCATCTCTTCCATTCGCACCAGATAACGATCGTACACATCACCCTTATCACCCACCGGCACCTGAAAATCAAAATCTTCATAGCTGCTATGGGGCTTCGCCTTGCGGATGTCATAGGGAACCCCTGAACCACGCAGACTGGGTCCGGTAAAACCAAAGTTTACCGCATCTTCGGCCGACACTGTCCCGATGTCCATGGTCCGCTTGCGCCAGATGATATTATCGGTCAGCAGGGTGTGATAACCTGCCAGTGCGGTCGGAAACCACTTAACAAACTCGCGAACACCCTTGATGAAATCAGGAGTAATATCATTGGCCAAGCCGCCAATCCGCAGATAGGAAGGAGTCAAACGATAACCTGAAGCCTCTTCGATAATATCATAAATCATTTCCCGATCACGGAAACCGTAGAACACCAGCGTCATCGCCCCGATATCCAGGGCATGAGTACCAACCCAGATCTGGTGGGCAGCAAGTCTGGACAACTCTCCCATGATCACCCGGATATATTGCGCCCGCTTGGGAACTTCAATTCCCAACAGTTTTTCAACGGCCATGCAATAACCGAAGTTATTCAGAGAGGCGGCCGTGTAATCAAGGCGGTCGGTGAGGGTGATGACCTGCTGATAATTCATATTTTCAGCAATCTTCTCAATCCCGCGATGTAACTGACCGACATGCGGTGTTGCCTTGACAATCATTTCACCGTCCAATTCCAACACGATGCGGAGCACCCCGTGAGTGGATGGATGGTGCGGCCCCATGTTGAGGGTCATTAATTTGCCTTGAGCCATCTTTTTTCCCCAAGTAGTTTGTTTACAGGACTTCTATGGTATCGGGATCCCACTTCTCATCAAAATCTTTACCCTTCAGAGGAAAGTCTTTGCGCTGTGGATAGCCTTCAAAATCATCCCACATCAAAATGCGCCGCAGATCAGGATGGCCGGCAAAACGGATGCCCATCATATCAAAAACCTCACGTTCGGCCCAGTTTGCAGCCTGCCAAATGCCGGTTACCGTGGGAACATCTTCGCCTTCAGCCACCGCCAACTTGACCAGCAATCGGTCAAAACTATCCATGGAAATCATTACATAGACAACCTCAAAGCGCGGCTTACGACGACGCTCCAAATTGTCAATAGCCAGTACGTCAACCAACAGGTCGAAAGCCAGCTGTTCATCATCATGCAAAAACTGCATGACCTCAATAAAAGCATCATTGCTAACGGTTACCTGCAAATCACCGCAACAATCCTGATCAACGACGACTGCTTCCGGAAATTTGGCTTTGATCCGTTCCAGTATTTTCACGTTTTCCATAGTTACGATACCACCCTGCTATTCAACAACATTGGGACGTACATCATCAAAATACTCAGTCCTGATCTTCTGCTGCAATTTCATCAAAGCGGCCAGCAAGGCTTCCGGCCGTGGCGGACATCCAGGGATATACACATCCACCGGGATAATCTGATCAACCCCCTGAACCACAGCATAGCTTTGAAAAATGCCGCCACAGGAAGCACAGGCTCCCATGGCAATCACCCACTTAGGCTCAGCCATCTGGGCGTAGATTCTCTTGACCATGACGGACATTTTCTTGGTCAAGGTCCCGGCCACAATCAAAAGATCAGACTGCCGGGGTGATGGACGAAAAACCTCAGAACCAAACCTTGCAATATCATAACTTGCCAAACTGGCAGCCATCATTTCGATGGCGCATCAGGCCAGGCCAAAGGTACATGGCCAGACAGAATTACTCCGCCCCCAGTTAACCAGCGAGTTAAGGTTGGTAAGCAGGAAGCCATCACCTTTCACACCACTTTCTACTCCCATTCCAACGCTCCCTTTTTCCAGACATAGATATAACAGATAAATAAAACCACCATGAAGACCAGCATCTCGACAAAACCGAAGAGGCCAAGTTTTCGATAATAGACTGCCCACGGATACATAAACACACACTCAAGGTCAAAAACCAGGAACAACAAAGCCACAACATAATACTTGATCGGGACCTGAATGTAGGTAGTTCCCTCAGTGGGCATCCCACATTCATAAGTTTCCCGCTTCACCTTAAAACTGCGATGCGGACCCAAAATACTTGAAACCGCCACAGCAAAGACGCCAAAACCAATGCCTACCAGCATCATCACCAGTACAGGAATATAATTAACCAGCATTTTTCCGCCCCTAGAAAGAAGTATGGTTTAGTTATTTAATGAACTAAATTCTTAAATAACCATAATATCCTTGTGAAGCTTTTTATTAAACAGGGATTGTATATCTGAGAGCGCAAACCTTGTCAAGGAAAAAAAGTAAAAAAATATTGTCGACATAACACAGAAATACATCACTATTTTATCTCAATGAAATCGTGGATAATTTGATTAATGGCAACGCTGCCAAGCCGGAATACAACCATGCCATTGGTATCTTGAAAGAAGATTTATTCTGAACTACAGCTGGAAAGGAAACTTAATCGAACACTAAGTATTACACACAGTATACAATATTAACTACTTGAAATGTTTGATTTTTCCTTGTCACCATATCAATATTATATGCTATGTGAGAAAATCCTTATACATCTTTAATTATAAAATGGTAACGGGAACATCTTTTCAAAATAATATGTTACCTAAAAGTTGATGGCCTCGTAAAAAGTCAGAACATTAGAATAAAAGGTGTTGAAATATCCCCAATTTTAGCTGCCTATAAATATTTTATAGCCATAAAATGGCCTGTTTCTCATGTGCTTTTTGGTTCTCTAAGCCGAGGACCAGCCCGTTAAAGCGTTTTTGCCGACCTTTATCCCTTCTTGGAAAGGTCAGCCTCTTGTTCCTGACGAGCTGAGACGACCACAAACTCAAAAAGCTGTGGGGGACATGCT